>NZ_QWES01000001.1:0-421525 GCF_009936115.1 Anaerotruncus sp. 80
TTGCTTTTTGGTGCTAATATTGCACTTATTTTTGGACTTTTTCAATTACGGTTGACACTAAAATATTCTTTTATGTTCTTTGCGATTGTTTCTGTGATGCCGGGAACCTCTGAAAGCTGTTCCAAGGAGGCTTTTTTGATATTGTCGATGGACTCAAAATGATTCAAAAGCGCATTGCGCCTGGTCGGCCCTACACCACTGATATTATCGAGGACAGAGCGAATCGCATTTTTATTTCTCAGACTTCTGTGATAGTCAATCGCGAAACGGTGCACCTCTTCCTGAATAGTTCCTGCATATTTAAACAGAATAGGTCTTTCCCGAAGTTCCATCTCTCTTCCGTCTTCAAAAACAATCGCTCTGGTTCTGTGGCTGTCATCTTTTGCCATACCCACCACCGGAATATCAAGCCCCAGCGCAAAGAGTACTTTTCTCGCTGCAGTGACCTGTCCCTGTCCGCCGTCCATAAAAATTGCATCAGGAAGCTTTGCAAATGCCGGATCTCCTGCTTTCGCTCGCTTAAATCTTCTATAAATCATTTCCTGAAGACTGCCGTAATCATTAGGGCCTTCAATGGTTTTTATCTTAAACCTTCGGTAATCCCTGCGAATCTGTTTCGTTCCTTCAAAGACCACCATTGCTCCGGCAGAATCCACGCCGTTAGTGTTGGAAATATCATAGGACTCAATCCGATATGCCTTCTTTTCTTCCGGAATATAGCCTGCCTGCCGCATCACATCTGCTACCTGCTGCCGTACTGCCGTCTGCTTTTCTTCGTTGAGCTTTGCCTTCTGTGAAAGTGTCTTAGTCATTTCGATACAATCGCTCTGTGCCATTTTCAGAAGTGCCCGCTTCTCCCCTTTCTGCGGCACAAAAATCCGTACTTTTCTGCCATCCCTGCTCAAAAATTCTTCCAGAAGTTCCTTGTCAGCAGGTTCCTCTTCTACCAATATCTCCGGCGGCACAACAGCCCACTGACTGTAATACTGCTTGATAAATTCCATTACCATTTCACTTCTCGCATCGTTTTCCCCAGTTTGAATCTGAAAGTTTTCTCTGCCGGAAAGTTTACCGTCACGGACAGTAAACAGTACGATAAAAGAATTCTCCTGGTCTTTGACTGGCAGCACCACATCCAAATCCTTATCATGAACCATGGTAACGCGCTGCGTTTCGGAAATTGCCTCAATAGATAAGATATAGTCTCTATATTTGGCGGCTTCTTCAAACTCCAATTTCTCCGAAGCCTCCTGCATTTTCTCCGAAAGACTGCGAAGCAGCGGCTTTTCTTTTCCACCGAGAAACTCAAGCACCTTGTCAATCTGCTGCCTATATTCTGCTTGGCTGATCTTTCCTGCACAGACACCACGACACTGATTGATATGAAAATTCAAACAAGGTCTGTGACTTGCAGGAAACTCTCTGGCGCTGCATCTTTTCAGCGAGTAAATATTGGAGAGCAGCTCAACGATCTGATTCACTGCACCTGCATCACTATAGGGACCAAAATACTTATTGCCGTCCTTTGCGATGATTCGCGTCTTTACAACTCTGGGGAAATCCTCTGTCGTGGTCACCTTTATATAAGGATAGGTCTTGTCATCTCGCAACAGCACATTGTATTTGGGCATATACTTCTTGATTAAATTACACTCTAAAATCAGCGCTTCCATCTCCGTACTACAGGTAATGTATTCAAATTCTGCAATATGAGAAACCAGCGCCCGTACCTTGGGGTTGGTCTTTGCCGCACTCTGAAAGTACTGTCTGACGCGATTTCTCAGAGAAATCGCCTTTCCAACATAAATAACCTGACCCAGTTTATCCTTATGCATATAAACTCCCGGACAATCCGGGAGCTTTTTTAAATTCTCTTTGATATCAAACATGTCAGAACCGCCAATCTCTTTCCTTATGTTCCTGTTCTCTTCGCATTTCCTCTAAAGCGATTTCCATCACCTTCTGCTGGCGCAGTCTTCTCTTGCGACGGCGTGCCCTAGCTCTTGCCGCAGAAATCCAGACATAAGCTACAGCTGCCACAACGATAAAAATGCCGATTAAAACTGCCGCCAAATTGGAAATACCCAGATAAGAAGTGAACCAGCCAGTTTCAATATCTTCTTTGATAATTAAGTCGACCTCATTAACAAGTTCATCACCCACATAGATTTCCAGCTTACCTGCAACAGTTCCAGATTTAACCGGTGCTTCTATATCACTGCGCATAACAGTCTGCGTCGCAACCAATGACTTAGACGCCTCTTTCGGCAAATAAGCATAACCTGTTTCTGCAGTGTAAGCCTCCACACTGGTCTTTTCTCCGTGTTTGATTCTTACCTTGCCTTTTTCTTTGTCCTTGCCAATAACCTTTACACCCTCTACCTTAGCACAGGCATAACGAATCAGTTTTTCTACATCATTGGTCCGTTCTTCTGCCGTATCTCCCAGCACTACAATAAAAAGTTCCAGTCCGTCATTCTGGTAGCCCAAAGCGATACTGCAGTTGTTGGCATCCCAATAGCCTGTCTTTCCACCATAAACGCCTGAATCCTTATCTTTTAAAAAACTGAGATGCGTCTTCAGGTTTCGTTCCTTGCTCTTATTGGTCTTTTTTACAGTGTAGGAAGTACTTCCTGCCGCCTTTCTGATAACATCGTTAGACAATGCGGTCTTAGTTATCAGCATCATGTCGTAGGCTGAAGTGTGATGACCTTTTTGCTTCATACCATTTGGATTCTTAAACTGGGTGTTTTCGCAGCCGATGTTTACAGCCGTCTTATTCATCAGCTTAACAAAATCCTTCATGTTTCCAGATACTGCCTCGCCAAGAGCATAAGCAGCATCATTGCCCGACGGCAGCAGCGCGCCGTAAATCAAATCTTTTACGGTTAAAACCTCTCCTGCTTTTAAATTCATGGAAGCCTCTTTTTGGGAAGCCGCCGCGTGAGAAATAGTTACTTCTTTGTCTAAAGGCAGATTCTGCACTGCGAGAAGCACCGTCATCAGCTTGGTTACACTATACGGAGCAATTTTTTTGTTCATATTCTTAGAATAAACAACTTCTCCTGTATTCTGGCAATATACAATAGCGCCTCCTGCCGTCACATCCGGTTTTTCCACCTGTGCGCCAAAGGCATGCGCTTCTGCAAAAAACAGCAGTATCATGACAATCAGTATAGATAATGTTTTCTTCAATGCATTACTCATAGTTTATCAATTCTCTTTCTCAGCCTGCCATGTCAGTTTTTTGTAGCTGTAATTCAAAATTCTATTGGTCGATGTGTATCTTCCGCCAGTAGTATCTTTCAGCACTACTGCGTAGACCAGTTTTCCTTTCCGCTGACAGGCTGAAACCAGTGACGCATTTTTGCCATCCCAGGTGCCGGTCTTTCCTGCAAAAACTCCAGACTTCGGGTATTTCTTTCCCGCAACCAAATAATTAGTCGTAGATATGTATCTCGCTTTATGTTTATTGGTTTTCGACATTTTATACATTTCCGTGCTGCATGCTGTTCTAATTAAATCTACCTCCATGGCAGCCTTTGCAATCTTTGCCATATCATATGCGGAAGCGTAGTGATCTTTTGCTTTCCATCCATGGGGGTTTGAAAAGTGACTGTCCACACAGCCCAGTTCCTTTGCCTTCTGATTCATAAGCACTGCAAACTTAGCCTTAGATCCAGATACACCATGAGCCAGTGCCACAGCCGCATCATTGCCCGATGGCAAAAGAGCCGCATAAATCAAGTCTTTGACTTTTACCTTTTCTCCGGCCTTTAAATAGGCTGTCGAGCCGCCGGTGTTTGCCGCCCATTTTGTTACGGTCACCGTATCCTTCGGCGATAAATGCTCCAGTGCCACCATACAGGTCAAAAGTTTGGTGGTGCTCAAGGGGTCCCGTCTGATGTGAGGATTTTTAGAATAAATAGTAGTGCCAGTTTCTCCGTCAATGACAATGCCGCTCTTTGCGCTGATCTCGGGTCTTTCCGGTTTTTCCGCGGCGTAAACAGCACTGCCTGTACCTACCGCTGTAAAAAGCAAAGAAAAAGAAAGCAGCACCGCCGCCGCCTTTCGTGCCTTATTTCTCCATAAGTGATTTTTTTGAGTCTCCATCATATACCCACCTTATTAAAATCTTTATCTCTAAATTTATTCTAACATGAATCCATGCGTTTTTGAATAGCGAACTTGCCTTTCTCTATAAAAAAATCAGCGACAGGAATTTCCCACCGCTGACTGCTTCGATAGAATTTTTAATTTTTAAAGAAATAATCCGCAAGCTCAAATCCGTTTTCAAAATAAGTACCTGCTGCGATGCCTGCCTTTTCGTTAAACTGACGACTGCTGTCTTCCGTTTTTTCATTTCTGCTGTCGTAAATTACGTATGGCACCGGCGTAGATGAATGGGTTCTGATTGCAAGAGGCGTTCTATGGTCAGGAACCTCCAGTACTTTGAAATCCTTACCATCAGCACGAAGAGCCGCCACAATCGGCTTCAGCACTTTACTATCGATGTCGGAAAGACACTGAATTTTTCCTTCCATATCCCCCTGGTGTCCGCATTCATCAGGACCTTCCAGATGGACATAGACAAAATCCTTGCCGTCTCTAAATTCTCTGATAGCGGCTTCTGCCTTTCCAGCGAAGTTAGTGTGGAGCGTTCCAGTCGCCCCCGCTACATCAACAGAGTCAAGACCTGCACAGATTGCAATGCCTTTAATCAAATCTACTGCGCTGATAGCAGTCCCTGTAATCTGATATTTATCGTAGAAAGAAGAGAGCTGCGGTTTCTTGCCCTGACCCCAAATCCACAAAGAGTTAGCCGGGTTCAGTCCTTTTTCGATGCGTGCCTTGTTGACTGGATGATCCTTTAATATCTCGTAGCTTTTTCTCATCATCTCTGTCAAAAACTCGCTGCCTACACCTTTCGGCAGATAATCTCCTACCTTCTGATCCAGCACATCATGAGGAGGTGTCAGATCAAAGCCAGTTTCACCGTTATGTACAATCAGACAGTGCCGATAGCTGGTTCCGGTATAAAACAGTTTTTCATCATCAGCAAAAGCCTCATTTACCGCCTGAATCAACTGATCTGCTTCTGCTGTAGTGATATCGCCCGAGCTGTGATCTTTGATGATTAAATCCTCATAAGCGCCTTCGCCGGAAAGCGTAATGATATTCGCTCTGTATGCTACATCAGTATCAGACATCTCAATACCGATGCTGGCAGCTTCTAGTGGTGAGCGACCGGTCAAATAGATCGTAGGATCATAACCCATTACCGCAAGATTGGCGGCATCGCTACCTGGTGCAATACCGGGTGGCACGGTTCTTACCATGCCGATTTCTCCCTTTGCCGCAAGTCCGTCGATAAAAGGCATATTGGCAACTTCCAGCGGCGTCTTTCCGCCCAGTTGCTCAATATTTTCATCGCCTGCCCCATCGGGAACCAAAATTAAATATTTCATCGATTTACTCCTTTTATTTTTAACGCAAAAGACTGTCTCAAAATAGAAACGATACTTGCACCATTTTATCCGAAAACGAGAACAATGGTGCACAAAAACCTATAATTACTGCTAATTCGCTTTCATCTGGAAACTGTAAACATCAAATCCGGAATCGAATTCTCCATAATATTCCATTTCAATCCAGAATTATGGTTCATTTTAAAGCCCATTCAAGAAAATCCGCACCATAAGCCTCTATTTCACCATAAATGATGCAGAATGTCGGTTTTACATTCTAAAAAATGCACCATTTTCGGTATTTTTAAGGAAAATGGTGCAAAAGAAGCAAAACTAATTTTGAAACAGTTCCTTCTGCATACTTTATTTGTTTTCTTCTTCGAACTTCTTCATAAATGCGATGAGCTTATCAACACCTTCCATCGGCATCGCATTATAAATGCTGGCTCTCATACCGCCTACAGTTCTGTGACCGTTCAGGTTTACCATGCCTTCTTCCTTGGCCTGCGCAACAAACTTCTTATCCAGTTCTGCATCACCTGTTACAAATACCACGTTCATCAGGGAGCGGTCTTCCTTCGCTACAGGACCTTTGAACAAGGCGCTACTGTCGATATAGTTATAAAGCTTCTCTGCTTTGGCAACATCCGCCGCGTGCATTGCCGGCACTCCGCCCATCTCTTTGATCAGCTTGAACACTTCACCTGCAATATAAATCGGGAAGCATGGCGGTGTATTATACATGGAATCCTTATCCGCATGAATCTTGTAGTCCAAATAAGTCGGCACTTTCTTATCTGCAAATCCCAGCAGGTCCTCTCTGGCGATGACGATAGTTACGCCTGCAGGCGCCACATTCTTCTGTGCGCCGGCAAAAATCAGTCCAAACTTGCTGACATCAATTTCTTCACTCAAAATACAGCTGGACATATCGGCTACTAGCGGAATATCGCCTGTATCAGGCACCTCATTAAAGTGCGTTCCGTAGATAGTATTATTGTAGCAGACATAGACATAATCTGCATCCGGTCTGATATCGTCTTTCGAGAATTTCGGAATATATGTATAAGTATCTTCTTCTGAACTTGCAATTACGCGAATATCCCCATATTTACAAGCTTCCTGGTATGCTTTCTTTGCCCAGGATCCTGTTACTACGTAGTCAGCCTTTTTAGAGGCTCTAAGCAGGTTTAATGGCACCATTGCAAATTGAAGAGTTCCTCCACCTTGTAAAAACATAACTTTGTAGTTATCAGGGATATTCATGATTTCTCTTAAGTTAGCTTCTGCATCTTCGATGATCTTTCCAAACTCTTTTGAACGGTGACTCATTTCCATTACTGACTGGCCGCAACCTTTATAATCAGCCAAGTTAGCTGCTGCATCCTCGATGACAGAAAGTGGTAACATCGATGGACCAGCGGAAAAGTTAAATACACGATTTGGTTTTGTCATTTCGTCGCCCTCCATTAGTTTTTTGAATTTATCTTACGCAGCCAAAAGCAAAATTTGCACTTAGCCCACATAAGAACGAATATTTTCTTATTATAACACTTTAATCCTTGAAAGTAAAGCGGTAAGGTGTTATAATTTTTCTAAATTAGAAAATACATTAGGAGGTACTTTTACATGTACAAAATTGGAACCTTAAATAAAATATCCCCCGTGGGACTTGCCCACCTTTCTGATAAATATACAGTCTCTGACGATATTTCTGAGGCAAACGGTATTCTGGTAAGAAGTCAGGACATGCACGAGATGCAGCTGCCTGAAAGTCTTTTATCCATTGCAAGAGCAGGTGCGGGTGTCAATAACATTCCCCTTGATAAATGCGCTGACGCAGGTATCGTTGTCTTCAACACGCCAGGTGCTAATGCCAACGCTGTAAAAGAACTGGTGCTAGGCGGATTGTTCCTTGCTGCCAGAAATATTCCTGCAGGCATCGCATGGGCGGGGACCCTGACCGAAAATGTAGGTAAAGCAGTTGAAAAAGGAAAGAGTCAGTTTGCAGGAACTGAAATAAAGGGAAAAACTCTCGGAGTTGTAGGTCTTGGCGCTATCGGCGTGCTGGTTGCTAACGCCGCCGCTGATTTAGGCATGAAAGCAATTGGCTACGACCCATATTTCAGCGTGAAAGCAGCGCACAATTTGTGCTCCTGCATAGAAGTTAAAGAAGATGTCAAAGATCTACTCCCTCTGTGTGATTACATATCCATCCATGTTCCTGCTATGGATTCTACAAAAGGCATGTTCAACAGCGAACTGTTCGCACTGATGAAGGACGGTGCAATCCTGCTCAACTTCTCCAGAGATAAGCTAGTAAACGAAGCTAACCTGCTGACTGCTTTAGAAGCAGGAAAGCTCGGCAAATATGTGACCGACTTCCCAACAGACGGTGTACTGAACAAGGAAAATATTATCTGTCTGCCTCACCTTGGCGCATCTACTGCTGAAGCAGAAGACAACTGTGCAACCATGGCGGTAGAACAGACCATGGATTATATCGAAAATGGAAATATTGTAAACTCAGTAAACTTCCCTGCTGTAAACTTAGGTGCAAAAGCGTGTGCTTGCAGAGTTGCCATTGCAACCAAGGGCGTTGAAAATCCGCTGAAGCTGGCCTCTGATTTACTTGCAAACTATAAAGTTACTGCAATTTCCGGCAATGTTCGCGGCGCATACGGCTACGTACTGGCTAATGTAGCCGAAGCTGTTGCAAATGTTCCTTCTGCTGAAGGGGTAATCAAAATCAGAGTTATCTAATTCGCAAAATTCATTATGAAGATATACTTCAGCCCGGTCATCAGACCGGGCTATTTTATAAGGAGGATTATTTTGAGTAAGAAAAATAGAATATTCAGCATCATCCAAGTTGGAAACAAAGATGATATGCCAAGCCGCGTCTATGACATCTCTCTGGTCAGTGCTGTCATTGCCAATGTCTTTTAGCAATCTTTGAAACCTTTCCCCAGGCAGATCCATACCTGCCCTTCTTAAATATTTTGAAGGAATTACAGTGATTTTTTTCACGGCGGAGAAAAATTGTAAAGTTTACTTGACATATCCTTCTCAATATCGTATACTCTATGTAAAGCTAGCTTTACATGCGGATTCAAAAGGAGTTACTATATGAAAAATCGTCTAGAAGAAATTCGTACGACTAAGGGGATCAAGCAGGATGAACTGGCAAAGGCATTGGAAGTTTCTCGCCAAACTATCAGTTCACTGGAAAACGGGAAATATAATCCCTCTATACTGCTTGCATTTAAAATCGCCAGATACTTTAAGCTGTCTATCGAAGATATCTTTATTTATGAGGAGGAATAAAACTATGCTGTGTAAAATATTGGGGAAAGATAATCCCGTGTTCAATCTTATTTTAATCATTGCCGGTGTCGTTGCTATCGCCTTTGGGATTTGGTATTCCTATATTACCCCAGAGGATGTACATCATCTGCAGATGCTGGCAGGTATGTTCACCGGCATGGGCAGTGCTTTTCTTGCCATCGGTGTCTTGAATACCCTTCGCTGCCACTTTGGCTCTGCCGAAAAGAGGAAACAGCGTGAAATAGAGCGAAACGACGAGAGAAATGTGCAGATTACCCGCTATGCCATGTCCTGGGCTGCCTTTGGTTCTGTTCTTTTCTCTGCAGTTCTCATCTTTGTACTCACTGCACTGAACCATATCCTGCCATCCATGCTGATTCTTGCAGGCGTGTATGTGGAACTGATTATATTTCTCGTTGCATACAAAATCCTTGAAAAGAAGATGTAATGTCCTATTGTGTCGAACCCAGTCTCTTTCTTATGTTGTATGATACAAATCCATGTCAGCAGAACGCAGGAAAACGTTCCAGTCATGGGCTTTTAAAAAGTAGAGAGGCAGATTCCTAAGAATCTGCCTCATATTGCATTTTTGCGTATTTAATTTATTCTACAATTCTTCTCACACAGATAACTGGTCCTGTATAGCTTACGCCGGTTACCGCAACACCCATGCCTTCGTTGACCGCATGGACAACTTGCCCGCCGCCGATATAAATCGCTACATGCCCGTAATAGCAGACCAAGTCTCCCGGCATCGCCGCGCTGAGAGAAACTTCCTTTCCGTAGTTTCTCATTGCACCAGCATCATGCGCCATGGTAATTCCAAAATGCTTATAGACCGCAAGAACAAAGCCTGAGCAATCTGCACCTTGCGTCAGACTGCTGCCGCCGTACACATACGGTGTACCCACAAAGCGAAGCGCATAATTTGCAATTGCAGAACCATTTCCCTGATAAGTTTTACCACCAGTCGGTGCAGCAAGCACACCGGTTCCCTTTACAACAATCCGTTTTTTCGGTTTTTTAATCACTTCCGAGTTGATTTCCTCGGTCTCTGTAACAATGCCATTTTTGGAAGTCACCAGTTCGGTAACCTTTTTCTTACCATAGGTGCCTTCCTGCTTTACAACCGTTGTATTCTTTAAAACTTCTGAAGAAGTTTCTTTGACAGTTCTAAACTTAATCTTTTTTTCCGAAGTAATTTCCTGCGTTACGAAAACGTCTACCATCGGCTTCATCTCATAGAGCCGAATCTCATCTCCCGGATACATCGTAGAAAAGTCATTGTCCTGGTTCATTTCCATGACCTCTTCCACTGTGAAGTCATAGTTCTGCGCAATACTCCAGAGGCTGTCGCCGCTCTTTACAGTATACGTCAGTTTTTCTTTTGTTCCGGAAAGAATATAGTCTACCGCCTCATCCACGTCAGATACTGCTGGTTTTTCTGAAACCTTGTAAGCCTTCATCTCTACAGTCATTTCCGGTGTGCATTCGATGGCTTTTACAATAGCCCCCTCTTGCACATAGTGGTTCTTCACCGCACGAATTACCTGCTTTGCTGCTGATTCAGATGTAAGCACCGCAACTGTGTTTTCGCCAATCTTTACATCCCAGTAATCTTCGCTGGCATTAGCTTTAATTGTGGATGCGCAAAATGCGGCTGAAACAGCGATTGCAAGGATAACTATCCCTGCAATCAAATATTTTTTTGATTTAATTCGTTCTATTAAGCTCATGATTCTCTTTAATCCTTCTCTTGCTCTTAGTCAAGAATGCGTCTTACGCCAATAATCGGACCTGTGTAAGTTGCACTGGTAACTCTGATTCCCAGTCTTTCATTTACTGCGTGAACTGCTTTGCCGTTTCCTGCATAGATAGCAACGTGCCCGGAATAAATCAGGATATCGCCCTTCTTTGCGTTTTTATAAGAAACTGCTTTTCCAACACCAGACTGCCCAGTCCGTGGCAAATCAATGCCAAAGTGCTTATACACAGCATATACAAATCCAGAACAATCAGCTCCGTTTGTCAAGCTAGTCCCACCGTAACGATAAGGATTCCCAACAAACTGCTTCGCATATTCTACAACCTCAGAACCTTCGACAAAATCAAAAGTCTTGCCAGCTTTTGCCGTAACAGAACCCGTACCCTTCAGTACAACCTTGTCCACTGGTTTCTTGATAGTTTGCTTAGAAATCAACTCACTATTTGTTTCCTCGCCATTTACCTTGGTGATTTTTTCCGTCACTGCTTGCTTGCCTTTAACGCCCTTGGTCTTCACCTTCTGTGTTCCCTTGGTCAAAGAACTTGTCTTCTTATAAACAGTGTTATAGTCAATTGACTTCGTAGATATAATTTCTTCCACCGTCGTTACTTCTACATATGGAACCTCTGAATACAGTACCATATACGTGCCCTCTTTGATAGTCTCATCGGTGTCATACTCACCAAAGTTCAAAGACGCCAGCTTCTTCGCAGAAATTCCCTTTTCTTTTGCAATGGATTTCAGCGTATCCCCTTCCTCTGTCTTATAAACGTAATATTCCACCTTACCTTCGCTGAGTTTAGCAATGGCTTCCTCCACATCTATTGTTCTGGCATTGCTGCTGAATGCCGAAAACTCTTCATCAATGTAGGCTGTAATTTTCTTGATTTCAATGATAGGGTCAAACTGTACTTCCAGTACATTGGAGCCCTTGGACAGGTAATAATTCGATAACCCCTCTATTACCTGATTGGCAGATTCTTCAGAATCCACATATAATACTTCTTCATCTCCAATTACGACCGCCCATAACTCGGTTTCAAACTGATCTGCCGCATGAGCCGTACCAGTAAAACCAAATACAACCGTGAACATCATGGACATAATCAATAGAACTGAGGCAGTTGCTTTAAACACCCTTTT
The DNA here is from genome assembly GCF_009936115.1 of Anaerotruncus sp. 80. Taxonomy (NCBI): domain Bacteria; kingdom Bacillati; phylum Bacillota; class Clostridia; order Eubacteriales; family Oscillospiraceae; genus Anaerotruncus; species Anaerotruncus sp. 80. The sequence continues at coordinate 11,704 of NZ_QWES01000001.1, forward strand.
GATTTTAGTATTGACTCTCGTCATAGAATGATTTGACATAATACTATTTCCTTTTCATGTTTTTCAATTGTCTCACAGCTATTATCCTACTTTATATGCATCAAAAAGTCAAGTTTTATACGGTTTTTTCACACAATTTTCACAAACAAAAATCGCCATAAACGTTTAAATTTAAACGTTTATGGCGATTTAATATTTCTTAATATTTCTTAAGAATTTACAGTTTTGTATTTCATATTTATTCTCAAAACAGAATAAATAATCACGCATAGTACGATTGCTGCACACACATCTAAAATCGAGTGCTGTTTCACAAAGCAGGTGGCCATACAAATCAGTCCTGCAATCACAGCTGCTGTTACCTTTACCGACATAGATTCAATCGACTTTGTGGTACAAATTCCCATAGCTGCAAAAATAGCACCCTCTGCATGAACGCTGGGCATCACATTTGTATTCGTATCCGCTTCATAAATCAGCCGAACTACCTGCGTCAGAAGATTTTCCCGAGGAAAAGTCTCCGGCCGCAAATCCTGTCCATTAGGAAAAATCAGACAAAATATAATACTTGCAGTAAAGCCGATAATAATGCAATACATGTACAGCTTAAAACCCTGCACATCACGCAATAAAAGCCAAAATCCCGTCACAAACAAAAGCGGATACCACAGGCAGTAAGGTATAATAAACCATTCATTAAATGGTATCAAATCATCTAGAAAGCAGTAGGACACCCAATAGTCCGCCGTCTCCGGCACACACTGCTCCATTAGAAAAAATCCAACCAAATAAACTGGCACATACAAAATTAGCAGCACATGACCGTATTCCTTAATCACAAACCCTCTTTTCATAGCAACCCTCTTACCTCCTCGGCACAATCAACCGAATGGCGCCTTGTATGTTCTTAATCTCAATAGTCTCACAGCCTTCCTGATATTCCCCGTCCAGTGTCCAAGGCATATCTTTGTCCGCAGTAATTTCCAGCTTACCGCTGCTGAAAAAGGACAGCATTGGCGAACTGTAATTCTGTGTAGTCAGTGCTAACAAAATCTGATTTAGTTCTAAAATGTTAGACGGCGCCTTAATGAGAAGTACCTCGAACAGACCATCATTCATATCCACCAAATCATCTGCAAGAGTTAAAAGACCTCCCACAGAAGTGGAATTACAAATTGCACCAAAGAGATAATCACCCCCATAGATGCCCTGCTCCATTTTCAGCCACAACCTGAGAGGCTTAATGGATGGAATATCCTTAATTCCTTCCAAAATATATGCTAAATGTCCCAGCGCATTTTTGATACTTTGCGGCGCTTCGTAGGAAGCTTTGGTAAACGCACCAAATGATGCAACATAGGAGAAATATCTCCCATTAAAACTGCCGATATCAAGTGCTCGTTCCTCGCCTGACACGATGTCTCTTGCCGCCTGCAAAATATCTTTTGATAAGTGAAGGCTGTTTGCAAAATCATTGGTGCTACCAGCTGGAATATATCCAATAGGCTTGTCTGCTCCCGACAGCAGCAGCCCATCTATTACCTCATTGAATGTTCCATCGCCACCAATGCACACGATTAAATCAAAATCAGCCGCTTGTCCTTTTACAATCTCCGTGCCGTCACCTCTTGCCGCAGTCGTCTTTACTACCGTCTCAAAACCTGCCCTACAAAAAATATCAATTATCTCTACAAAATGTTTGTTTGCCTGTTTTGTTCCTGCGCAAGGATTCAAAATCACTAATACCTTTTTCATCAATCCCGTGTTCCTTTCTATCTTTCTATATCAATATACAGCTTAGCTTCCTCCTGTTCCTCAATCGGCCAATTCCATAAAATCTTCTTTACTGCATTTTCGTCCCAGCGAAAATGCCCTGAGACCTTCATACCGTCTGCTGCAAAGAGACGATCTTCCTCTGCCGCAGGATCCTTCCCATGTTGAATCACATAACTTCTTCCCCAAAGATTTCGAAACGGGGATACAATCGCTACATGACTGGATTCAAAGGTCACAATATCCCCCGCCTGCCAAACAATCAGATTATCCACATCTGTACTCAGCACTTTGGAGTTTCGTTCGAAGAACCGTTCCAGCTGCGGAACCAAACGAAAGTCAATATTGGTATCTCTGATAGATATAACGTCTACATAAGCCTTTGGATAGTAGTAAGTATCTGCGTCAACCAAATCTTTAATGGATACATCAATACCCTCAAACGCCTTCCAGACCACATCCGTACAAACACCGATATCATCAGGCGGATAGCCGCCGGCAAAATAAGTATCTTCATATCGCAGTTCTTCATTGCTGATGTAAGCCCTTGCCGCCATAGTAATCATAAATCCCTGCTCTATCTCCTTAGAAGGCGCTAAATCTATTTCGTCCTGCGAAAACAGCACATAAGCAGTCACGCCTAGAGCAACCGCCAGAAACAATGACAGAAATACATAGAATCTCGCTTTTATCTGATATTTTCTTTGTCTCATTGTGCCGTTCCTCCTTTTGTGTCCTTCCATACTTTATTAAACAGAATTCCAAGACAAAGCACCCAAGATAAAAAGTAAAACCAAAACAACAAAGCTACCATGCTCGCCAGGGAACCATAAATAATGTCGTAGTTAACCGTGTAGTCTGCATAATAGGAGTACACGATGGTTACAACCAGCATGCCCACCGCGCCCAAAATACTTCCTGGAAGGATCTCCCGAAACGGCAGTTTTTCGCTTGGCAGAACGTAATAATTATACGAAACCATCAGAAAGTACAGAACCCACGCAAGAGGCCATCTAAGCCAGGTCCATAAGGTATCAATTATGGTTCCTTCAACAAGTTTTCCGAGGAACAGCTGTAAAATCAGTTTCCCATATACCAGAATAATGGCGACAAAAGCAAGAGTAAATACCGTCAGCGCCATAGTTTTCACTGCACGAAACCTCTCGCCCCAAAAACTCCCAGTTGTTCTACCGTCTGAATAGGTATAATTGGTAATTCTCATCATGGAAAACTGAGCCCTGGAAGATGCCCACAGAGCCATAATCACCAGCACAATATTAGCTGTAGTCGCAGGTTTATAATTTAGCAGCCCCCGCAAAGTGTCACCCATACCCGGCGCAACGTATTCTCCTATCCATTCATCCAGAAAATCCAGTGAAATGTCCAAAATACCGAGAAGCTGCGACAAAACGATAATGGTCGGCACCAAAGACAGCATAATATAAAAAGACATCTGTGCTGCAAAGCCCTGATAATAAGGATCGCTAAACTGCTTGATTCCAAGAAGAATCATCTTGATCCATCTATTTTTTAACAACTATATATTCTCCCTTTCTTCAAGCAGCTTTTCAAGCTGCTTAAGCGCCTTCGCTCTGTGACTGATTTGATTTTTTTCCTCCGCTGAAAGCTGCGCAAAAGTTCTCTGATATCCGTCAGGAACAAAGAGGGGATCATAGCCAAATCCGTTTTCACCTACTGGCGCATCAATGATGTGACCTTCGCACTCACCGCGAGCTGCCAGTTGTGTGCCATCTGGATAGACCATCGTAATAACCGATACAAACTTCGCCCTTCTTTCCTTATAGGAAACACCCTCTAAAAGCATCAGCAGTTTCTCATTATTCTTAGTGTCGTTTCCATCCTCACCTGCAAATCTAGCAGAATAGACACCCGGTGCACCGCCAAGATAATCCACCATCAGTCCTGAATCATCTGCAATGGTAATTTTACCGCAAACTTTCATAATTTCATTTGCTTTTTTAAAGGAGTTTTCCTCAAAGGTCTCTCCATCCTCTTCAATTTCAAATTTGGGAATGCCCGCCTCATCTCTCGAAACGATGTTCATACCAAATTTCTTAGTAATTGCTTCAATTTCCATGATTTTGTGCTGATTTCTGGAAGCAGCAATAATGGTTTCCATGATTTTGTCCTTTCTTTTAATTTACGCATGTTTCGCTTCCTGGAAGCTTATCTGTTTAAGATTTCTTTTTGTATCTGGTGTAGCTGGCTACAGCCCTTAGTTGCCAAATCAAGAAGTTCAAGAAGCTGCACTTTCGTAAATGGCGCATCTTCGCCGGTTCCCTGCACTTCGATGAACTCGCCCTTGTCGGTCATAATCACGTTCATATCCACCTGAGCATGAGAATCCTCCTCATAGCAAAGGTCTAAAATACACTCACCATCCACAATACCCACGCTGATGGCAGAAACTGCAGCGCTGACAGGAATTTCCTCAATCAACCCCTGCTCCTTCATCCACTGCATAGCTTGTACCATTGCAATATAGCCTCCTGTAATGGACGCTGTTCTGGTGCCGCCGTCTGCCTGAATGACATCGCAGTCAATCCAAATGGTTCTCTCTCCCAGCTTTTCCATATCCACAACAGAGCGAAGAGACCTTCCGATTAAACGCTGAATCTCCACAGATCTGCCGTCCGCCTTTCCCTTTTCTCTCTTTTTTCTTGTTCCGGTCGAGCCAGGCAGCATGGCGTACTCCGCTGTCACCCAACCTTTTCCTGTTCCCACAAGGTGTTTTGCCGTCGATTCCTCGACACTGGCAGTACAAATCACCTTGGTATTTCCCATCTCTATCAAAACTGAACCCTGTGGACTCATCAGATAATGGTCAGTTACTTTTACTTCTCTTGTCACATCAAATGCTCTATCTGTTCTCATACTTTTTCTCCTTTATAATAAGCCCTTAATTCCGATGATTACCAGAATCACACCGCCTAAAAGACCCGCCTTACTCTCAAAAATATTTCCAAATTTCTTCCCTACTAAGATTGCTCCAAAGACCAGCACACCCGTAATAGATGCAATAAGGCTTACCGTTGGCAAAATTGCTACACTGGCTGCGCAAAAACCTACTCCTACTGCAAAGGCGTCAATGCTGGTCGCCACTGCCTGAAAAAACAAAATTCCTGCAGTCAGTCTTTTTTCATCATACACTTTGGACGGCTCGCTCCGAAAACTTTCCCGAACCATATTGCCGCCAATGGCGCCTAAGATGAGAAAAATCACGATTCCGCTATATTTGGTAATCCATCTGGCAAAGACAGATCCCGCATAGTACCCAAGCAGCGGCATAATCCCCTGAAATATGCCAAATGCCAAAATCATGGCTATGTAATCAGTTTTTCTAAGGGGTTTAAAAATCATGGCGTTAGATATAGATACTGCCACTGCGTCCATGGCAAGACCTACGCCAATCAAAGTAATCTCAATCAGTCCCATACTCTCTCCAAATTTCCAATTTTACCTTATAGTATACCATTTTATGGGTTTTCCCGCAAGTCCTGATGTGGTATACTACTTACAGCTATTAATTATAATATGTAACAAGGAGTTTTCAATACGATGAAATTAACAATTTTAGACGCATATTCTATAAATCCAGGAGATTTATCCTGGGCACCAATCGAAGCGCTGGGTACTTTTTGCACTTATGACAGAAGTTTTCCGGAAGAAATTGTAAATCGCATCAGCGACTGCGATGGTTTCTTCGTCAGCAAATGTCTCATTACCAGAGAAGTTATGGAAAGCTGTCCGAAGCTAAAATTTATCGGAGTCACCGCAACGGGTTACGACAATGTTGATATCAAAGCCGCAAAAGAACTTGGCATAGCTGTATGTCATGTACCTGCATATTCTACAGATGCCGTTGCACAGCATACCTTTGCGCTGATTTTGGAGCTGACCAACAGAGTCGGTAGCTACGACAGTTCCGTACAAGCCGGTCAGTGGTACAAAAGTCCCGATTTTACCTTTATCAAAGAACCGCTGACTCTTTTAGACGGCAAATCACTTGGTATCATCGGCTACGGAAATATCGGAAAGCGGGTTGCCCACATTGCGGAAGCTTTTGGCATGACTGTCAACGTCTACAGCCGTAACAAGGAGGCTGCTCTTAAATCTGATTTTGTTACTTTACACTGTCCTTTGACCGCTGAAAATAAAGGATTTGTCAATAGTAAAATGATTGCCGAAATGAAAGATGGCGCAGTGCTGATTAACACCGCCCGCGGCGCACTGATCAACGAAGAAGATTTAGCGGCGGCACTTCGTTCTGGCAAACTGTCCGCGGCAGCCATAGACGTGATAGACGGCGAACCGCCGAAAGAGCCGCACCCACTCATTGGGCAGCCTAACTGTATTCTGACCCCACACATCGCATGGATGCCAAAGGAGACCAGACAGAAAGTCATCGACATCTGCGCTGCCAACCTGAAGAGTTACTTAGATGGCGGCAGACTGAACAGAATTGTATAATTATATCGAAAACTTTAAAAGCGCTGGCAGCTTTATAACGCCAGCGCTTTTTACTATCTTATCTCCAAATCATATCCTTACAAATCTCATCCAAGGCATACGCCCCGCACATCGCCATGGTGTCAGCGAGTTCCGCCTGCACCTTTGCAACATAGTCCTTTACGGCTTGTCCTTCTCCGCGGTAAACTGCATTGACAAAAGGTCTTGCCAAAAGCACTGCATCTGCGCCAAGAGCCAGCGCCTTAAACACATCTACACCGTCTCGGATTCCGCCATCTACCAGCACTTTCATAGTGCCGCCCACTTCATCAGCAATGGCTTCCAGCACTTCCGCCGTCGCCGGGCACTGATCCAGCACTCTGCCGCCGTGATTAGAAACGATGATAGCAGAAGCGCCTGCTTCCTTTGCCTTGCGTGCCGCTTTCGGCGTCATAATGCCCTTGACGATAAAAGGAATTCCTGCCTCTTCTATAATTTCTCTCATCTCTTCCACAGACTTGCTCCCTGCGGGAGGCTGGAAATTTTTTAGAAATGGAAGCCCTGCTGCGTCAATATCCATAGCCACCGCAAAGGCCCCAGATTCTTTCACCAACCCCATCTTTTCTGCAATCATGGCTTTGTTCCAAGGCTTTACTGTCGGCACACCCAGACCGCCTGCTTCTTTAATAGCAATGCTGGCAGCCTTCATCACCTCCGGGTCCATACCGTCTCCTGTAAAAGCAGCAATGCCGCTTTCCTTACAGGCAGGAACCAGAATGTTGTTATACTCCAAGTCGTTGTACTTGTCGCCGTAGTGCATATTCACTGCCCCGACAGGACCTGCAAAAAATGGCGCAGCAAAAGTTTTTCCAAAGAGAGAAAAGGCTGTGCTGACTTCTCTTTTTTCGGTCAACGTATCCATGTTGATACGAATTTCCTTCCACTTATCGTAATTTCTAATTGCCGTATCGCCGATTCCCTTTGCTCCAGGACCGGGAATTTGGTTCTTACATGCCCTGCCGTTACACTGCGGGCACAGCTTACAATGTCCTTCCATAAGTGCGTTCTCCTTTCCACAATTTATATCTACAATTTACATCTGTAATTTATATCAGCAAGAATCCCAGATAGCTTGCTACCATGCCCAGGGCACAAACAGTCTGGATTGTAGCTTTTTTAAAGCGCAGCATCACCCAGAATAGGATTGTTGCTGTGCCTCCAAAAATCAGCAGGTTTTCAATCTGGTGATCAAAAGTTGCGTAAACGCCGCTGCCCATGGACAGCACATCTGCCACAACTAAAATGATGAAGTTGAAGAGATTGCTGCCAATGATATTTCCTACAGCGATATTAAAGTTCTTCATCTTAAACAGGGCAATGGTGGAAGTCACTTCTGGTAGTGATGTGGCTACACCGAGGAAAATCGCCCCCGCAAGGCCCTGACCCAAATTTAATTTGACGGAAATTTCATCGGTCAAATAGGTCAGAATAATACTAAAAGCTATGATTCCCACTGCCGCGAAGAAGAACCTCACACCGATTTGTTTTACCGAAAGCGAAGTGCTGGACTCCGAATGATAATCCAGTACAGCCTCATCAGAGGTTACATCGTCAGCCACCGCAAGGTACTTGGCTCCCAATCCGTAAATCAGTGCAATCAAAACCGACGTGATGGACAGATGAAGAATCCTGAACTGTAAAATCCCGGCAAAATTGAGGGTAATCAGAATATAAATCACAAGCACGACCACCGTCACATGGCGATAACTCTTTGACACCTTTCCTTTCGCAAAGTTCTTTGAAAACAGCAGGATAAAAAATGCCAGAGCACCCAGATTAAAAAGGTCGCTGCCCAAAATATTACCCATGCAAAGTCCGGGTCTTTCCAGCAGAACTGTCGCTGAAATACTGGTGAAAAGTTCCGGCAACGATGTCACCGCCGAAAGCATAATCCCACCCAAAAATGCGCCGGAAAGCTTCGTATTCTTATCCAAAAGGTCGATGTAATCCGATGCTTTAATTGATAAAACAACAACGATAACTGCTGCTGCAAGATACTCTAAATAAATCAATCTTGTTCTCCTCAAATTTTATAAATATAATGTTACTAATTTACGATCTAAAATTCCTTTTAGACCAAGCAGATGGAAATTTACTTTAAAAGTAATTCAACAAATCCACCGCATAAAACGTAATAAAGAATATGGTGGCGATAATCCGCAAAACCGATAAAATCGTGCCTAGGATTGACAGTACCAGCCCCGCTGTTGCCATACCCTGGCGCTCCGCATCGTTTCTTCCCTTGATTCCAAAAACAATACCGATTACCCCTAGAACAACCGCAATCACCGCAGCAAATAATGCCATTACCATGGAAAGAATTCCCATAACAAGCGCCGCTGTCGCATCAGTGTGTGTCGCCTTTCGCTCTACTTCCGCATATTTTTCATAGTTAAAATCGACGATAGTTGCTCCGCCGCTTTTTTCCTCTTTCACTTGCGTTTCTTCACATTTATTTTCTTCTCTAAAATTATCCATATTCTACTCCTACTTTTTCTGTTTTTCAATCCACTCTGCCGTACTGATACCCCAGGATTTTAGTCCCTTTTCTAGGAACGCAAACGGCGGCAGAATGATGTGATTTACCACCCACATAAAGATAGCGTAAGTCGTATCAACAACCCAGTCGTAGCCCTTTGATACCGGTTTTGAGGCAAAAACTACCACGCACAAAGAGGCAAAGCCGAATACCATCACATAATACAAAAGGCTGCTTGCTTCCGGCATTGGAAAAATCCCTAAACTGATGCCGCCATGCTTCTTCATCCACTGGCGCACTACCAAATGCAAAATATATACTGGCATAGTATTTCTGCCCACATAAGCAAGATATGTATCCTTGCTCGGCAGAATGTTGAACATCAGAATAATCCAAAGTGCGCCGATGATAAAGAGCACTGCTCTCATCAGAATATCCAGCCACCAGCATACGCCTGTAAAGGAGCCCGGGTCTTTCATCAGATACCAGCCTACCGGTACCTGCGGCACGCCGAATGCAAGAAGACACGATACGCCGATTAAAAATACGCCAAGCACTGCACACTGCCATTTTTTCAGACACTTAATCTTTGCGATGTGCTCGGGTGTGCAGTAATATCCTAAGAAAAAGAACGGGAAGTAGGATACAATTCTGCCGAGGGACAGATAATCTGTCAGAAACGGCAGACAGCCTGCTATCAGATACAGCACAAAAGTCATGGCAAAGAAATGAGGAATTTTGATGTAGTTTTTCTGAAATACTTTGTACAGAAACAACGTCACCATAAACCACATGGCAAAAGGCGCTCTATCAAAATACAGATTTGCATTGCCCCAGAACAAAAGCCGCACGCCGTAGAAAAAGAAAATGCTCAAAATGTACGGCCACAGAAAAACTTTAAAGGCGATTTCTCTGCTGCGGTCTGGCTTCTTTGAAAAATAGCCTGACAGAAACATAAAAGCCTGCATGACAAATACGTTGATGGTTATGTATACAATTCCGCTTAAGGAGCCTTGACTAAAATGTCCCGCCATTCTGGTAAAATGTGAAATCGGAATAGACCACATACACAGACCACGGAACGCGTCAAAGACATAATCTCTCTGCTTTACTTCTCCCATTGCTAAACATCTCCTTCGTTTGTAATTTCAATCTATTTAGCCCAGTTCTGGCTGCGTTTGACCGCCTCATGCCAGCCCTGCAGTAATTCTTCTTGTGTCTTCTCCTCCATAGAAGGTACAAATTTCCTGTCGCTCTGCCAATTTTCCAGGACATCCTGCGTACTTTTCCAGTATCCCACCGCAAGACCCGCAAGATACGCCGCTCCCAGAGAGGTCGTCTCAATGCACTTAGGTCTTATCACCTGCTTTCCCAGCATATCTGCCTGAAACTGCATGAGGAAATTGTTGGCAGAGGCGCCTCCGTCCACGCGAAGCTCCCGCATCTCATGTCCCATATCTTGTTCCATAGCAAAGAGCAGATCATAACACTGATATGCCAAAGACTCCAGTGTGGCACGCACCAAATGATGCTTATTTGCTCCTCTGGTAAGTCCAAAGATTGAACCTCTTGCGTAAGGATCCCAGTAAGGGGCACCCAGTCCTACAAAGGCAGGCACGACAAATACGCCTGCTGAGTCTTTTACAGACAGCGCCATTTTTTCTGACTCACTGGCCTTTTCCAAAATTTCCAGTTCATCTCTAAGCCACTGAATAGCCGCACCACAGACAAATACCGACCCTTCCAGCGCATAAGTGACCTTTCCATCCAGTCCCCAAGCGATTGTCGTAAGCATCCCGCTTTTAGAAAAGATTGGTTTCTGCCCGGTATTCATCAAAAGAAAACATCCGGTTCCATAGGTACTCTTGGCTTCGCCCTCTTCAAAACAGGTCTGCCCAAACAGCGCCGCCTGCTGGTCTCCTGCGGCGCCGGCGATTTTCACAGGACCACCAAAGATGGTGTCCAGCGTCTGCCCGTAAACCTGACTTGAAGTTCTTGGTTCCGGCAGCATCTGTTTAGGAACGTTCAATATTTCCAGGATTTCCTCATCCCACTTCAGCGTATGGATATTGAACATCATAGTTCTGGCTGCATTGGAGTAATCTGTGATATGTACTGCGCCGCCAGTCATCTTCCAGATAAGCCAGGTTTCAATGGTCCCAAAGAGCAGATTCCCCTCTTCTGCCTTTTGCCTTGCGCCTGCCACATTTTCCAAAATCCATTTCAGTTTGGTACCGCTAAAATAGGCATCGATTAAGAGCCCTGTCTTTTCCTTGAATTTATCGGAAAGCCCGCTTTCTATCAGGGTATCGCAGTACTGGGCAGTTCGCCTGCACTGCCACACAATGGCATTATATACAGGCTGACCGGTATGCTTGTCCCAAACCACAGTAGTCTCTCTCTGGTTGGTAATACCGATGGCTTCAATATTCTCATAAGTGAGCCCCGCTTTCAGCATCGCTTCATGCGCAACCGTCATCTGGCTGGACCAAATTTCTTCAGCATCGTGCTCTACCCATCCCTCTTTCGGATAAATCTGACGAAACTCTTTCTGTGCAGCGCTGATCTGGTTTCCTTTCTTATCATAAATAATGCACCGGGAGCTGGTTGTCCCCTGATCCATTGCTAATATGTATTTTTCCATCTCATTCTCCTAATAATCTCTGGCTATACAAATACTGCCATAATCTGATTAGATATATCAATGCCTGCTTCAGAAAGCCTGAGCCTTCCATGGTCTTCTAAAAGGCTGCCGCTTTCCAAAAATGCCGTAAGTTCTTTTCTTCTATCAGCATATACTTCCCAAAACGCTACAGCGAATCGTCTTTCAAATTCCGCAAGATCAATACCGCAGGTTTTACGAAGACCTGTAAAGACAAACTCGCACATATCATCTTCTCTCGTGTTCTTGTGAAATTCCAGAAAAGGTGCTTCAGTAAAGCGAACTCCCTCTACATATGAACTGGCACCGCTGCCTATCCCCAGATAATCTGCAAGCGACCAGTATTTCAAATTATGCCTGCACTGTTTCCCCGCCTTTGCCGTATTAGAAATCTCGTAATGATCATAGCCAGCTTCTTTGAGCACCTCTATAGCGCGATGATACATGCGCCGATCCTCTTCATCGGAAATCTCTGTAATTTCCCCTCGCTGAAACATTTCATAATAAGGCGTGTCCTCTTCAATCTGCAGGCTGTAAAAAGAAATATGCGCAGGCTGCAGATTGACTGCCTGCTTAAGTGTCTTCTCCCAAATCTCCATAGTATGCCCTGGCACTGCAAACATCAGATCCAGATTGATATTATCAAAGCCACACTGCCTTGCCATCTGAAAACTTAAGACCGCATCACTGCTGTCGTGAGCCCTGCCTAGATTCTTTAAAATTCCATCATCAAAGGACTGAATGCCTATAGAAAGCCGATTGATGCCAAAAGATCTGTAAGCCAGTAATTTCTCTTTGGTCAAAGTCTTCGGATTGGACTCTATGGTAATTTCCACCTCTTTATCAAGGAAAAAACACTGGCGCAGCTGATCCATAACTTTTCCGATTAGAGAAGCCGGCAGAATCGAAGGCGTGCCTCCACCGAAAAAAACCGTATCCACAAGATACTTCTGTCCGTAAACCTCCCCATAGGCCTTGATGTCTTCGAGAAGTTCTTCTATATATGCCTCCTGTTGAGCGAGACTGCTGCCGCCGCTGGAATAAAATCCGCAGTACAGGCACTTTTGCAGGCAAAAGGGAATGTGAATGTAGATTCCCAGTTTCTGTCTTTCTTTATTTGTTGTCGTCATATTTCAGCACCGCTGTGAAAGCCTCCTGTGGCACTTCCACCTTTCCGAACTGACGCATTCTTTTCTTTCCCTCTTTCTGCTTCTCAAGGAGTTTCTTTTTCCGGGAAATGTCGCCGCCGTAGCACTTGGCGATAACGTCTTTTCTATATGCCTTGACCGTCTCACGAGCGATAACCTTCTGCCCAACCGCCGCCTGAATCGGCACCTCGAACTGGTGCATAGGGATAATCTCCTTCAGCTTCTCACAGACAAAGCGTCCCCTGTTGTACGCCTTTGACTCGTGAACAATCATGGAGAATGCGTCCACCAAATCTTTGTTGAGCAGCACGTCCAACTTGACAAGCTGAGATTTCTCGTAGCGGATAAACTCGTAGTCTAAAGAGCCGTAGCCGCGAGTCTTCGATTTCAGCGCGTCAAAGAAATCATAAATAACCTCGTTGAGGGGAAGCTCATAGTGGAGCTGTACTCTGTTTTCGGTGATGTATTCCATGTGAAGCATTTTGCCGCGTCGATCCTGACAAAGCTCCATGATAGAGCCTACGTATTCTTTTGGAATCATGATGTCCGCTTTTACAATTGGCTCTTCGATATGGCTGATTTCTGTCTGATCCGGCAGGTTGGTCGGATTCTGAATCATCTCCACACTGCCATCCTGCAGCACAACCCGATATACTACACTCGGCGATGTGGTGATAACCGCCAGTCCAAACTCCCGCTCCAGACGCTCCACGATAATTTCCATGTGTAAAAGTCCCAGAAATCCACAGCGGAATCCAAATCCCAGCGCTGTAGAAGTTTCCGGTTCAAAGAGAAATGCCGCATCGTTGACCTGCAGCTTCTCAAGTGCATCTTTGACACCCTCGTACTTTTCACCCTCTGCAGGGTAAATGCCGCAGTAAACCATAGACTGCACTTTCTTGTAGCCCGGCAGGGGTTCTTCTGTCGGTTCCTTATCCAGCGTGATTGTGTCGCCTACTCTTGCATCACGAACCTGCTTAATACTGGCACAGATGTAGCCAACCTCTCCTGCCCGCAGAGATTTAGTCGGCACATGACCCGGCGCCATAACGCCTACCTCGGTGACCTCATACTTCTTATTTGTATTCATCAGACGAATGGTATCACCCACTTTAACAGCACCGTCAAAGATACGGGTGTAAATCACTACGCCTTTGTAATTATCGTAAACAGAGTCGAAAATCAGCGCTTTCAGTTTGCCGTTCACATCGCCTGTCGGCGCAGGCACAGTCTGTACTACCGCCTCCAAAAGGTCTGTAATACCGACGCCTTCCTTTGCAGATACAAGCGGCGCCTCTGATGCATCAATACCGATCATCTCTTCGATTTCTTCCTTGGTCTCCTCTGGTCGGGAACTTGCCAGGTCGATCTTGTTCAGGCAAGGCAGAATCTCAAGATCCTCTTCCAATGCCAGATACACATTCGCCATCGTCTGCGCTTCTACTCCCTGGGTGGAGTCAACGACAAGAACCGCACCTTCGCAGGCTGCCAAACTTCGGGATACCTCATATGTAAAGTCCACATGACCCGGCGTATCGATGAGATTGAAAATATACTCATTGCCGTCCTTGGCCTTGTACACAAGACGAGTGGTCTGAAGCTTGATGGTAATGCCGCGCTCCCGCTCCAAATCCATGTTGTCCAAAAACTGTTCTTTCATATCTCGATGGGCAACCAGCCCGGTATTCTCAATAATTCTATCGGCAAGGGTCGATTTGCCGTGGTCAATATGAGCGATAATACTAAAATTCCTGATAAATTTCTGATAATCCATAAATTTCCTCGCTTTGCACGTACTTCTTCAAGATATATTTTATAGCAAGATGGCTTATTTTTCAATGTAATTTTCTAGTTTTTCTGTAAGACTTTCTGCAAAAGAATCAGTATTTCTTTCCATCATGGCACACTGCCTGTCCACATGAACTACTGCCATGGTGCCTACCATAAACAGCATGAACAAAATCACTGCATTTCTAAAAGTTTTCAAAATCATTCCTCCAGTGCATCTGCCAGAATTTCTCCGAACACCTCTGCACATCTTCTGACATCTTCAATATTGTTTCGATTATTCCCCATTTCAATTAAGATGGATTTTCCAGAAAGTTCCTGGTTATACCAGTAAGGCCGTTCCAGAATTTCTCCCGTATAGCCGCCATACTTGCTGTCCGCAATAGTATTCAGCTTCCCAAGAAAAGCGCTGTTCTCCTCATAGGTTTCCGTCGTGTTGCTGAGCACATAGGAATATACGGCGCAGGTTTTTCCGCCGACAGTCTGTACTGGACCTGCGACTTCTGCCGCCGTTGCATCTCTGTGCAAATCGATGATACATTCTATGGATGGATATTTTTTTAGCAGTGCCTTAACAGTTTCAAAACTTCTGGAGTAGGATTCGTTATACGAAGGATTGTCGTGAAGTGTCTTGTCATGAACCACACCAATCCCTCGCTCTTCCAGTACATCAGTCAGCACATCACCCGCATCACGCACCGTATTTTCTTCTTTTGTCGTATGATAATTGCCGGAAGAAGCCGGAAGATAGCTTTCTGTGGCATGGGTATGATAAATAAGCACCTTCGGTGCGCCGTTATTCTTCTTCACCTTTTTGGTCTTTATTTTTTCATCTTCCTTGCTTTTCTCTGTCTCGGTCTGCACTGCCGCTGTGATGTTTTCGTCACCGGGTTCAGTATCATTGTCTGCAATGAGCTCCATACACGGCAAGCTGCTTTCGATACACATGGCCGTCAGCTGTTGTCCACTGACCGCTTCTCCTGTCATTTTGAAAAAAAAGCCTGCCACTGACACCACATAAAGCAGTGCAAAAAAAAGTATCGTCTGTTTTTGTCTCATTGCCTTCCTCTCTCCTTGCTTATCTAAGGTACTCTAAGAGTATATGCCGGGGTGTAAGGTAATATTAACAGCTTTTGCAATGATGTCCGAAAAAGATTTGATGACAAGGTCAATGTCCGTTGAAGTGACTACCATGTCAAATTCTCTGCTGTCCATATAGTGATATGCTTTTTCTTCTGGAATTTTCATCTCCTCTAACGCCTCCAAAATAACAGTCTTTGAATCAATCACCGTAGGCACACCGATAGCGATGACTTTTGTACCCAGGGAGGCTTCATTCAGTTGCTTTCGCACATTCCCCATACCAGCACCAGGTGATATGCCTGTATCGCTGATTTGAATGGTAGTACTGACTCTATCGATATTTCTTGCAGCCAGCGCATCGATGGCGATAACTACATCGGGCTTTGTCATCTCTACTGCCTTTTCGATAAGTTCTGCCGTCTCCATGCCAGTGGTTGCAGTTACCCCCGGTGCCAATCCGCTGACATTGGACATTTCTTCATCGCCGTCACAGCCGAAAATTTTGAAAAGATGACTGGTTATCTTAATCTTAGAAACGGTATGCGGCCCCAGACTGTCCGGTGTAACCTTCTCGTTGCCAAGCCCTACAACCAGTACTTTTAGGTCGTACCGATGTTTCACCAGCTTGGAGAGCTGCCTTGCAAGAGCCTTTGCCGCTCTTTCCGAAATCCCCTCTTTTTCATCGATAATCCCCGCAACCTCCATGGTGACATACCTGCCGCAAGGCTTTCCCAGCATGGCTTCACCCTTTAGATTGACTATGTCAATGGTCGTTACTTTGATGTCTTCATCAATCTTTTCCTTGTCCATCACGATGCCGTCCTTTTCTCCCGGACGAACACCAGACTGTTCCAAATTTTCAACGCCTTCCACTGCAAGGTCTGTTCTGTATTTCAAAAAAATCACCTCCGTGATGTGTAGTTTTTCTTTAAAAAGTATGCCCGCAAAGGCGGTAAATATGTAACTTGCTAAAAAAGCCTTGCAAATTCCCACTGTTTAGGCTATACTTAATGTGCGAATTTAGCGTAACAAAGCTAAAAATTTAAATAGTGGGGTGAATAATTATGGCAAACATTAAATCCGCAAAAAAAAGAATCAGAGTAATCGACAAGAAAACGGCTAGAAACAGAAGAGTTAAGGACCATGTAAAGACTGCTCTTAAGAATTTCGATGCTGCTTTAGAAGAAGGCAACATGGAAGCTGCTGCAGAGAAATTTGTAGTAGTTGAAAAGAAATTAATGCAGGCTGCAGCAAAAGGTACTCTTAACAAGAAAGCTGCTTCCAGAAAAGTTTCCAGATTAGCTAAAAGATTCAACGCTGCAAAAGCAGCAAAATAAGTCTCACCCGTCCCCACCAGTGCATAAGTTAAATGCACATGCGAGAGCAACAAAACCGATGGATGTGTCTCCCATCGGTTTTACTTTTACCCAAAATAGAAAGGACTGATTATTATGTCACTACATATCGGCGCCGAAAAAGGCAAAATCGCAAAGACCGTTCTCATGCCGGGCGACCCGCTGAGAGCCCAGTTCATTGCAGAAAACTTCTTGGAAAACGCAGTCAGATACTCAGAGATCCGCAATATGTACGGTTATACCGGAACCTACAAAGGGGTTCCCGTCTCTGTGCAGGGCAGTGGTATGGGCATGCCGTCCATGGGAATTTATTCCTGGGAACTCTTTACAGAATACAATGTAGAAAACATCATCAGAATCGGCACTGCCGGCGCTTTCCACGAAAAACTTTCCGTAGGTGATATCTTGGTTTGCCTGGCGGCCTCCACTGACTCCAATTATCAGCATGCATTTCATGTACCGGGGCAGTACTCCCCTAGCGCCAGCTTTGAACTTTTAACAAAAGTCATGGACGCTGGAAAAGAAAACGGCATTTCCTTTAAAGCCGGAAACACCGTATCCTGTGACGTATTTTATGAGCTGGGAACCAAATGGTGGAAAGAATGGTCGTCTATGGACGTCCTAGCTGTAGAAATGGAAGCCGCAGCTCTTTATATGAACGCCGCATATCATAGCCGCAATGCACTGGCTATGATGACTGTAAGCGACCACTTTATCACCGGTGATAAAGCTACTGTCGAGCAGCGTCAAAACCAGTTTACTGATATGATGAAGCTGGCGCTGGAAGCAGCAATCAAATAGTCTTTTAAAGAAAGACCATTAATTTTTTGTACAGTTCCATTTCAATATTCATCAATCTGCCGGCCAGGGCACGTTCCTTCTGGTCGGCATTTTCATACTGACGTAAATACTTTCCCAAGGACTTCATCCCCATATGACATCCGTCAATCAAAAGCTCCGCAACACGGCTATCATCATCAGACATCATCATCTTTACTTCTGTAGTAAACCACATCATAGCTTTTGCCATTGTCGGCGGGTCCTTTTCATCTTCACCATCGTTGTTCAAAAGCTGGTGGGCAATATCTCCAACAAGCTGATGTTCCTTTCTGTATTCTTCAATCAAGTCTTTCAAATCCTGCTCTTTAACAAACTCAATAACCTGATCAAAACTATTGGTTGCATTTTTGCAGCCCGCGTTAACTTCCCGTAAAAGTCTAATACTATCTTCGTTCATGATTTCATTCTCCTTTTTGACTTAGTATTCACACGTTCAGCAACACTTATGCAAAAAAGACTTGCATTTGGGGAGAAGTCAAGTTATAATACAGTTATAGGTATAAAAGGAAATTTCAGTAATTTTTTAACGAGAGCAATCCAATTGGGTTGCTCTTTTTGCGTGCGGATTGATAAGGTCAATTCAAACCTAATTTAAACTTAACACCACAGAACCACACAAGGAGGAAAAATATGGATAAAACGATTCATTCAAACAGAAATTACCAGGATAGTGTCTTCTCAAAACTGTTTTCCAATGAAGAAACCGCTTTGGAACTTTACAATGCACTGAGCGGAACAAGCTATGGACCTGAAACAAAAATCAGAATTACAACACTAAATAATGTGCTATTCTTAGAAAAATACAACGATCTAAGCTTCACTATCGAGGACAGAATTATCGTTATGGCAGAACATCAAAGCACGATCAATCCCAATATTCCATTGCGATTACTGGGTTATTCAACAGATACATATACAAAACTTATCGATACAGACAGGCTTTACAGCAGCACCCAAATCAAACTGCCAACGCCTGTCTTTTATGTATTCTATACAGGAAATGAACCTTGGAACGTCAAAAGCCTAAGCCTTGCTGACAGTTTTATCGAAGCGCCTCCCGAAAACTCGTTAAATTTAGTAGTCAAGCTCATCAATTTGCGATACAATAAAGATAACGAAATTTTAAATCGCAGCAAAACCTTGCTGGGCTACAGCAAGCTGGTTACTTATGTAAAAAACAATTTAAGCAGTGGCGCATCTCTCGAAAATTCTATCAGATTAGCAGTCCAGCGTTGTATTGAGGAAGGCCATATCGTAGACTTTTTAAAAAAACATGGGGAGGAAATCGAGAAAATGAAGTTTTATGAATTCACGATGGAAGAATACAGAAATTTAATTGCAAAGGAAGCCGCCGAGCAGGGACTTGCGCAGGGCATCGAACAAGGCATCGAACAAGGCATTAAAATCTTTATCTTGGATAATCGCACGGAAGGCATACCCGACGATAGAATCTTCACCAAACTGATAAACCTCTTCCATCTGACAGAGGAAAAAGCATTAGAATATCTAAAACAGTGAAAGTGCGAACGGAAAACCGTTCGCACTCTTTTGATTTATATATCACTGATATTCCTTACTTACTCGTACCAATATTCTTTTAGTAATTTTTTATATTTTTTAAATACCCCAAGCCAATTTTTTCGTTGGGATTCCTTTAATTTCAAAACAACTGACGCGCCATCATCACCATAAACACGAACGCGAACCTTCTTTTGTTCGAAAATCTTAATGATTTTGTTCAACTGTTCTTCTCGGTCTTTACTATTGCTAGACAGTGTCACCCACCAATCTGAACAGGATGAATACATTCCATTTTTGTAGTTGTACCTGCTCCATTCGGTTTCATCTCCTAATTCCATGGTAACTCTTCGATTACTTGTATAAAACCGAATCTTTTCCAGATTGAGATTATAATAGCCGATAGGAGAAACAAGCGCAACGCGCCCTCTTACTGCAAGTCTCAAGGTTGCAGTCTTTCCCTTCTTTTTTATATCTATATATGATTGACAGGAACCACCCAAAATGTACATGGTTTCATAACTGAATTTTGCGTCTGATGAAATAGTTTTGCCATATAGTCTGGCATGTTCGCCGACATCTATGTTTTTATAAACAATGTTCTTTGTCGCAAGCGACTTTGCAAGTCTGGATAATTCTTTATAAGTTGGTTCTACAAATACGGTCTCATAGGTATACGACCTAAAGCAAATACATACGTCCGCCTCTGGTATCACTGTGATCTCATAAGTTCCCTCAGGCAAGTCTGTAAAATTAAATTCTTTGTAATAAGCCCGGTCTGCACGTTCAGAGGTATTGACTGTAAAAGTCTGATTGTAATTGCGGTCTCCGGTAATTAAAGAAACTTTTAATTGATATGGTGCAGTTTGCATTTCATCATAATCGGGAGATTCTTCTGTTTCCCAACACTGAATGCGCAGCTTTCCCTCCGCTCCGACCTTAACTTGATCGCTTTCCGAGTCTCCTGCTACTATAACTTCTGTCCAGTCACTAACTTTTGCCCACTCTCTTTTCTCACCGCCGTACACATGAATTGACATCATACATATCGATAGAATAAGCAGAATAGAAATCCACAATCTGTTTTTGATTCTAAACTTTTCCAAGAAAATGCTCCTTCCCGAATCATATCTTTACGATTCTAGTATTTTTTGTAATAGCCATCATATAATATCTGCACCGCTGCTTTTTTCCAATATACCCTGTCGTTCTTCTTATTTCATCTCATTCAGCACTTTTTTCGCTGCTTCGTGATCACCCATCCAAGGCACTCTGCCATCTTTATGATACATATAGGTCTCGTCCCCTTTGCCGAGAATCAGCACGCAGTCCCCGGTCTTCGCACCGGTAATGGCTGCCTCAATAGCCTTATAGCGATCCTCTATCACAACACCGTTTTCGTGTTCCATGCCAGACAAAATCATCTCGCTGATTTGTGCGACACTTTCGTCTCTCGGATCTTCTTCGGTCACATAGACAGTATCGCAATATTTGCCGGAAATTTGCCCCAGCACCTTTCGCTTTACCTTGTCCCGCTTGCCGGCACAGCCAAATACGGAAAAAATTCTTCCGCCCTTGACAATTTCTTTGGCATACTGAAAGACCTTTTCAAATCCGTCCGGCGTGTGGGCATAATCTACAATAACCGTAAAATCCTGCCCTTTATCAATAATTTCCATTCTGCCGTCCACCTGCGAAATGTGCGAAAGTTTTGGAAGCATATCCTCAATAGCCATACCCGCCTGATGCATACCAGCGATTGCGCCCAATAAATTATATAAATTATATTTGGCAGAAAGGTTCGTTTTTACCGGATACCGCTTTCCATCATGTACCAGCGTGAACTCCGAACCGCTGACATAAAGGCATACATCTTCAGCCCTATAATCCGCATCTCTGTCGATTCCGTAGGTCACATATCTGCAAGCTGTACATGCTGCTAACTCCTCAAAACTCCCCTCATCTGCGTTAAGCACTGCCACTCCGCTTTCTTTCATCTGCGTAAAGAGCAGCTTCTTCGCCTCAAAATACTGCTCCATGGTCTTGTGATAATCCAAATGATCGTAAGTCAGATTCGTGAAAATAGCCACATCAAAATCCACTGCATCTGTACGTCCCATAGCAAGACCGTGAGAGCTGACTTCCATAGCGACCGCTTCCATGCCATAATCCGCCATTTCCTTTAAATTCCCGTGAATCTCCAGTGCATCCGGCGTCGTCAGACTAGGAATTCTGCTCACATCACCGTAGCGAACTGCAATCGTTCCCATATAGCCGCAGGGCTTTTCATATACATCACTGATAATGCTGGTTGTAGTGGTCTTCCCGTTGGTTCCGGTGACACCAAAGACTGTCATCTTACAGCTTGGCTGTCCAAAAAACAAATCACAAATGCGATTCAGTTCTTTGTTAGTGTCGCTGACTTTCACATAGGTAACCCCTGCGAGCTTTTCAACCTCATCGCTGTGAACCACGCAGACTGCGCCCTTTTCACATGCCATCTTTGCAAAGCGATGCCCGTCCGCTTCCAGTCCCTTTAAACAGAAAAACATATCCCCTGCTACGGCTTTTCTGGAATCAATGCAAAGACCTTTTATTTCAATATCGGGTTGACCCGAAAATAATTCTGATAAAAACATAGTTTCATACCCTCCTGGATTTTATGGTTCCCATATGGTCTATATTTTACCATCATTATGAAAAAATAACAACGGGATATTCCAGTTTCTCCACAGCAAACCCATGAAAACAAACTGCCTGCACGAAAGAACGCAATTCTCTTTCTGCAGACAGCCTGTCGTATTTTTATTCACATGCCAGTTTTTCGATGGCAAGCCGGTAGATTTCTCTAGCTTTTTCCAGATCCTCTGTAAAAATCCATTCATTTGCCTGGTGTTCTGTCAGTTCCCTGCCTGGAAATGCCGGACCGAACGCCACGATATTATCCATGGCTCTTGCGTAAGTACCTCCGCCGATCAGCTGCGGCGGTGTATCATCACCGGTTACCTCTCGGTATGCCTCCATCAGCTTACTGATGACGAATCCGTCCTGAGCCATATAAACTGGTTTCATCGCCGCTTCAATTTCTACCGCAATCTCCGCATCAGCAAAATTATCACACAGTTTTGACACCACATCTTCTTCTGCATAAGTGACCGGATAGCGAATATCCACTGCCAGCTTCACTTTTCCATCGTCCATAGAAATCTTACCGGCATTAAAGGTAAGCCCACCGCTGGCAGAATCAGAAAGACCGATTCCACAACCAGAGCCGTCCAGGCACCAGCCGATTTTATCCATATACACCTTCGCAAAGTGACAATCTCTGGCAGCAGCCTTTTCCATCAGTTTGGTAATCGCATTTTCTCCATCCTCCGGCGTACTGCCATGAGCAGCTTTACCTGTCTCTTGAAAAACACTTCCGTCCAAAAGCTTTCCCTTTGCCCATGCCGCCACCATGTTAGGCGCGTCACCGCCGGCAATCTCCAAAAATCCTGCTTTCGCTGCATCCATAGAAAGCACTGCCATCAGAATGCCCTTTTCTCCATAAATCGCAGGAAAATCAGCGTCTGGTGTGAATCCGAAGGATGGAATTTCCTCACAGGACTTGTAATACTCCATATCTTCCCAGTCGCCGCATTCCTCCATCACACCAAAGATAATACGAACGCGCTTGTTAAGTTTTTTTCCCGATTCCAGCACATCCTTCATAGCATAAATCGCTGCCATAGCAGGCCCTTTATCGTCCATGACTCCGCGTCCATAAATGCGGTCTTCCTTTACCGTTCCGGCAAAAGGTTCGCAGGTCCAGCCCTCTCCTGCCGGCACCACATCCAAGTGGCAAAGAATACCCATCAATTCCTCACCTTCACCGATTTCTGCATAGCCCAGTTTTCCGTCTACATTCTTCGTACGAAATCCCAGTTCCTTACAAATATCTAGTACGCAGGCAAGCGCATCGAAAACTTCTGGCGTTCCGGTTACGCTGGGAATTGCAAGCAATTTCTGTAAGTTTTTAATCATTTTGTATCATCCTCCGATATTTTGCAAAATATTCATCTATGCACTCAATTATACACGAAAGCCTTAATTCCGTCTACCCTCAGTCTGAGACCAGTGCAGCGAATCAAAAGCAACTTCACCCGGTACAAAGTTGTTAAATCCCATACGCACCATAGATTCCAGCGTCACACAGCCGTTCAATACCGGCTCAATGACATTGACACGAATCCGTCTTTCAGAAAGAATCTGGAGCAAGTCGTCGTAGATATAGTACATTGCCGTACAGCCAAGACATATGACACTGACTCTGTCTTTCTGCACCATATCAGCACAGAGATCTGCCAAAGATGCAAGCACTCTCTCCTTTTCCTCTTTGATATTTTCCACCATCAAGTCCAGCGCCCGAATAGAGGTGATACGCTCTGAGACTCCAAAGGCTCTTGCCTTCTTCTCTTCATTTAAAATGCCTGCCTGATCAGTAGTAATGATGCCGATTCTCTCTCCCAAAGAAAGAGCAGTAGTTACCGCTGCTTCATAAGGTCCTACAGCCGGTATCAGCCCCATCTCTCGAAGTGCATACACGCCCGGATCATCAAAACAGTCCACAAAGACGCCATCAAAATCCTCCGCATTTTCCCGCACCGACATGACGACCTGACTGCCGTTTACCATGCCGGCAAGCTCTGTCTCCACCGTTTCAAACCCATACTGCAGACTGGAAAATTCCAGTTCCGTCTCCGCCGTCAGATGAGGTTTCAGATATGCGGCAAGTTCTTCACTGTATGCAGAAAAATCTCCTACCACAGGGATGATAAATTTTAGTTTCATCACCTGCGCCTCTTATCTTTCATTAAAAGGCACGTAATCAAAGTCAAAGCCGAAACTTCTTGGACCAAATACTTCAAGACCTCTTTCCGCTTTCCAAATTTCTGGTGCCGGCAGTACGAATACGGTCAGTTCCATGCCGTTCTCGTAATTAGGGTTAGTCACCGGTGTGCCGTCTTTGTCCACAACACAGATTAAATCTGGCACTGTAATGTCCACTTCACCATCCAGATAGGAAACTAGATGCTCGTTCTTGTACCAGAACTTATACTCGTGACCTTCATATGCGCCAGTACCTTCCAGTACAGTATCGCCAAAGATAAAGCCTCCAGTTTCTTCTACTTTCCATTCTTTTACGATACCACGGAACAGTACCTTGCCGTTTCCTGCCTCGCAGACTTTTTCGGCTACATCTTCACCATTTTCCTTTGCTTTTCGAAGGGCCTGCCCCAGCTTCAGCGTGTAAGACAAGGCATCAGGGATGATTGCACCGCGAAGCTGTTTTCCGGTAATAGCATGGTCCGCCACACCGATTTTGTTGCCGCTGGCAACAGCCACACTTCTAACAATATCCTCCGCACGCATATCATCTACAATATCTTTTACAATCATAGCATCACCAAACTGTGTTGCCAACGCAATCGGCGCCATAGGAATGTCTTTCACAAAGAAAGTGCTGTGCTGCAGCTCCGGTACAGAACGCCCTGCCGGGTCAGCGTCGATAATAGGAACACCCAGCTGGCAGGCTGCGTGAAGCGCAAAGGCAGTGTTTGCACCACCGAGTTCTGTAGAAACCGCGCCAAAAAACTTCTGACCGAAGTAATCCTCTAAGGTGCGGAATGCCAGCAGCGATTCCGGATAGTCCAGAAGCGGCAGGTGGGCATACTCCTCTCCGCCGCCTTCCAGCGAAGCAGGAGAGCCGCACATATACGGCACTGCAATGTACGCGTCATCTGGCACTTCGTCCACACTTGCTATGTACAAATCTTTACCCTGTTCAAAATCTTCCTCCATGGTGCGAAGTCCCAGTTCTAAGTCTCCACCTCCGCCAGTGCCTACAATGGTGCAACCATAAAGAATATCAATAATTTCTTGTTTTTCAAGCTTTCTCATAATTCTATCCTCCAATCAAAATTCTTCTAAATTATTCCACTGTTCCGTCCAGCTCTCTCGACTTTGACGGAATGAATTTTTCAACAACCAGGTAAACGATGAGTCCCCAGAGCAAACCAGAGTAGTCAACTTTCACCACAAAAGCTGCAATGGCAATAGCGATTACCGTCGAAATAATACCAGTCCAGTTGAAGCCTTCCACTCTGTGCCAGCTTTCCGGTTTCCCTTTTCCGACAATCCAGTAGTCCGCCATCATGACGCCGCCCATGGCGGAGAACACATAGGACAGCAGGCTCAGGAACGATTCAATGTGTCCCAGAATGCCCAGCACTGCCAGGACGATGCCTACAAGACCGGTCACCAAGGTCGCCAGCTTTCTCTTGTTATCCGGCAGATTAAAGGTCATCACCACATCCAGTCCCGCAGAATAGGCATTGAGGGAATTCGTGGTCCAGGTTGCCAGAATCAGCACAATAATGCCCAGAAACGGCAGTCCCACTGTTGCCAGTACAGACGAAATGTCGTAATCGTTTGCTACCTTTGTCATGAGAATTCCCAAAACCAGCGTAAAAATAGCCGCTGGAAGTATTCCCCAGAAAGTGGATTTGATAGTTTCCTTTCTACTCTTCTGAAATCTGGTAATATCAGAACAAGTGACAGCAGCCACTGCCGTAAAGCTGAAGGAAAGACCGATGCCCTGAATCATAGTCATGGACTGTTCTACCTCTACAGAAAGCCCGCCAGACCCAAACTTTCTAAATGCCATCACAGTACCCAGCACCATGATGATAACCAGCAGCGGAATGGAAACGGAATCCAGCTTTTTCAGCGCATTCATACCGAACACAGCACTCAGAAGCATAATCACACCCCAGATGATAGAGGATATGGTTACTGGAATTTCTAAGCCGGTTGCAATTTTCATCAGGTTAGAAAATGCATCGCCACATACGTTGCAGTTGATGCCGAACCAGCCAATCATGGAAATTGCCAGCAGCGAACTGATTAAAATTCTGGCTCCCTTCGTTCCAAAAGTTGAGCAGGTAATCACCGCACTGGGAATCCCCAAATCTGCTCCCTGCATCCCCAGAAAGAAAGAGATGAGAATCGTAAGCAGATACCCGATAATTCCCGCTGCAAGGGCTTGCCACAGCGGCATAGATGCCGACAGAATTGCACCCAGCAGAAGGCTCGGAACGCAGATAAACAGTCCTGTCTGCACAGCAGCCAGTGAAACCCACCCTTTTCGGTCTTCAGGCTTTACTCTCTCTAGAGCAAAGTCTTCCATTGACTTTTTGTTTTCTTCTAGCATAGTAAAAACTCCTTTTCTTTGATTGCACCAATCATATCAATTTTCTGATAACTTGTCATTATCGAAAAGCCTAAGAAAGAAAGCTTATTTTTGTAAATTTCACAATTCGTTATTGCTTTTTCCCAGGATTCATTTATAATTTATACAAATAGCACTGTCGAAAAGAGGAAAAAAATGAAAAAAATCACCGTTTCAGACATCCTGAACCTGGATATCTTCAGCGGCTACCGTCTGGTTGCAGGCAAAAGCGGGCTCCTGAATGAAATTCACTATATCAATATCTACGACAATCCCATCAGTGAGATTGATACAGATATTCAGCTTTTTCCCGGCGATGTCTATCTGACCTTCTTTTACTATGGGAAAGACGATACTTCTTACATCATGCATACGCTGGACTATCTGATTTCACAAAAAGGCGCTGCACTCATTGTCTTTGACGAATATATGAATACGCTGCCAAAAGATGCAATTGCCCTTTGCGACGCTGCAGGTCTTCCCGTCATTTTTCTCAATTGCCGCACCCCCTATTCTCTGGTTATTGCAAGCATTGTGGAATGTAAAATTGCCATGGAGCAGAAAAATACACTGGAAGAAAAGCTGGAAACCATTGTAAGCCGCAACAGTTCCGCCGATGAAAAACACCATCTTCTGAGAGAACTTAACCCTTCCTTCCAGCAAAATATCACGGCACTATTCGCACAGACCGAAGCAGATGTACTGCCAAGCGATATTGTCAATCTCATCTCTATCATCATTCGCGACCTTAGAAATTTTGCTGCAGAATTTCGCGGTGGAATCCTGTTTCTGCTTTCCTACCCGGACAGCAGAAACGATACTGCCGCTAAAACCATACAGCACACTGCCGACCAAATCCATACTGCCTTTCCCGGCGCACGCATTGGTGTCAGCAATCCCCATAAACTGGATGATGCGGGCAGAGCAATCTCAGAAAGTCTGCTGTGCATCACTGCCGGCAAGCCTGATGCAGCAGGGCGAATTGACTACAGCGAACTCGGTGTTGCCCGCATTCTTGTGGATTTTTTGGGAAGCCCTGCGCTAGAAGAATTTTACAATGACATCACGCTGCCGATTCAAAAGTCTGACGCACAAAACAACACCTGTCTTTTTGACACCATGCGAATCTTTGCCGAATATGAAATGGACTACAAAAAAACAGCGGAGGCAATGTTCGTACACGAAAATACCATCCGCTATCGTATCAGTAAGCTAAAAGAGCTGATTCCTTATGGAAAAAGTGATATGGACTTTCTGGAGACAATCTCTATCATCTCAAAAATCCACTATATGAAGCAGCGCTGAGCCGTTTTGTATAGCTTTTACGCCATGCGCTGCCCTACGATTACATCAGAGACTCGTCTTTTGCCAGCACCGGTCCGTCATAAGCAAAGGAGGGCATCAGTTCCAGCTTGAATTTGTTCATTTTGCGCTTATAGTCAATCTTTGCTTTGACTTCCTCATCTTCACAAACACCGGTTCTGATATAAGTGTCAAGAGCCGCATAAGTGAATCCCAGATTTTCTTCATCGGAAAGCCCTGAAAGTCCGTCGATTGGAGTCTTTTGCACCAGCTTTTCAGGAAGGCCTAGGTAAGCGCCGATGGCTTTGACTTCCTGCACAGTAAGATGGGACAGCGGGCTGAAATCTCCTGCCGCATCGCCATATCTGGTAGAATAGCCTACCCAGTCTTCCGACAAATTGCAGGTGTTGGCAACACGTCCGTTCATGGACTGCGCCACAGCGTAAGTTGCCGCCATACGAAGTCTCGCCGGCAGGTTGGTCCTCGTCTGCTTTGTCACCTCACAAGGTAGCTTATCTGTAATTTCTCCGAGCAGTCCGTCAAATCCTGCTTTAATATTAATAATAGTATGGTCTATTCCAAGATGGGATACCAGCAGCTTAGACGCGTCAATATCCGCCTGCTCGCCATTTGGCAGAAGCACACCGAACACTCTGTCCTTTCCAAGTGCGGCTACGCAAAGTGCAGCTACCACAGAACTGTCTTTTCCGCCGCTGATGGCAACAACTGCCTTGCAATCCTTGCCATTTACTTCAAAAAATTCCTGAATCCAGGAAATCACATCCCTCGTTACCTTTTCTACATCAAACTGATACATCTTTCTACCTCACTAAAATCTGACACATTTTCATCGCTTCAAGGGCGTTGTTATGGCTCTCCGGCGTTACACCAGCACAGCAGGAACCCTCCACGGTAATTGGCGTCTCAGGATAAGCAGCCTTCAAAATCATTCCGTTGGAAATCACGCAGATATCTGTGCAAACGCCGCAAAGTTCAATTTCCGCTGGTGATGCTCCCGCCAGCTTATCGCAAAGCCACTTTGGTAAATCGAGACAGCCGAAAGACGGTTTGTCTAGCGTGTTTCCTTCGGCTACGTAATCCGCCAGTTCATCAATAATCTGCCATCCATCGCTGCCCTTGATGCAGTGCGGGACCGGCAGCAGCCTGCCCTCCTGGGTATTCAGGTAGTCCTCGCCATGGGTATCCCTTGTAAAAAATACCGGCAAGCCGCGCTCTTTATAGCTTTCGATTTTTTTCTTTATATTTTCAATAATCTGCTGTGCCTCTTGATTTGCCAAAGCTCCTGTTACGAAATCCTTCTGCATATCGATGACCAGCAGAATTTTATTCTTTTCCATGATTTATATTTCTCCTTTTTTCTTTCTGCATTCCAGTTTACATCAAAAAAGCCAGGCGGTCAATGCGATACCGCCTTTATTCTGCAATGATTTCGTTCCACCGCATGAGACTAATCAGGTTCAGCAACTTCACGGAGTCGGTTCTGTATTCCTCTCCCTCTTGGTCGTACAGCCATGCGCTCTTTTGATTCTTTACAATCCGAAAAAAGATCGGATCGAACTTACTCTCTGCAAAAAAGATGCAATTGCTATAATTAAATTGAAAGATTTCAAAATGAATTTGATTTTGCTCCATCATTTCTTCCAAACTAATTTCTTCTAAATCAAAATTCTCTTTTAAATAGTTCTCATAAAGCGAATAGTCATATTCGTGCGGTGTAATCTGCAGCTTATATTCTGCCAACAGCTGTGCAATTTGTTTTTCCCCCTTAATACTGTCGCCTTTTTCCCCGATATAAACTGCAGGTCTTCCTGTATTTTCTCCCCGCAGCCATTTCCAAATCCGCCATATGATTCGTTTCATCTTTATCTCCATATTTTTACTTAGGTTAATACTTGTAATCCTATTATACTTCCCCTCCCGTAATAAATCAATCCGCGTCATTTTCGTGGATTATAAGAAAGTCGGCTGCGAAATTCTATATAAAAATAAAACGCGATGTATAGTTGACATTCGTGTCGGATATGATGTATAATGCCAGTAGGCAAAAAGTAGTTAACACGAAATGTGTGCAAAAGAAAACCCGGCAGTTGCAGCTGCCGGGTTTTCTTTTCTCCTTTTTCAGCAGGAGATGCGCGAGGCTAGTTGTTGTCATCTTTTCTGTCTAACCATTTGCAAATATAGTAGGCGATTATACTTTCCATTACAGAAAGAACAAAAGTAGTTAACAAATGTGTCCCTCCCTTCCGTTGCCGGATTGGTTATGACAACATCTGTATTATATCACACTATATCATAAAAGGAAAATATTTTTATTTTTTCCTTTTATTGTAAATTTTATTCATTCCGTGCAGTTTGTCCCTCCATCCAATAATATCTCAACTACCGAAAGATTCAGCACATAGTATCTTCCTATTTTCTCCACTGCCCCTGCACTGGCAAAATTACTCATCAACCTGGAAACAGTAACTCGATTTAAATGAAGAATTTCGCTGAGTATCTGATGGGTTAAATCCAGTTTAATAGTCACAGTATCATCTGCCCTCCTTCTGCCGCAGACCGCCGCAAATCCAAGAAGCAGCGTCAGCAGTCTGCTTTGTGACTGCGGAATCGCAAGCAATGTAATCCTGTTGAAATATAAATCACCCTGCATGTCAGAAATGCGCAGCGCGTTCTTTACAAATGAAGCATTATCTTCCACTAATAAACGTACATCTCTTCCTGAAATCACATAGCAGCTGCAGTCCGTATAAGCGCAAATCGAGGTCTGATAAGGTTTCCTGCTTATTGCGCTGATATAACCAAACGCACAGCCCACTCCCCCGATATGAGAAATCGTCTCTGTACCATCATCCAAGACCACTGTAATCAGTGCAAACCCGCTTTTAACAATCAGCATATCGCCTTCATCTACTCCCTGTATTCGAATCTGTATGCCTGCCTTAAAATTTTGCACAGGATAGTTCTCAATTGCCTTACCCCATAAAGACATCTCATAAAACAATATCGGCGCCATTTTTATCATACCACAAAAAATATTTGTCGCGTGTAACATTTGCTACAGCATAGTCTAAAAATTACGATTATACTGTTATCAACTTCACAAGGAGGTGAATTTATGGATTTCATCAACAACAATTATTCCTATCCTTCCAAAAGACAAATTGTCTATGCCAAAAACGGCATGGTGCATAGTTCCGTGCCCCTTGCCGCGCAAATTGGCATAGACACCTTAAAAATATGAGGAAGAAGCCGATGAAGACGAGGTTCCGACAGACTTTATGCCGATCACAACAAGACAGAAAATCATTCTGGTCGAATTCGTTTCCCTCATCCTAATCATGCTCTACGGCGTATTTCAATATGGATGGTTCATGCTGGAAATTGCAACCCTATTTTTAATCTTTAGCCTGATCATCGGAATTACAGGAAAAATCAGTCCCAACGCTATGGCAAAATCCTTCGTAAACGGCGCTGCTGATATGACCTTCGCTGCACTGGTCGTCGGTATTGCAAAAGCCATTCTCTTGACTTTGCAAGACGGTGTTATAATCGATTCTATCCTGTTCTATGCCTCCAACCTTCTTGACGGACTGCCAAAGATTGTTGCAGCTAACGGCATGTATATCTTCCAGTGCTTCCTGAATTTCCTCATTCCATCAGGTTCAGGACAGGCCGCTGCAACGATTCCAATCATGGCGCCGCTGGCAGATACCATCGGCATTACCAGACAGGTTGCTGTTTTAGCCTATCACTATGGCGACGGCTTTACCAATCTAATCTGTCCGACTTTGGGCTCGCTGATGGCTTGTATCGTTGTATCGAAGGTGCCTTTTGAAAAATATTTAAAATGGGTACTGCCTCTCTGCGGCATTTGGATTTTCATCGGATTCCTGTCGGTTTCCATCGCAACACTGATGAATCTGGGGCCGTTCTAATGGAAAAGAAAAACACATTTCCCCCTTGGGAGCGCCCGCTGTTTTTAATCATCATCACCTTGGTGGGCGGATACATGAACGCATATACTTACATGACCAGAGACGGGATTCTCGCCAATATGCACACAGCCAACATGTCACACCTTGGCATCAATCTGGCGCTGGGAAACTGGTATATCGCGCTGACTTATTTTCTTCCCATTGTTTCCTGTATTCTCGGCGCCGCCTTCAGTGAATTCCTCAAAGCATGGCTGGGCAGAAAGCACATGCGAAGCGACTGGCGAAAAACAGCGCTCCTCCTTGAGAGTGCCGCCCTGTTTCTGGCAGGTCTGGTTCCCAAAGATACCGCCAGCATGGCAGTGACCCTATTTATTTCCTTTTTTATGGGATTTCAGCTATGCCTTTTCCGCACCTGTATGGGAACTGCTCATAATACAACCATCTGCACCGGCAACATCAGAAACGTCGGTCAGAAATTATATAAATTTCTCACAGTAAAAGACGCAGAATCCTTAAAAACCGTCTGCACCTTCGTGGCACTGACCTTTTCTTTTGCTTTAGGCGCAGTTCCCGGCACCTTGTTTTGTCTCTGGCTTTCCGAAAAAGCCGTCTGGATTTGCGCTGTGATCATGCTGCTTCTGGCGCTGTGGATGAAAAAAGCAAGTAACTATATTTCATAAATCTTTCAGAAAAAGAGTCGTCATTACATTCCTTTGTAAGCACGGCTCTTTTTCACACGAAAAGTTTGATTTTATCAAACTTTGTGTATAAATATTACAACTTTTATGTTATCATAGAAATAATGACAAGGAGGTTTATAATGGAAAACAGAGTTGCATTAATTTCAATTATTGTAAAAGACTTAAATGTCGTAGAAGAGCTTAACGATATGCTGCATCAGTACAGCAGTTACATTATCGGCAGAATGGGACTGCCCTACAGGGAAAAAGAAATGCATATTATCAGCGTAGCCATCGATGCGCCGTCAGATATCATCAACGCGCTGTCCGGTAAGATTGGAAAGCTGCCGGGTATCAGCAGCAAGGTCGCCTATGCCAACGAATAATCCAGTAACGCGCACCATCGACGCCTTGGCGAAAGGCACTGTACCGGAAGATGACGCACTCCTTGCACTGCTTGCCTGTGATTCCCCTGAGAAAAACCAGTATCTGCAGGAAAAAGCAGATATCCTGCGTCGACAAACCTTCGGAAACCATGTCTATATCAGAGGTCTCATCGAATTTACCAACTACTGCAAAAATGACTGCTATTATTGCGGTATCCGCAAAGGCTGCAAGTCCGTGACTCGTTACCGGCTAACACCGGAAGAAATTCTGCAGTGCTGCGAAAACGGCTACGAACTTGGCTTTCGCACCTTTGTTCTGCAAGGCGGTGAAGACCCTTATTGGAATGATGACAGACTGGCGTCACTGGTCGAAGCAATTCGCGCTGCCCACCCAGACTGTGCCATCACCTTGTCTGCAGGTGAACGCTCCCAGGAAAGCTATCAGAGACTTTTTGATGCCGGCGCAGACAGATATCTGCTGCGTCACGAGACCGCAGACAAAGCACATTATCAAAAACTGCACCCGCAGGACCTTTCCTTTGAAAACCGCATGGAATGTCTGCAGCACCTAAAAGAAATTGGCTATCAGGTAGGCTGCGGCTTTATGGTCGGCTCTCCAGGTCAGACCATAGAACATATCCTGAAAGACCTGCGGTTTCTAGTAGAATTTCAGCCTCATATGATTGGAATCGGACCTTTCATTCCGGCTGCAGGCACGCCCTTTGAAAAGGAGTATGCCGGCTCTGCTGACCTGACCGTAAAGCTTCTTTCCATCATTAGGCTCCTTTTGCCAAAAGCGTTGCTCCCAGCAACCACAGCCCTCGGAACGGCATCGGAAGACGGCAGGCTTCGCGGCATCTGTGCAGGCGCCAACGTCATCATGCCCAACCTTTCTCCGGCTTCTGTCCGGAAAAACTATCGGCTCTACGACAATAAAATCGCCACCGGCGCAGAAAGTGCTGAGGGTATTTTACAATTAAAGAAACAAGTTGAAAGAATTGGTTATGAGATAGTGACCGCACGCGGCGACTATCCTGACATAAAATGAACTAAAACCTAACGGGAAAGAGATTCTGACCCGAAAGAAAGGAAGTAAAAATATCATGTACAATCCAAAATCATTACACGCAGAAGAATTTATCAGTCACGAGGAAATTTTAGACACCCTCGCTTATGCCGACGCAAATAAGGACAACAAAAAACTGGTTCGCTCCATTTTAGATAAGGCTGCCCTTCGCAAAGGCTTAAGCCATAGAGAAGCCTCCGTTCTGCTTTCCTGCGAAGACCCAGAGATTACCGAGGAAATGTACGCACTGGCAGAACAGATTAAGAAAGACTTTTACGGCAACCGTATCGTCATGTTCGCACCGCTGTATCTTTCCAATTACTGCGTCAACGGCTGTGTCTACTGTCCGTACCACCATCAGAACAAGCATATCGCAAGAAAAAAACTGACCCAGGAAGAAATCAAAAAAGAGGTCATCGCCCTGCAGGATATGGGACACAAACGTCTTGCCCTGGAAGCCGGAGAGGACCCTGTCAACAACCCAATCGAATACATTTTGGAATGTATTAAAACCGTATATTCCATTCACCATAAAAACGGCGATATCCGCCGTGTCAATGTGAACATTGCCGCAACTACTGTAGAAGAGTACAAAATGCTCAAAGATGCCGGCATCGGTACCTATATTCTGTTCCAGGAAACCTACCACAAAGAAAGCTACGAACAGCTGCATCCGACCGGACCGAAGCACAACTACAACTGGCATACAGAAGCTATGGACAGAGCCATGGAAGCTGGCATCGACGATGTCGGTCTTGGCGTACTGTTCGGTCTTGATCTCTACCGCTACGAGCTTGCCGGTCTTCTCATGCATGCAGAACATCTGGAAGCAGTACACGGCGTCGGGCCGCACACCATCAGCGTGCCGAGGATCAGACCTGCAGACGATGTAGACCCTTCCGACTTTGACGGCGGCGTAGACGGCGGTATTACCGACGACCTCTTCGCAAAAATTATCGCCATCATCAGAATCGCTGTTCCGTATACCGGCATGATCATGTCTACCAGAGAAAGTCAGGAAATGCGCGCCCGCGCGCTGCACCTGGGCATTTCCCAGATCAGCGGTGCTTCCAGAACCAGCGTCGGCGGCTACGACGAAGAAGAGCCGGAAGAAGAAAACTCCGCACAGTTTGAAACCGACGACAAAAGAACACTGGACGAAGTAGTAAAATGGCTCATGGATATGGACTATATTCCAAGTTTTTGTACCGCTTGCTACAGAGAAGGCAGAACTGGAGACCGCTTCATGACCCTCTGCAAAAACGGACAAATTCTAAACTGTTGCCATCCAAACGCGCTGATGACCCTGAAAGAATATCTGGTGGACTACGCTTCCGCAGATACCCGTAAAGTCGGCGAAGCCCTAATTGAAAAGGAGCTTTGCAACATTCCGAAAGAAAAAGTGCGTCAAATTGCAGAAGAATACATCAAGGAGATAGAACATGGCAAGAGAGACTTCAGATTCTAATTTGTCGGGTCTTTCCCAGACCCCCAGCGCAAACAGAGTGCATATCAGCTTTTTCGGCAGGCGCAACGCCGGAAAGTCCAGTCTGGTCAATGCAGTGACCGATCAGTCCCTTTCCATCGTATCTGACGTAAAAGGCACCACCACCGACCCGGTCAGCAAAGCCATGGAGCTGCTGCCTCTGGGACCTGTAGTAATTATCGATACGCCAGGCCTTGATGATGAAGGCATCCTCGGTGAAAAGCGGGTAGAAAAAACCTATCAGATACTGGCAAAGACCGATGTTGCAGTGCTGGTCATCGACGCTGCAGAAAAACCATCCTCAGACGATTTTTCTCTGATGGAACTACTGAAGAAAAAACAGATTCCTTACATCATCGTACTGAACAAAACTGACCTCCTTGCAGCTGTCCCCGGCACAAAGGATTTTGATTTTCCGTTCCTTGCAGTCAGTGCAAAAGCCGGCAGCGGCATTACAGAATTAAAAGAAAAACTAGCACAGCTGGGAAAATCTACTGCACCTGTCAAGCAACTCATCGGAGATAAGCTAAGTAAAAATGATGTGGTGATTTTAGTTACGCCAATCGACGAATCCGCCCCAAAGGGCAGACTAATTCTGCCTCAGGTGCAGACCCTTCGCGATATTCTGGACACCCACGCTATTTCTATGGTAACTCAGGTACCGGAACTTTCCGCCTGTCTTTCCGCGCTGAAAGCCCCCCCTGCTCTGGTAGTTACTGATAGTCAAGCATTTCATCAGGTGAAGGAAATCGTTCCCCGCAGCGTACCTTTGACTTCCTTTTCCATTTTGATGGCGAGATTCAAAGGTATTCTGGAAACGGCGTCAAAAGGCGCCCATCATCTGCCAACGCTTTCTGACGGCGACCGGGTACTCATTTCAGAAGGCTGTACACACCACAGGCAGTGCGAAGACATCGGCACCGTAAAACTGCCCGGCTGGATTGAGAAGTTTACGGGAAAAAAGCTGGATTTTCACTTCACCAGCGGTGGGCAGTTTCCGCAGGATTTATCCCCCTACGCCCTGGTCGTCCACTGCGGCGGCTGCATGCTAAACGAGCGGGAAATGCTTTCTCGCATGGAACTTGCCAAGAAAGCCGGCGTTCCCTTTACCAATTACGGTACACTCATCGCCCATATCAATGGGATTTTAGATAGAAGCTTGGAGATTTTTCATGAATAAAGATAAAATTACAAATAGTCGAAGAGTCGTCGTCAAAGTAGGCACCTCTACTCTGACTCACGCTGGCGGCAAAATGCACCTGCGCCACATCGAAAACCTCTGCAAAGTCCTATGCGATTTGCAGAATGCCGGAAAAGAAATCATTCTAGTTTCCTCCGGCGCTATCGGTGTCGGCATCGGCAAGCTGGGACTTTCAACTCGTCCCGAAGAAACCAGCAAAAAACAGGCGCTGGCTGCCATTGGGCAGTGCGAGTTGATGTTTATGTACGATAAATTTTTCGGTGAGTTCAGTCAGACTGTAGCCCAGATTCTGCTCACCGCAGATATCGTAGACAACGACCGAAGCCGAGAAAACGTTCAGAATACCTTTTCTGAACTGATTGCCCTCGGTATTATTCCTATCGTCAACGAAAACGACACCGTTGCCACTGACGAACTAGAGGGACTCAGTATCGGCGACAATGACACCCTGTCTGCCATCGTCGCTACATTGACGGACGCAGACCTTCTGGTCATCTTAACCGATATTGATGGGCTTTACGACAAAGATCCTAGAAAGCACCTCGACGCAAAACGCATCGCCCACGTGCCTGTCATCGATGATACAATCACCACCCTCGCAGGCGGTGCCGGTTCCAAGTTTGGTACCGGCGGTATGGCAACAAAAGTCAGTGCGGCACAGATTTCTACAAGTGCGAAAATCCCGTGCTGTGTCATTGCTGGTGACCGTCCGGAAAATCTATACGACTTATTTGATGGAAAAGACATCGGAACGATTTTTGGAAATTTGGAGGACTAGATTATGGAACATTGCTTGACTACTTTAGAAACCATGGGTCAGCGCGCTAAACAGGCTGAACGTGCTCTTCGCACTGCCCACGAAAAAGACAAGACCGCAGCGCTTGAGCTGATTGCCGACGCCCTTGTCAATCACACAGAAGATATTCTCGCCGCTAACGAAAAAGACCTTGAAGCTGCCCGCGGTGTTCTTTCCCCTTCTATGATAGACAGACTGACTTTGACTGCAGAACGTATCGCTTCCATGGCTGATGCGGTTATCGCAGTTTCCAAATGGAAAGACCCTGTGGGAGAAATTCTAGAAGAAAGAGATTTGCCAAACGGCTTACATATTCAAAAAACTGCAGTGCCTCTGGGCGTTTGCGGTATCATCTTTGAAGCTCGCCCTAACGTCACCAGCGACTGCGCAGCCCTCTGCATCAAAGCAGGTAACGCTTGTATTCTCCGCGGTGGAAAAGAAGCATTTCATTCCAACCAGGCGATTACCGAAATTATGCGAAGCGCCCTTTCTGCATCAGCCCTAGATATCAACTGCGTACAGCTGGTTTCCGATACTTCCAGACAGTCGGCTTCCGAAATGATGACCCTGACCGAATACCTGGATGTGCTGATTCCCAGAGGTGGCGCTGGACTGATTCGTTCCGTCGTAGATAACGCAAAAGTGCCTGTAATAGAAACCGGCGCCGGCAACTGCCACATTTATGTAGATAAAGCTGCTGATACCAATATGGCGCTGGACATCGTCTTCAATGCGAAAACTTCCAGACCTTCCGTCTGTAACGCTGCTGAAAAGGTGCTGGTGCACAAAGATATCGCAGAGCGTTTTCTGCCTGCCATGGCTGAGCGCCTTTCCGAAAAAAATGTTGCCCTTCACGGAGACAGTGCAGCTCTTGCAATCCTGCCGTCCGCAACCCCTGCCTCTTCTGAAGAATGGGGTCAGGAATATCTCGATTTCATTCTCGGCATAAAGGTTGTCGGCTCTATAGAAGAAGCCATTGCTCACATCGAGCAGTACTCCACCCACCACAGCGACTGCATTGTGACCGGCGATCAAGAGGCAGCAGACAAATTTCTTATCTCTGTCGACTCTGCAGCTGTTTATCACAATGCTTCCACCCGCTTTACTGATGGCGGCGAAATGGGGCTGGGCGCTGAAATCGGCATTTCCACCCAGAAACTTCATGCCAGAGGTCCTATGGGCGTAGGTCAGCTGGTATCTTATAAATACATCATCACAGGAAACGGTCAAATTCGTTAGTGGACGACGTACCAAATCCGCTGCCGATTCATAAGAATAACATATAGCAATGGAAATATTTTTATGAGTTTGGAGTGATAGAATGATATGAACGGAATCATATGGGCTTTACTGGGCACCCTGTTCACCTTCTCGGTAACTTCGCTGGGTGCCCTTAATGTTTTTTGGGTTAAGAAAGAGGTCAGCAGCAGTGTACAGTGCGTCTTCCTCGGCTTTGCAGGCGGTGTTATGGTGGCAGCTTCCGTCTGGTCGCTGCTCCTTCCAGGCATAGACAGAGCGGAGGAAAACGGACAAATCAGCTGGCTGATTATCACTGGCGGCTTCCTGCTTGGCGTCATGGTTCTTCTGATTGCTGACGCTTATATGAAGCGTACTTACATGCGCAGACTCTCCAGCGGAAAACTGGTCAGTCTGAAACAAAGCACGTTGATGCTGGTGCTTGCCATCACCATCCACAATATTCCGGA
The DNA here is from genome assembly GCF_009936115.1 of Anaerotruncus sp. 80. NCBI lineage: Bacteria > Bacillati > Bacillota > Clostridia > Eubacteriales > Oscillospiraceae > Anaerotruncus > Anaerotruncus sp. 80. The sequence goes on from NZ_QWES01000001.1 coordinate 50,729, forward strand.
AGGTATGGCGGTAGGTCTCGCATTTTCTCTCGCCTTTGCAGGCGATGCTGATCCCGCCCTTTTCTCCGGTGCAGCTGCGCTTGCCCTTGGTATCGGTATTCAAAATTATCCAGAAGGCACTGCTGTTGCCCTTCCTCTGATTAAAGACGGAATGAGCAAGAAAAAAGCCTTTTTCATCGGCAGTATGTCTGCCATTGTAGAGCCGATTTTCGGCGTACTGGCAGCAGTTGTTGCAACCCTCATTACGCCGCTGATGCCGCTGCTTCTAGCTTTTGCGGCTGGCACGATGATTTATGTTGTCGTTCAGGAACTGCTGCCGGAAGCCCAGATGTGTGAAGGCGACAAAACCGCCACCCTGGGCTTTATTGCGGGGTTTCTGATTATGATGATTTTGGATGTGAGTTTGGGGTAATGAGGATTCTGCACCATTTTGCACTGATATGAACTAAATGGTGCAGGTTCTCAAAACGCAAAAACAAAAATCCGCACCATTTTTGCTGAAATACGACAGCATGGTGCGGATTTTTAAAGATGACAGTTCTTATTCTGATACAAATCTATATCTGATTTCATTAGCCCAGCAGGATGGACTCGAATCATCAGAAACAACTTGTAAATAGTAGACCCCTGATTCAGAAACAGAGAACTTAGCTTTCTGGTGTCCTTTTTCCTGACCCGACGGCTCTAAGATAGGCTTTTGAATCGAATTTTTTTCAGCGTCACAAAGCTGGATATCATAAGTAACTCTCCAAAAATCCCTGTCAACATAAAGCATTCCGGAACCAGGAACATTGACTTCAAAATACGTTTTTTGTTCTTTTCCCGTAGAGAAAAAGAACCCCCACTCCCCCTCTTGCAGTGACAGCTCGGTATTAACAACTGCCAATAGACTTTCATACTTTGCAATAGCATCTTCATTGGAATTTTTACTATAAACAGCTATATAGTAAACGCCCGGCTTCAGTACAATTCCTTCTCTCGGCTGGTGCTTCGGCTGTATTTCAGTCAGATTTCCCAGCGCACTATCAAGATCCATCTTTAACACTTCTTCAATATGAACCTCTGCAACGGGATTTCCCAATTCAGAACTTCGATAAACCCCGTAAGAAATATTTTTTAATGTTGAATCTTCCCACACATCCATCATTAAAATAGACGTTTCTTTAATGTCAATCTTATATCGAAATCCATATTTTCCATAACTAAGCCGCTCTTTCTCCTTAAAGTCCAATTCCTTAACGCAAAGTTCACTTCGTTCATTGGGAAGCACAAGCGGACTTTCTTCAGGAATCAATTCAGGACAATCGGATATAGTCTCAGGCTTATCACCTTGCAAAAACAGACTGATGCAACAAAATATAACCAATAACCCCACTATGCCCGTTGCTGCAATTATATATTTTTTGATTCTTAAGTTACTCTCTCTATCACGCTTCATAACAATATCCTCAAGAAATTATAACGAATGTCTTAGTACGCTATTCAGTCGTATATCCTGTGATACGATATACAACATGGATTCAGTGCCTTGTTAGATGGATGCAAATCAAGTTCTCCAGTGTGCTTCAAATAATATATACCCTCTTTCGGAAATTCAACCGTATAGAGATTCCCCTTTCCTGATTCCTTTTTTTCAAGGGTTTCAATCAGAGAAAAATCCTCATGACATAACTGCAAATCTTCTGTTTCGCAGGTACTGGTAATTTCTATTTTCTGATTGCTCGCTGCCTCAATTTTAAAAAATGTTTCCTGAACAGATTTACAGATAAAGAAATGCTGTTCCTGGTTTTCCTTGAGTTGATATACTTCTTGCAGCGTGCAGTATTGACTGCGGTAAGCAAAATCAAACTCGTCTTTTGCATTTATGGTATAAACACCAATATAGTAAGTCCCCCTTTCAAGGGTTTCTATAATCATTTCCTGATACTTAGGATAATCCTTTTCCTCTGCGCCCTCTTCCATCGCCCCCGACGCTTTTCGATTATATCCCATGTCAACTTCACTGATTGCTTTTGTCAGCTGCTCATCACGATAAATACCATAATGCAGATTTTTTTCACTGCCATCTTCCCAAATATATTGAGTCAACACCGTAGGTTCTTTTACAACCAGCTTTTTCCGAAAACCGTACTTGTGATAAGCTATTTTCTGTTTATCTGACAAGCTGATTGTATTCTCATCAATATCCCACCCATTAAAATCTGCTTCTGCCAGAACCGGTGCCAGTGCTTCACAGTCAGGGATTTCCCCCGAAGACTGCGGTCTTTCATAGGTGGCATAAATTACAGCAAAAACGATAATTAATGCAATATATACTTTGTATTTTTTCTTGGTGAAAAACTTGTCCACACTTATATATTTCCTCTCCATCATACTACATTAAAATTTCCTATAACTCAACTTACTGTGATTGCAACTTTCCAAAATCGCTTAATACAGTTGCGTTTGTATATCCCGAATCTTCTGCAAAAGTTTTCATCTTTGTAATTCTAAAATCAAGCATCTTATAATGCGATGAATTCTCACTATGAAAGTCATTGCAGGTATCGTAGCCTGATCGGTTTCCATTCTGGCGATCAACTACTTTAGAGATGACTGCTTTAGCAATGTCATATCTTCCAGAACGAATCGTGATATCATCAGCACTAGGGTGTTTAATCCTATGCCAAGTCATTAATGATCCAACCGATGATTTATCAAAGGCAGAATGTGCAAATGTATCTGTTGCAACATGCATTGCAAGTCCCATCACAAAAGCCTTCTGATTTGCATCACTCTTCCCCCAAATTGCAATATCTGCATTGCCACTCGATAATGTTTTATCTCTGTCAAGTATCCCCTGAATTCCTGCACGAATCTCATCATAACAGATTTTATTAAGTCCTGGAACGTCAGACCTTGAAACAGAAGTATATCCTTCACCTCTTCCATATGCTGCTGCAATTTTTACAAGAAACATATAGTTAGCCATATAATTACAATCCCCTGTTCCGAGTGCTCCTCCTGCATCATCATGCCATGCATATCCATGAAACTCGGGATGTCCTGTTATTCCTTGAACAAATGCATGAAGCGTTTTGTTATCTGCATAAACAGCACCTTGTTTAAATGCTGCGTTTCCCGTAAAGGCAGTATGCACTTCAGATCCCCAACTCCCATCCACTATCGGATCACTCAAATCCTCTACTGGTTCGAAATTCTCTGCAACCTCAATTTGCTCCATTGCGATTTTCTCAAATGAAATGCTCTCAACATCAGGTAAAATCTTTATTTCATCCTCCGACTTTACCGGAGGCTCCAATGACACCTCTTCGCTGATTTCTTTGTGAATTTCATCACCAACACTTTCTTCTCCCGAAAGTTCCTCCACACTCTCCACATCTGTTTCATCTTCTTGAACACTCTCAGTTGACGCAACCTCTTTCACCTCTGAAATAGACGATTCAGCTAAATCTACTTCCTGTGGAATATTCGTTTCTTCAACATGCCCATTCTTTTCACTAGCAATTTCTTCAAACTGTGCATAAACCTCATCATAAATCTCTAAAGCATATCCATAATCCACCAGCCCATATCCACTTCCTGCGGATTCAATTTTTTTTGCACTAAGCTTGATTAGAGTCTTAATAAAAGTTGCTGGTTTTGCCACATCTTTGCTCCAAAGTCGTGCTGCAATACCTGCAACTTGCGGTGCTGCAAGACTAGTCCCGGATAGAACTAAATCTTCTCCAAAGTTTGCCTGTGCCAATACAGCCTCTCCAGGAGCCATGACATCAACTTCTTCACCCTTTGCACTAAAATCACTGACATTTCCTGCTGCATTTACAGATCCCACAGCCAGTACATTTTCGAAAGCTGCCGGATAGTCAACCCCCTGTGTTCCACGATTTCCTGCAGCTGCTACAACAAGAATCCCCTTGTCTGTTGCTGTATCAATCGCAGTCTTTAGTGCCTCTGAATAAATCTGCGTACCAAAACTGATGTTGATAACCTTCACATCCTTCTCTATTGCCCAATAGATTGCTTCAACTACGCTACTGATAGGTGCTTGCTTATTTTCATCTAAAACCCTCGCAGAATGCAATTCAATATTACCGCCTGTACCTATTACATCACTACCTGTTCCGCTGCCCGCAATCATGCTCGCAACACTGGTCCCGTGTCCTGTAAAATCCTCATACAAAGGTGTTGTTACTGGAGTATCTTTTATGAAGTTTCTCCTTTCCTTCACTGTGATATTATCTGTTACATCAATACCAGAATCAATCACTGCTACTTTTACAATTTGATTGGAATATGAGGCTTCCATATTCAGCGCATCTTGATTCCAGATTTCACTAAGTGGTTTAACCATATCCTCACCAGCTTCAACTTCGGTATCTATGGTAAAATCCTTTTCTACACAAATAATATCTTTATCTGTTTCTATACGAGCAGCTTCAGAATCGGAAATTTCGACAGTTAATGCATCTCCATTTTCAGCTATCACATTGTATTCTTCTTTCAGCTTCTCAATACTGTCACCATCCTTTGTGATAACAATATATGCCTCCTTCTCTTCCTCTGCATAAACTGTGTTCCGGTCAAAACATAGTCCTAATTGCAGTATCACCAATGTAGCGATACAAATACATGTTACCATCCTGTTTGATTTCTTTTCAAATCCTTTATACATGGTTAACATCCTTTTAAATCCTATTTCCATTTCCTTAAAACAATTTACTGTTTATTCGATATTACTACATTCGTAACTTGAAGTCAACAATTATTTTATTTTATTTTATATTTGATTTATATTATTTCAGAATACATGTATCAGTCTCATGGATTTGTATAACTTCCACACATTTCACAAAATATTTTTGTGTTTTTTACAAAAACTTATTGACAACTACCAATTCCGGTGTTATGATAGGGAAGAATTAAATATGAGCTAAACCTTTGATGGAGAGTAGTAAGCTTTGAGACTTACCTTTGAGAGAGCTGTAGATGGTGAGATTACAGCAGGCAAAGACAGAACTGAATGGACTCCTGAGGGCAAACCGAACCGGCTATCTTTTTCACGATGCCGCAGTAGGGGCGACGGAGAAGGACACTTCGTAACCAAAGTCGGCATATGATAGTATGCGCAGAGTGGATGACAGGGTAAACCTATCGTCAAGCCGGGTGGCACCGCAAGAGAAATTTATACTCTTGTCCCAGCAGATATCGTCTGGGACAGGAGTTTTCTGCTTTTTGAGCTAAAATACACCCCTCTCCCGCGCACAATTGAAAGGAGAAAGAAGACATGAACAACGAAAAGAAAATCCCTTACAAAATTTATCTGGAAGAAAACGAGATGCCAACGCAGTATTACAACGTTCGGGCAGATATGAAGAAAAAGCCTGCGCCAATGCTGAATCCTGCAACGCTGCAGCCTGTAACTGAAGCTGACCTGACGCCGGTATTCTGCGAAGAGCTTGTAAAGCAGGAGCTGGACAACGATACCCCTTACTTCGATATTCCGCAGGAAATTCAGGACTTCTACAAGATGTATCGTCCTTCCCCGCTGGTTCGCGCTTACTGCCTCGAAGAAAAGCTGCAAACCCCGGCAAAGATTTATTATAAATTCGAGGGAAACAATACCAGCGGCAGTCACAAGCTGAACTCCGCAATCACTCAGGCATACTATGCTAAGAAACAAGGTCTAAAAGGCGTCACCACAGAAACCGGTGCCGGTCAATGGGGTACTGCCCTTTCCATGGCATGCGCTTATCTCGGTCTTGACTGTAACGTATACATGGTAAAGGTATCCTACGAACAGAAACCGTTCAGACGAGAAGTGATGAGAACCTACGGCGCTAACGTAACTGCCTCCCCTTCCAATACAACTGAAATCGGCAAGAAAATCCTTGCAGAGCATCCGGGAACTACAGGAAGTCTGGGCTGCGCTATTTCTGAAGCTGTTGAAGCAGCTTTATCGAAAGATGGATACAGATATGTGCTGGGAAGCGTACTTTCTCAGGTTGTCCTTCATCAGAGTGTCATCGGTCTGGAAGCAAAGGCTGCCATGGACAAATATGGAATTTCCCCTGATATTATCATCGGCTGCGCCGGCGGCGGCTCCAATCTGGGCGGACTGATTTCCCCATTCATGGGTGAAAAGCTCCGCGGAGAAAAAGACTACAGATTCATCGCAGTAGAGCCTGCCTCCTGCCCGAGTCTGACCAGAGGTAAATACGCTTATGACTTCTGCGACACTGGAAAAGTAACGCCGATGGCTAAAATGTATACCCTGGGCAGTGGCTTTATTCCTTCTCCAAACCATGCAGGCGGTCTTAGATACCACGGCATGAGTCCAATTCTTTCTGAACTTTATGATCAGGGCATGATGGAAGCAAGAAGCTACGAACAAACCGAAGTCTTCAAAGCTGCAAGCGATTTTGCCAGAGTGGAAGGCATTCTGCCTGCACCGGAAAGCAGCCACGCTATCAAAGCTGCTATCGACGAAGCGCTCCACTGCAAGGAAACAGGTGAAGAAAAGACCATTCTCTTCGGTCTGACCGGAACCGGCTACTTTGACCTGAAAGCATACGAACAGTTCAATGACGGTACCATGAATGACTACGTACCGACCGATGAAGATTTGCAAATCGGATTCGACAGTCTGCCTTCGGTAGAACGGTAAGTTTCCTGCACCATTAAATCCAAATGTGAGGACAATGATGCAAAACTAGGCAAGTAAAATAGTGCAAAGGCTATAAATTAGAAAAAGCTGGAAAATAGAATTTCCAGCTTTTTCCTTTGTGTTCCTTAAAATACATAAATTTAAGTAGTGTACAAAAAATTTCGCACCATTGACTGTGTTTTTTCGAAAAATGGTGCAGGTGGCAGCAGTAACCTGCTGAAAAGCGCACCATACAAGCTATTTATAAGGAAAATGGTGCAAGTCATTCAGTCGCACGCACTTTGCCCGGAAGTTTTTTATACTCCCCGAAGATTTGCACTGCGATACCAATTAAAATAAACAACAATCCTGCGATTGCAAACAGTTCGATTTTCTCTCCCATGAGGAAGTAAATCCAAACAAGGGAAGCCACCGGAGTAATATACGCCAAATTGGAAATAATCGCTATGTTTCCGGTCTGTAAGGCTTTTGCCCAAAGGGCATAGCTCAGTCCGTAAACCAACACCCCTGTCCATAAGACACCGCCCCACTGCGGCAGTGTTAGCACCGGAATTTCGATTTGCTGTGTCAGTAATGCAATCAGCGATGCAACGGTAGAAATCAAATAATACAACATCATTCCTACAAAATTATCGGCGGAAACGCCTTTATTTATCACGCAGAACAGACCATAACATACTGCTGCTCCACCAGCAAGGCATACCCCGGGAAGACTGATACCACTCAAATTATCAAGATTTCCTTCTGTCACTACGATAGCTACACCAAGGAAAGAAATTAAAAGTGCCAGCCCTTTCCAAACAGTCATTTTCTCCTTTAAAAGGATACAGGAAAAAATCACCAGAAAAAACGGCCATAAATAATTAATGACACTGGACTGCTGCGCTTTTAAGTATCCGAGACTGCTGTTAATCATCGCATTATAGAAAAAGGTCATCAGTCCCAGCAACACTAGAACGTGCAGCTCCTTCTTTTTAATTCCGCTACGACCTTTTTTCAACTTTCCCTGAGCAGTATTTAAAGCAAATAAAAACAAAAAAGCGACCAAACTATTGAAAAAGAGCATAACCATAGGATGCAGTTCCTTTACCATTAGTCCTATGACTGCAAAAGATGACCCCCACAGAAAAATTGTGATTCCTGCATAGGCATATTCTCTTGTCATTTCTTATTATAACATCCCTTCCATTTTTATTATCTTTATAAATCACATAGCATATCCGCAATTTATAAATAGTATACCAAATCTTCCATAAAAAGGAAATTGTAAACTTTTAATCACAGCATTAAGGATTAAACGGTAAAACTACCTACTGGAAGAGAATATAGAAAAAACTCTATGAGATTTGATTTTCTATGCTATTTATTGTATACTGGTAACGCCAAAGTATTTGGCCAGAAAATCTAATAATAATGGTTTTACATCCCCATTTTATAAGCTACATATAAGGAAAGGACTGATTCACATGGATTACGGAAAATTAGCACTGGAACGTCATGAAAAGGCTGGCGGCAAAATTGAAATTACCTCTCGAGTAGAACTGAAAGACGCAGAAGATTTAGCGGTCTACTATACGCCTGGAGTTGCAACGCCTTGTCTTGCCATAAAAGATGACCCAGAAGCAGCTTCCAAATACACATCGAGAGACAGGCTGGTTGCCATCGTAACTGACGGTTCTGCCATTTTGGGGCTTGGCAACATCGGAGCCCTTGCCGGCATGCCGGTTATGGAGGGAAAAGCGATTCTCTTTAAACATTTTGCAGGTATAGATGCCTTCCCAATTTGCCTGGCATCACAAGATCCTGAAGAAATTATTGCAACTGTCAAGAATATTGCCCCTGGCTTTGGCGGTATCAATCTGGAAGATATCGCTGCTCCTGCCTGCTTTGAGGTAGAAAGACGACTGAAAAAAGAACTGAATATCCCGGTATTTCACGATGATCAGCACGGTACCGCCATCGTTACCTGTGCTGCTCTGATCAATGCGCTGCGTATCACAGGTCGCGCCATGGAGAACTGCAAAATTGTCATTAATGGCGCTGGTGCAGCAGGCAGCGCAATCGCTCAAATGGCATATAATCTAGGGTGCCGAGATATCTTAATTTGCGACAGCAAAGGCATTGTTTCCGCTCACAGACAGCTGAGCAGCGCCAAGAAAGAACTTCTTGACTTCACCAATCCTGACAATATAGAGGGCAGTCTGAAAGAAGCTGTTGTTGATGCTGATGTATTCATCGGTGTTTCCGCACCAGGCGTCCTCTCTTCTGATATGGTAAAAACCATGGCAAAAGATCCAATCATCTTCGCTATGGCAAATCCTGTTCCAGAAATTTTCCCGGATGATGCAAAGGCTGCTGGCGCTGCAGTAGTCGGCACAGGTCGTTCCGACTATCCAAACCAGATTAACAATGTATTGGTATTCCCTTCGCTGTTCCGCGGCGCTCTCGATGCAAAGGCTACAACCATCACCGAGGACATGCTCATCGCTGCAGTTTATGCACTGGCTGACAGCATTCCTGCAGACGAACTTTGCCCAGAAAATATTCTGCCGACCGTATTTAACAAAGATGCTGCCAATGCTCTCGCTGCCGCTGTAAAAAAAGCCTGGGAAGACAGATAAATGAATCTGCTGATTTCGCCTATCGCTCACATGGAGAGCGTATTTCCTGATAAATTCGGTATTCCCCGTCAGAGCGGGCTTGCCCAGGGCATAGAATCCAGGATTATCTTTGAAAAGCCCTACCGCAGCATGGATTCTCTTCGAGGTCTGGAAGGCTTTTCACACATCTGGCTTATCTGGGGATTTTCAGAAAACCCTCAGATTACCGAAAAAAACTGGTCGCCTACGGTGCGCCCGCCGCGCCTTGGAGGAAACAAACGAGTTGGGGTCTTTGCAACCCGCTCTTCCTTCAGACCCAACGGTCTTGCTCTCTCATCAGTTCGCATAGAAGAAATCAAGCAGGATCCGAAACTGGGTCCAGTGATTGTCGTTTCCGGCGCAGATTTAATGGATCGCACACCGATTTATGACATAAAACCGTATATCACAACGGACTGCCATTCGGATGCCGTCTGTGGCTTTCAGGAAGAAACCAGAAATTATCAGCTGAAGGTGAATTTTCCCGCACCGCTGCGTTCTGCGATTCCAGAGAAACTGCAAAAAGGACTTTTAGAAGTACTCTCACAGGATCCACGTCCTTCATACCAGAGCGACTCGCAGCGGATTTACGGAATCCGTTTCGCAGGCTTTGATGTGCGGTTTCAGGTAGCAGATGATACCCTGACTATAATAGAAGTAAAAACGCTGTAGCCCACAGGCCACAGCGTTTTTCTCGCAGTTTTTATTTATTCCCGCTCCCAAAGAGCTTTGGCGGTAACCTTCGTATCTAAAAGTTCCGGATGTGCATATTTATTCCTCTGATAAGTATTTTCTTTAACCGTGAGCTCCACTTCAATGGTCCCTAAGGCTCCCTGCTGCCTTGCTCGCTTCTCTGCCGCCTGTTTTGCCAGTCGCTTTGCTGCCTCTACTGCTTCGCTATATTCAGGAATAGAGAAAGTTTTTTCACCGCCGGTAATCACGTAGGTCAAATAGGAACTCTTGATGCCTTTGTACGGTTCGATGATAATCGTACTTTCTGTGCTGATATTCCCCATAGCCGCACCGATAGCGTTTGCAACCTTGCCTGCTTCCGGGAAATCTGCCTCAGTGCCAAGAAGCCTTGCCACATCTTCCATAAAAATCTTTGTCGGGGCACCGATTCCAATGAGCCTGGACGGTGTCACAAATGATGGAATCAGGCAGGATCCACTTCCAGAAACTTGATCTGAAAAAATCATTGTCGTCAGCTTTTCCAACTGCTCTGTTTCCTCTTCCGTAAGATCTTTTCCCGTCTTATATTTCATCAGAATCCGCACCAGATTACTGTATAATCTGGACTTTGTCAGATTGTAAATCTCCTTGCAAACCTCCTCAGCAGGCAGCTTTGTTACGCTAGAAAGGTATGCCGCACCCAGCCTGCTGGCTTCGCAGTCAAACTCCGTATAGTCGCCAAACACGTGCATTGCATCAGTAGGTGTCATCCCCGCACGCATAACAATCCCTTCGTCCTCAAGACGCTTCATATGCAAAACATGCGGACTGATTCTTGCCGCATCTGCAGCGTCCTTAAAAATCAACGGTCCTAAAGCCAGCGCCTTAATAAAACGCTGTTCTGCGATCGTATATCTAGCTAGATTCTCCGGCATTCCCATCAACACGAAAAACTCATGAGCCGGATAGCTGAAAGGCTGATCCATATGTACCAGCGTTTTCAGCTTTTTTATCACTTCCGGATACTGACTTGCCAGCATACAGAGCGGAATATAGCGGCGTTTTTCCAGGTAAAGATTCCGTCCCTTATACTTGACCGCACTGTCGCCGCCAAGCGCGAAAGTATCAATAGAAACGCCCTTTACCATTGTTTTCCACTCGCCAATCGTAATGCCTCCCTCTGTAGAAACGGGCACACCATTTTTGACAAATGCTACATCGCTGGTAGTTCCGCCGATGTCTACAATCAATGCGTCCTCATAGCTGGAAAGCTCCATAGCACCGATAATACTGGCAGCTGGACCGCAAAGCAAGGTTTCTACCGGCCTCTGTGCAGCAAACTCCTTGCTCATAATGGTACCGTCACTCCTGACGATGACGATAGGCAGATGCAAATTCATCTCTGCCAGCGATGCATCGATGGAAGCGAAAAATTCCTCCATGACCGGAAGCAATCTTGCATTGAGCAAAGCTGTCGCACCTCTGCGAAGCACGTTCAGTTCCTGATAAAGCTCATATCCTCTCACACAGGGGATTCCCAGACTTTCGCCGATGATACGCGCCGCTTCTATCTCGTAGGCTCCATCATCGTATTTGGGATTGACCTGCACGATAGCTGCGCTGTCATACTCTGCAAACTGACTTTGTAAATCCGCTTTTAGTTTTCCCCAGTCCGGTGTGTTTTCCGGACTGTCATCTTTCTTCGCATCCCCTGTCATAAAATAGATCTCAGAAAGAGACGGCAATCCGTAAGCCTCCCTGGTCTTTTCAATCTGTGCCGGATTTACGCCGATCAACACCAGCTTAGCTCTGCCTCCCTTATGCTCTACACAGGCATTGGTCGCCAAAGTCGTAGACAAAGAAATATACTGCGCCCTGGAAACAGCTTCTTTCTCCAGTCCTTTCAGCACCGTTAGAATACCAACTTTTAAATCTCGCTTCGTTGTCAGTGTCTTACTCTGAGAAAGCACCTGATGGCTCCTGGTATCGAATACCACTGCATCGGTGCAGGTTCCTCCAGTATCAATTCCAATTCCGATCATGGCGATGTCCTTCTTTCTTTCATATTGCCTTTATTGTAACACATCAGCTGAATCGCTGCACGCACGACTGACAGAAAAATTGGTATAATCTTTAGGCGCATACCTTTCTCAGAAAAAATAACGCAGGAGCTATCTAAAATTCCTGCGTTACATTATTTACTTATCAATTAGTCAGATCCGATTAGTCTTCTTTTACCAATTCCTTCAGAGAAGTTGCAAGGCCTGCAAGACCAGAAATTTCGGACGGAATGATAATCTTGGTCGCCTGCCCGTCTGCTGCCTTCTCAAAGGAGTTCAGACTCTGCAGTGCAATAACCTCTTTATTCGGCTGAGATTCTACCAACATCCTAATACCGTCAGCGGTCGCCTGCTGTACCATTCTGATGGCTTCTGCTTCACCTTCTGCTTCTCTGATTGCAGCTTCCTTTCTGGCCTCAGCTTCCAAAATTTTAGACTCTTTGCTTGCCTGTGCTTCCAGAATCATAGCCTCTTTATTACCCTCTGCAATCAGCACTGCGGATTTCTTTTCACCTTCAGCTCTGAGGATTGCCTCTCTTCTTTCACGTTCCGCACGCATCTGTTTTTCCATAGCCATCTGAATATCTCTCGGCGGTGTAATGTTCTTTACTTCTACACGGTTGATTTTTATACCCCATGGGTCAGTCGCCTCATCCAGCACCATTCTAATTTTAGTGTTGATGTGCTCACGGCTTGTCAGGGATTCGTCCAGCTCCAGCTCACCGATGATATTTCGAAGGGTTGTTGCTGTCAGATTTTCGATAGCGTCCATCGGGCTTTCTACACCGTAAGTATAGAGCTTCGGATCAGTAATCTGAAAATATACAACTGTATCAATTTCCATGGTTACGTTATCCTTGGTGATGACCGGCTGAGGCGGAAAATCGATGACTTTTTCCTTCAAAGATACTTTTCTTGAAATTTTATCGATGAGAGGAATTTTGAAGTGGAGACCCACCTGCCAGGTTCCTTTATATGCACCCAGCCTTTCGATGACATAGGCTCTTGCCTGCGGCACGATTCTGATATTGGTTACAACCAGAGAAATCAGAATAACAATCACGATTGCGATAATAATTACATTAATAATAGCTTCCATATTAATCTCCTTACTGAATCCAAGGGGCTACAACTGCTTTGACCCCTTCTATCCTAATCACTTTAACCTTGCTTCCTTCATCCAGAGAATCCTCGCTGTTCTGGCTGACCGCAGTCCAGTCCTGACCAGAAAGCTTGATGATACCCGGTTCAAAAGGTTTAATCGCTGAAATAACAACGGCTTCTTTTCCAATCAATGCATCAACATTGGTCTTCTCTACACCAGTTTGCAGCTTCTTGACGAAGAGTTTCCTCGTTGAAACCAGCAGAACAACGGATACAACAAAGAAAAGTACTACCTGCACAGCAATGCCTGCACCTAAAAGCGAAGCCGCAAGTGCAATCACTGCGCCGCCTGCAAACCAGATGGTGGTCAGTCCCATAGTCAAGCCCTCTACTACGACAAAGACAATCGTCGCAACAAGCCAGAATACCGACATGCTAACTGTCAGTCCTAAAATCGTCAACAATCTTACCTCCTCCTTGCGTTTCTTTCTTAATCAAAGGCTTACTTTCTATATTCTTAAATCAGCATACTTGCCCCGTATGTGATATAAGAGACAACAATTCCGGCAATTACTACGCCGATAAAGACAGCCGGCAGTGCTCTCTTCAGTCGCATATTCAACATAGCTGCTACCAGTGCGCCGGTCCAAGCGCCGGTGCCTGGAAGTGGCACTGCTACTAAAAGCACTAGACCAAACCATTCGTATTTATCAATCATGACAGACTGTTTCTTCGCTTTCTCTTCAAAGCGGCACACAAGAAAATCCAGTCTCTCGCTTTTTTTTCTCATCCAGTCAAAAACTTTTCTGACAAAGAGAATAATAATCGGTACTGGCAGCAGATTACCTATAATCGAAACGACAAGCGCTTCTTTTACAGAAAGTCCCGCTGCTACACCTGCGGGGATTGCTCCTCGCAGTTCGAGAACGGGAACCATGGAAATCAGCATTGTCATCATTAAATTGCCAGTATGTGTTCCCCAAAAACTCATCATTTAAATCTCAATTACTCCTACTTTATTAAATTATATAATATTTTTGCGCCAATGTAAATACTCTTTCAGAATTTTTGACAAAATTTTGTCAATTTCTGAAGCTACCTTTTACAAAACAGACCTCGCTGCAAAATCCACAGGAGGTCCGCCTATTTTTTTGCTATTGCTTATCGTTTAGCACCGCCTGCGCCGCCGCAATTCTTGCAGCAGCCAAAAGCTGTGGTCTGCAGGACACATAGTTCAGTCCAAGCTGGTGACAGAACGCAATGCTGGCAGGGTCTCCCCCGTGTTCACCGCAAAGCCCGATTTTTAGGGTTGGCTTCACCTGTCTGCCTGCCTTAACAGCTGTATCCATCAGGCTTCCAATTCCATCTCTGTCGATGGTCTGAAACGGGTCCTCCGTTAAAATTCCTTTTCGGATATATTCTGCAATCATTAGTTCCGTGTCGTTTCTAGAAAATCCAAAGGTCATTTGCGTCAAATCGCTGGCACCAAAGGAGAAAAAATCCACCTCTTTCGCTACTTTATCCGCAATCAGTGCTGCTCTGGGTACTTCAATCATAGTGCCCACATAAAAGCGTACTTCACAGCCACTCTTTTCGCTGCACTGCTGTGCCGTTCTAACTACGATGTCCTTGACAAATTCCATCTCTTTATCAATTCCAATGAGCGGCACCATAATCTCTGGTGAAACTTCAATACCTTTTTGCTGCTGCACCTCGATAGCAGCTTCTATAATAGCACGAGTCTGCATTTCCGCCATTTCCGGATAAGTAACAGCTAGTCTGCAACCTCTGTGACCCAACATAGGATTCATTTCCTGAAGCCGCTTATATGTTTCTTCAATCTGCGTACAGGAAATACCTGTACATGCTGAAACCCATCTAATATCCTCCTCTGTATGAGGCAGGTACGTAGAAAGAGGCGCATCCAGCAGCCGAATGGCGACAGGTCTATCCTCCATCACTTCATAGATTGTCTTAAAACACTCTTTCTGATACTGAAACAGTTTTTCCAGAGCATGGGCTTTTTGCTGCTGACTATCCGCCATCACCGCCTGACAGATTATTGGCAAATTTTCTCTTTTAAGAAGAATCTGCTCCGTTCGGCAAAGTCCAATTCCTTCTGCACCAAGGGCTGCTGCTGTCTGCAGTTCCTCCAGTCTGTCCACATTGGCTCTGATTTTCAGTGTCCTAATTTCGTCAGCCCAAGACAGAATTTTTTCCAATTCTTCAGCACAGCCACCGTTTAAGCAGGAGGTTCTGCTTGGATCAATTCTCAAAACCGCCGTTTCCTTGGTAATCAGTCCTTCGCTAGCCATATCTGCCGCCGCTTTTACTGCCGCTTCCGCAGTTCGCTTCGCAGCGCCAGTCTGCACCATGCATAGCTTGCCGCGCTCAACGACAAATTCCATGTCCTGCATGTCCAAAAAATACTTTTCCAATACCGCAGAAATCCGCATAAGTTCTTCATAAGCAGCAGGGAAAATCATTGGCATTTCTTTCAAAGATTTTACTGCACATCGCCCCGATTCTGCCGCCTTCAGTTTTCCCTGCGCGTTTTGCAAGAATTCTCCTAAGAGCAAGTTCTCACCATTTTCTGGGTTTCTGGAATGGGCAACTCCGGTGCAGGAATCCTCTCCCAGATTTCCAAACACCATAGCCTGCACACAGACTGCAATGCCTGTGCCCTGTGTATCTGTGCTATGCCATGCAGAAAATATAGCGGCAATTGCAGCAAGGAGCTGCTCCTTTGGATTTTGCGGAAAACTTCCGCATCCCACTGTCGCTTCATACATCTGCTGCAGTCTTCTGTAACAGTCATAAGCAAATCCGGAATTTGCAGTCTGCTGACTCAAACATTCTGCTATATCATCGTTTAATCCAAGGTTCAAGATAGTATCCGGCGTCTGAACATCAGCACACGCTGCACTAGGGCGAACCGCCACCAACAAAGGATTCTCTTTATCAGCAAATCTTTTTCCGGTGACTTCTTCCAGTTCCTCAAGCTTCACAAATATTTCAGCAGCGATATCCTCGCCAATCGTGCAATCCTGTTCAACATATTGATTGCACGCCTGCGTTGTCACAGTAAATCCAAAAGGTACCGGCAGTCCAATTCTGGTCATTTCAGCCAGATTTGCCCCCTTTACGCCGAGAAGCCCTACGAGGTCCTTTGAGCCTTCGTTAAACGCATATACAAATTTGCTCATGCTCTAATCTCCTTCTTCCACCGATTAAAAGATTAGCTTTTCTTCGATGTATCCCTTTACTTCCCCAATCGGCAGTCTAACCTGCTCCATTGTATCTCTGTCACGAATGGTCACACATCCGTCAGCTTCCGTATCAAAATCTACACAGATGCAGAACGGTGTACCAATTTCATCTTCTCTTCTGTATCTCTTTCCGATAGATCCAGCTGCATCGTAGTCCACGCTGAAATACTTCGCAAGTTCTTCATAAACAGGTTCGGCAACCGGCGCCAGCTTCTTTGCAAGAGGAAGTACCGCAGCCTTAAATGGCGCAAGCGCCGGATGGAATTTCATCACAACTCTGGTGTCTTCCTTTCCGTTTCCGTCGGTCAAAGTTTCTTCACAGTATGCGTCAACGAGGAATGCCAGTGCAACTCTGTCTGCACCCAGAGACGGCTCAATACAGTACGGAATATACTTTTCGCCCGTTTCTGAATCTACATAGTTCATTTCCTGTCCGGAGAACTCACTGTGCTGTCTCAGGTCAAAGTCAGTTCTGTCTGCAATCCCCCAAAGTTCACCCCAGCCAAACGGGAATAAGTATTCCAGGTCAGTGGTTGCATTGCTGTAGTGAGAAAGTTCTTCTTTCTCGTGATCTCTGGTTCTGATATTTTCCATATTCATATTCAGAGATTTGAGGAAGTTAATGCAGTATTGCTTCCAATAGTCAAACCACTCCAAATCGGTTCCCGGCTTACAGAAGAATTCCAGTTCCATCTGCTCAAACTCTCTGGTCCTGAATGTAAAGTTACCCGGCGTAATCTCGTTACGGAAGGATTTACCAATCTGGGCGATACCAAACGGAATTTTCTTTCTTGCCGTTCTCTGTACATTCTTAAAGTTTACGAAAATACCCTGCGCTGTTTCAGGTCTTAAGTAAATCTCCGCCTTGGAATCTTCTGTAACTCCCTGAAAAGTCTTAAACATCAGGTTAAACTGTCTGATGCCTGTAAAATTACTCTTTCCACAATCTGGGCATTTAATCCCTTTTTCGGCAATATATCCTTCCAGTTTTTCATTGGACCAGCCGTCAACAGGAAGAACTTCCATGCCGTTTTCCTGCATGTACTCTTCAATCAACTTGTCAGCCCTGAACCTGGATTTACATTCCTTACAGTCGATTAGCGGGTCCGCAAAGCCGCCTACATGACCGGATGCTTCCCACGTTCTCGGATTCATCAAAATAGCAGCATCAAGGCCCACATTGTATTTCGATTCCTGTACAAACTTTTTCCACCAGGCTTTCTTGACGTTATTTTTAAATTCCACACCTAAAGGACCGTAATCCCAAGTATTTGCAAGTCCTCCGTAAATCTCCGATCCCGGAAACACAAAACCTCTGTTTTTCGCCAGTGCAACGATTTTTTCCATAGTAACTTCTTTGCTCATTAGTATTAAATTCCTGACCTTTCTCACTATATATTTTAGTCTTCTTTCTGAAATTCTTCGTGAATTTCATCATACTGACAGTCATCACATCTTTCTTCACAAGGCTCTACACAAACCTCGCATTCCTTATCGCAAATGTTGACGCAGCAGTCAAAATCATCTTCATCATCATAGCCTTTGTCTTTTTTCAGCTTATCTTTTGCTTCCATCGCTGCATCCTTTGCCTTTGCAAAGGCAATGCCGCTTTTTTCTTTGATATCTTCATAAACGCCAGGCGCCTTTTCTTTAATATCTCCATAGATATCGGAACCTTTTTCTTTGGCATCTTCGTAAAGGTCTTCAGCCTTTTCTGTAATATCAATAACAGAGCCGTCATCTTTTACAAATTCAATCTTGCATTTGAAGCCAAATGCTGCAACGATACCTGCAATCATCCCCCATGGTGCAACAACAGTCCCTAAAACCCCAACAGTCAGAGGAATATTCACCAGTGTATCTCCGTCACGAGTAACTAAAATCTTAGAAATATTTCCTTTCTTCACCGCCTCTTTCATCTTGGCAATCAATGCTTCCTTCTGTTCTCCCAGTTTTGCCGCCGGCTTCTGGTCAATGGTTTCCTCTATTGCAATAATCGCGTCTACCACATTCCCCTCTGCGGCTTCAAGAGCTTCCTTGGCTTCCTTATAGGTCACGCCGGTTCTGTCTTTCACCAGTTCAATCTTTTCTAATGTGATTTCCATGTTGATACCTCCTAAAATTCTCCTCTAAACATATTCTCGCTGTTTAACGTGCCAATCTCTAAATAATATGACATATATTCGCGTAAAATGCACTGCAGCAGCTCGCCTACACTATCTGCAAGCGCAATTTTTTCAAAGCCGCTCATAGGCATTTTTGAAAAAAACTTTAATATATTAACTATATCAAATTTCGGCGCATAAATCAATGTATCATTGCTGTTATTTCTGCATTTTCCGCAAACCATACCGCCGTCCCGAACACTAAAGTACTGCAACTGCTCTTTCTCTCCGCAGCAGGCACAGCAGTCCAAAACAGGAAAGACGCCTAAAATGCCCATCGCCTTGACTTCATAGGCCAAAACCAGTGTCCGATGCTTCTTCTCCCGCTTCTCCATGGCAGTTAGAAATTCCACGAGAAGATTGAAAAGTTTTGGCTGCGGCAAATCCTCCGGCATCATCTTTTCCGTAAGTTCCAGCACAAACGCGGATTCCATATATTTATCTACATCTTCGCCGATTCTAAAAAAGCTGCGCCTTACCTCTCCACTGTTAAGATTATAGTACTCTCTTCCCTTATATAACTCATAATTTCCATAAGTAAACGGGCGCAGCGCCAGCGCAGCTTTATTCCTGCCTTTCTCGCTTAGACTGCTGCCCGCACTGATTTTTCCATATTTTTTTGTAAATAAAAGAATCATTCGCCTGCCGCCGGCTGCTTTTACCTGCCGAAAGACAATCCCCTCTGTGCTCGTGTACATCCCTTATTCCTTATAACCAAAATTAGACAGTGCAAAGTCGCTGTCACGCCAGTTTTCTTTTACTTTGACCCACAGCTGCAAAAACACTTTAGTTCCAAGAAGTGCTTCCATTTCAAGACGGGCACTTTTGCCGATACCCTTCAGTTTCTTGCCCTGCTTGCCGATGATAATACCCTTATGGGATTTTCTTTCGCAGTAAATTACCGCGCCGATTCTAGTAATGTTCGGCTCTTCCTTATAGGACTCAATTTCTATGGCAACACCGTGCGGCACCTCCTCTTCCAGGTAATTGAGCACCTTCTCTCTGATGATTTCGCTGACAATAAACCGTTCCGGATGGTCTGTTACCATGTCTTCGGGGAAAAACATCGGCCCCTCTTCCAAATAGGTTTCAATCTTTGCAAGCAGCTGCGGTACATTTTTTCCCTCAAGGGCAGAAGTACCGTAGATTGCGTCAAAGACGCCGGTCTCTTCGTACTCGTCAAAAATTTCTTTGTATTCTTCCGGTTCCATTTTATCAATTTTGTTGATAACCAGAATTTTGGGCGTATCCAAATCTCTGATCATATCCAGAATATACTTGTCTCCCGGACCTTTTTTCATGCTGCCGTCAACAAGGAATAGAACCACATCTACTTCTTTATAAGTGTTGACCGCCATTTCCGTCATAGCCTCACCCAGCTTGTTTCTCGCCTTGTGTATGCCCGGCGTATCGATGAACACCATCTGCACACCGTCTGTACCGGTCACTGCCTCATCATCAAATCTGGTATAAATACCACGAATGCTGTTTCTGGTCGTCTGAGGCTTGTCCGTTGTAATTGCAACCTTCTCTCCTAATATGCTGTTTAAAAGTGTCGATTTTCCCACATTGGGACGACCGATAATACCGATAAATCCTGATTTCATCATATTCTAAATCCTTCCGGCAATAATTCCTGCAATGTATATTCTTTCAAATGTTCCTCGTCTTCTCCTACAATCACCCGCAGCGCCGGCGCAAACTCATAGAGAAACTGTCTGCAAATACCGCAGGGAAACGCACACCCCTGTTCTGCTGCGATGGCAATGGTCACGAAATCTGCAGCACCTTCAGAAATCGCTTTCACGCAAGCGGTGCGCTCTGCGCAGATAGTGCCGCCATAAGATGAATTTTCTACATTGACACCAGTAAACACTTTCCCCTCTGCTGTTAAAAGCGCTGCGCCAACCCGAAATCCCGAAAAAGGCACATAGGCGTTTTTTAGGACTGATTGTGCTTTTTGAAATAACTCCCTATCTTCCATGTTCATCTCCTTTTTTGCTAAGGTAATTTATCTTCCGATTCCCAGATACGCCATTACCTGCTCTTCTTTCTCCCGCATTTCGTTCTTGTCTGCCTCCTTCATATGGTCATAACCCAGAAGATGCAGCACACTGTGTGTAAACAGATAAATGATTTCCCGTTCAAAGGCATGTCCAAATTCCTCTGCCTGACGCTGTGCCTGTTCTTTACAAATTACCACATCACCCAGACAAATTTCTCCAACTTCCGGAAGCTCATCGAGGTCATCAAACTGTGGGAACGAGAGCACGTCAGTAACCTTGTCCGTCTTTCTGTAATCCCTGTTCAGGCAGCGAATCTCCTCTTCTCCTACAAAGGTAACACTGATTTCGCTGCGACCTTCGTCGATACCTAAAAGAGTAAGACAGCGTCCGAACGCCTTTTCCATGGTCTCTAAAATTTCCTTACTGACCTGCTGTTCTTCTTCAAAAAATATTTTCATCTGGTAAACCTCAATTATTCCTGTATTTCTTCCGGGTGTTTTTTATAATAGATATCATAAGCGTTAATAATTTTCTTTACTAACTCGTGACGCACTACATCGACATCTTTCAGATAACAAAAGTCGATGTCCTTTACATGCTTTAGCACCCGCTCAGCTTCCACCAGACCGCTCTTCCTGCCTCTCGGCAAGTCTATCTGGGTCACGTCACCGGTCACAACGACCTTAGAGCCAAAGCCCATTCTAGTCAGAAACATTTTCATCTGCTCCCTTGTAGTGTTCTGCGCCTCGTCCAAAATAATGAAAGCGTTGTCCAAAGTTCTGCCTCTCATATAGGCCAGGGGCACCACTTCGATGGCTTCTTTTTCCTTGAGCCTCAGTGCATTTTCTCTGCCCAATACATCATAAAGGGCATCGTAAAGCGGTCTTAAATACGGATCCACTTTTTCCTGTAAATCTCCCGGCAAAAATCCTAGACGTTCTCCTGCCTCTACTGCCGGTCTTGCCAGAATGATTTTCTGAACTTCCTTATTTTTAAAAGCACTTACCGCCATAGCAACTGCAATATAAGTCTTTCCCGTTCCCGCAGGACCAATTCCAAACACAATATCCTTCTTGCGAATGCTGTTTACATACTCTTTCTGTCCGATGGTCTTTGGACGCAGAGGTTTTCCCTTGCTGGTAAAGCAGATAATATCCTTGCTGACATTATTTTCTCTATAAGAAAGTCCCTGCTTCTCAAGACCTATGATATAGTTCACTTTCTGAACATCCAGGTGTTCTCCGCTTCTTTGTACCGCCATCAGTTCCTTTAGGATATTCTCCGCCAGCCCGATTTCCTCTCCTCGAAGAAGAAGACTATCATCTCTTTGGAAAATCTCAACACCTGTGTTATCCTGAATCAAATTCAAATTGGCATCCATATTGCCAAAAAGCTCAATCCGATCTATATCATCCTCTATCTGAATTCTCTTTAGTTCCTCGCTTGCCTTTGTCAATTACAATCTCCTTTTCTACGCCAACTCTCTGGCGAGTTTCTACAGTTCCATACACTCTAATTTTACCTTTTTTTTCGTCAAAGTAAAAGTCTTTATTTAAAATTTCAGCGTTTTTAGGTGTATTTTCTTTTATCCAATCCCGTAAAAGGGCTTCCGCCCGCTTTTTTGACTCCCCGGCATCCATATAGAAGGAAAAATAGTACGGTACTCTTGCCACAATTTTGCCGTCTGCATGAGTATAGTGCTCCAGTTTTGCGTCCTCCTCCACCGGATAGGAGGGATGCTCTATCGGCACGGTACCTGCGATAAGAATATCTCCTTTTTTCACAAAATCGTTCTCGGCTACAAGCGCCCTTCCTTTATAGGTGTAAATTCGCTCGATATAGCAGTCTTGATCGCTGACAATATCACAGGGCTTTTTACTATTTGCGGCGGCAGCTGGTGCCTGTTTACTTTCCGAAATCTGCACTTCTACATAGCCGCCTTCATAAGCCACCCTGCTCCAGACGATAGTATCAAAGTTTTGAAATAGTTTTTTCTCTATATCATCACAGTCAAAACGGCGCAGTGCTCCCTCGTAAAGCCCCTCTTCTGCAATCAGTTCCCTGATACTGGTTTCCGTAATGGTTTCACACCCAATAATATTAATTTCCCGTACAAAGAGTGTCTGTGCAAAGAAAAATAACAGAAACACGCAGATTCCTGCAATCATCATCTTTCCTGCCTTCAATTTTTTAAAAAGGCAGACTGTACCGCCTTCACCAATCTGCGTGATTTTGTATTTGCTCCCTGCCAGTTTTTTTAAAGTGCGCAGACCTTCCTTGCTGACTGTAAAATAAACTTCAGTTTCGTCTTTATAGCGGACTTGACGCAGCAGAATGCCCTTTGCTGCTGCCTGCGAGAGAATCCTCTCCGGCTTAAATCCCTCTAGTTTAACGTTTACCCGATGTTTTATAAAATTCGATTCCTGTGATTTCGCCCTCAAGTTCCATTCGCCCTTCCCAAATTTCACTGATGATAAAACGGTCGCCCGTCACCGTTACATAGAAACGCCCCGTATCTACCGTCACCTGCGTGTCGCTTATTAGCACCACCTGTTTCACATTTTCGATGATGGCAGTTTTCGCAGAAGCTGTAATCTTCGGTCCTCTTATATCAAAATCATATGTAATCTCATTTAGCAGTTTCATAAAAAAAGCATATGACATCAACAGCTCACATATGACAAAGATTTGGGAATAAAAGAAAAGGGAAGAGGCTCCCATTTTTATTGTTGCAGAAATACCCCCGATTTCGGATAACTTTCCCCTCTCCATTGGTACTGTTTTTCACTGCTACCTCTCAGAAATTTTTCCATTTCAGGTCTCATCAGTTCCGGATAGTCAGTAATAATCCCGCTAACGCCCATCTGCAAATACTGTCTGGCTTTCTCAAAGTCATATACCGTCCAGACATATACAGGCAACCCGTGAGTTCTCGCCTGATACACCAGCGAATAACTGATTTGATTTTCTTCCGGTGCAAGAAAATCTATATCATACTTCCAAATGGAGTCATCAATATCTCCAGAAGTGCCAAAGATGCAATATCCCACCCACCATTCAGGATGTGCTGTTGTAATAGGATAAATGCAGTCATAATATAAGGACATAAAAATCGTCCGATCACCAAAATCAAATTTTTCCACTAATTTAATAACAGCCGCCGCCAGTTCCTTCTCATTACCGCCCGACGGTTTCAGTTCAATGAGAAGACCCATACCACTTTTCGCATTCTTTGCAAACCGGATGGCTTCCTCCAAAGTCGGAATCCGTCCTTCCTCCCCCGGATGATTTCTATCTCGAATCTTTCGCGCCTGCAATTCTTTCAAAGTCAAATCTGCCACATTAACCCGCTCCCCGGAAAGACGCCAAAGATTAGTGTCGTGAATCAGCACCGGAACACCGTCTTTCGTTAACTGCACATCCACTTCTGCAAATGCGCAGTTCAAATCAGAAGCTCCCTTTACCGCTTCCATCGTATTTTCAATACCTGCACTGCTTCCCCGATGTCCGATAATCCAAGGCCTGTGAACATCTGTAACAGGTGATAATGCACCTGCTGCAACATAAACTGCAACGCCAAAAAACACTGTAGCTGCCAAAACCATATTCCGTTTCTTTTTCATCTTTACGCTAAAGGCTCTGCCGTGGCGACCTAAAATCTGCAATACAACAGCCCAATCACTTTCCCACACCGGATAATGGTTCCTCTCTCTACCCTCATAATTCTCCCAAACAACAACAAGCAGATAAACACTGCCTGCCAAAACTATGACGGAGACCGCTGTGAAGGCAAGCCAAATGAGAAAATCCAGCCAAAATCCCTGGGTATGTACCAAATACTTGGCAAAATCCAGATCGAAGTCCTTATATTCCAATCGTTTCCTACTGGTAATCCACGTAATATACGGCGTTGCAAAGAAGTAAAAAATCGCCCCGCCTGTTGCTGTCACCTTATACTTCCACGCCATCTTTTTCAAAAGCTTCAAATTACTGCTTACGGCTGTAAGCAATGTTTGCTGTCCCATCACCATATAAATCGGAACAAACATAGTCAGCAAATACAGAATAAAATGCGCAGCATAGATTGCCAGTACGCCGACAATGCCAATAAAACTTCGAATCATTTCTCCCTGAATAAACCACGGAATCTCAACCACAGGTACCATGGTGCTGGTCCAAAGTATATTAGTAAAAGGAATTACTAAAACAAAAACGAAAGCCGACAGAATCAGGTTCCAGCCTTTCAGCGAGTTAAAATTCCAAACAGAGCCTTTGAGAACCTGTGGCAGTTTAAATTCCTCTCCATCCCTGCATAACTTTACGATATGAATAACTACTGCATATTCGTAAAACACCAACATACCAGCACATAAAAATAATGCTGTAAAGATGAGGAATCCATTTACGCTGGAAAAAGTTGCAATAATATCCTTGTTAAAGTTAAGACCTCTGGAGGCTACATAAGTCTGATAAATCTCATTCATCAGCGGGTTTGCCAGACAAATGATAAACAGTTTGTATAAAATTTCAAATTGAATCACTTTCTTTAACACTTTCCTCATGTTCCGTCTCCTCCTTTGTCAATTGATTTCTATTTTACAATATCGCAGCCTTGTGGACAAGTATCTCTTTAAGAAGCTGCCAACGGCTAAAGTTGCAAAAATTTATCTCTTCCAAATAGAAAAAACAACCTGACATTTTGTCAGGTTGTCCTGTTTTCGTATTTTGTGCTTTATGACAGAAATTCCATCACAACTTCTTTTACCAAGGAGCCGTCCGCAAGACCCTTGACCTTGCCCATAACAGGCCCCATCAGCTTACCCATGTTCTGCTTGCCGCCTTCAATTCCCAGTGCGTCTGCAGTTTCCTTGACAATCTCCATGACTTTTTCCTTGGATAATTGTTCCGGTAAGTATCTGTTCAGAATTTCTATCTCCGCGTTATATGCTTCTGCCAGATCTGCTCTTCCAGCTCTTTCAAAATCAGCGAGGGCATCCTTACGCATTTTTACCTGCTTGGATAAAATTGCAATAATGCCTGCGTCGTCCAGTTCTTCTCTGTTATCCACCTCATACTGCTTAATGGCAGCACGAGCTAAACTGATTGTACTCTTAGCTGTTTCATCATGGGCTTTCATTGCCTCTTTAAAATCAGCCATTAATTGTTCTTTTAAAGTCATTTACTCTCACCTCGATCCTAAATGACTAGTATTTCTTAGCCTTTTTTCTAGCAGCTTCAGACTTTTTCTTTCTCTTTACGCTTGGTTTTTCGTAATGCTCTCTCTTTCTGAGTTCGCTCATAACGCCGTCTCTTGCGCATGATCTCTTGAATCTCTTCAGAGCGCTTTCCAAACTCTCGTTTTCTCTAACGATTACCTGTGCCATATTCCAATTCACCTCCTGACTAACTTGAAAATAATTAGCTGTGAACAGTCTTTTGCCTATAACGGAACTATTATACTATTTTTGGCGGCGATAGGCAAGTCTAAAATTAAAAATCTTTTTTTACATTTTTTGCCCGAGTACAAACATTCTGCCTGTGCTGGTCCCTTTCCTTCAGCCTAGTCTCAAAATCAGCGGCACTACAATCGGCACTGCTGCGCTTTGCACAACCCCGCTGATAAAAGAATATATGGCAATGTCGCTTCTCGTGGAACGTTCGATAATCGGCAGGCAAACATCCATAGACGAACATGCCGGCACCGCCATTGCCTCCAGATATCCTATCTTTTTTGCCACCAGCGGTACAATCAAAATTGATATAAACTCCCGCATAACGTTGTGCATAAAGCAAATAGCACTTGCGGTCACAAGTCCTGCTTCCATAATCAGTCCCGGTGCAAAGGTATACCAGCCAAAACCGCCGCCCACTGCAAGGGCTTCCTGCAGCGAGATTTCGGAAAGAATCGGCACACAGACCACCGCCCCAATCAGGGTTCCTGCCATCACTGCCACTGGAAAGAGAAATACACGCACGCCCACCTGTCTAAAATGCTGCATCGCTGTACCGTCCACGCCCATATCAAAGCCGACAAAAAACAGCAGTACGCAGAGTCCTGCATTTATCATCACGTTAATTAGATTTGAAAAAACTTCCATATCCGAAAAAATATGTGGTATACAAAAATGTCCAAAGAGCAGTCCGCCCGCCACACAAAGAACGATGATAGCAGTCATGAAGTTCATCTTGTTGTCCGAAGATGCTTCGTCTGCGTCTCCTTCGGTTTTTATTTCCGTTTCCGACGTCATTTCTCGCACCGTCCCGCCGCAGTCTGCCTTACTTTGAAGATTTCCAAAACGGTCAATCCCCATCAGTTTACGAACTGCCGTCATGGTTATGATGGAAAACAAAATGATGGAAATCGTCATAATCAACGCATAGAGTCCAATTGAATTGAGATTCTCCACCACCTCTCGGTTAGCACCCATTCGCATGCCCATGGAAAAAATCAATATGATAATCGCAAAGGTCTGCAGTCTTCCAGTCCATCGAATCAAAGTCTCGTGATTGCGCAGTTTGCTCCCAAAGAAATAACCAATTACCGCCATCGACAGGTATAGTGCTAAATCCGCCATGCCATATCTCCTTTTTTAACATGCTATGGTTCATTATAATATAAAAACAACAGGCTGACAATAGTTGCCAACCTGTTCTATAAAAAGTATCATTAGCCATCAATACTGACAAAATGATAGCAGCGTGTAGGATTTTGTCAGCAAATCGTAAAGACCCCGTCTTAATACGCCTGAAAACCTGACAGTACTGACAGAATCAAAAATAATTGTCAGTCCTGTCAGGTTTTTTGATAAAAACACAGACAAAACTGACAAAAATCTAAAAAGCTGTCAGCTTTGTCAGTTCCAGAAAATCATTAAACGTTTTCGTGCGTTTTACGTGATTTGTTCTCATTGTTTCTGTTATGCCGTCACAAAGCCCAGCGCGATAAATCCAACTGTCGCAATAGCAAAGGGAAGTGCTACAAGCGGTCCCGAAGTACGGAAATACTCTGCATTGGTAATTTGTGTGGAAGCAGAAGTCAAGATAACTGTGTCTGAATACAGACAGATATGACCGCCAAATGCAACGGCAGAAATCAACGCACCACCACAAAGCAGAGGACTTACCCCCAGAGCTGCTGACAGCGATCCTACAATCGGGAATGCAATGGCTGCAAGTCCCCAGAAGCTGCCGGAAGCAAAAGAAAGCAGTCCGATTACCACAAACACTGTTGCAGGAAGCAACGCTGGGTTTACAGCTTTCAATGCCACACCTACAACAAACTCAACAAGTCCCAGCTGTGCATTGACCTCAATTAAGGTGTACGACAAAATAATTACAACCAGCATACCGAACATGTCCTGCAAGCCATCCATGATATTGTCAAAATACTCCTTTGCAGTCATGAGTCTCTGCGGCAGATACATGACAAAGCACAGCGCCAACGCAGCAAACACACCAACGAGCAGATCTTCTGTGGTTACGGTTAACACCGCTACCAATAGAATCGGCGCCAAAAAGTTAATTGCTCTGCACTTTTTATCCTTAAATTTCAATTCTTCATCGGGCAGTTCTCCAAGCTGTGTTTTTGATTCTGGTGAAAATACTTCGCCAGTCGTCAAGGCTCTCTTCTCGGATTTTTTCATAGGTCCGAAGAGCGGAATTATTTTTAGAATAAACAAAGGCACGCAGATTACAGCCAGCCAGCCGTAAAGCATAAACGGAATGGTATGAATATATGCGCCTGATACGCTATAACCGCCCAGCATATCTGCCTTTTCCATCAAACCGCCCATGAATGCAGCCCATGATGAAAACGGAATAATTGCGCATACGGTTACACCTGTTGAGTTAATAATGTATGCCAGCATTTCCCTCGAAACTCTTTCGTTATCAGTAATTTTTCTTACTGCCGCCCCCACTGCCAGACAGTTTAAATAATCGTCAACACAAACAATAATACCTAAAATCCATGTGCCGATCATGGACATCTTTCTGGTTTTCAGGATTTTTTCCGATAGTCTGCTGAAGCCCAGCGCGCCGCCTGCTTCTGTAATCAGCTTAATTAGTGAACCGAACAATCCGCAGATTAAAAGCACCCACGCTGTATTTTCATCGGTCATGACTACATACAAAGAATCCAAAAATCCGTTAAACGCTTCCACCGGATTTCCACCGGCAATCATGAGAAATCCTGCAGCTACACCTAATAAAATAGAAATAAATGTATCCTTTGTAATCAGTGCTGACGCCAAAATCACAAGAACCGGAATTAAACTCCAAAATCCATAACTCATAAAATCATCTCCTCTCTGGTTTATTTAAAACTCTTTTCTGATAAAGTAATTTTTGCAAGCGCCGCTGTAAAAATTATAGCATTTTCCAACAAACACGTTTCTGTGATGTACTCATTTTCTGCATGACAAGTATCTTCATCTCCCGGAAAAATGGGTCCCCAGGATACGATATTAGGCATTGCCTTTGCATAGGAACCACCGTATGCCAGCACAAATTCATTTTTTCTGCCGCAGCCCTCTTCATAGGCCTGTCCAAAGGCATGCATAAAAGGTCTGTCTTTGCTCACATATACAGCAGGCATGTTGGTAATCACCTGCACTTTGCCGCCGCATGACTCCAAAAGGCTCGTAATCTTTCCAATCAGCTTACGGTCATCCGTACCGTATGCATAACGAATGTCAACGTATACCTCCAGCGCATCGTCAGTTGTACAAATTCTTGTCGGTGAAAATACGTTTCTGTCCACGTACTCTCCGTTTATGTACTGTTTCTCGTTGGAAAGCCCAATCCCTTCTCCATACAAATCTGAAAACCATTCTTCTAATCGTTTCAGACTCATCCAGATTGTTCCCTCTTCAAGAGAATATGTCTTTAATTTCTGCGCCATCAAAAAAATTGCATTTTGGCCTTTTTCCGGCTGACAGGCATGTGCGCTTTTCCCCTCGATGTTTATAACTTCCTCCCGGATTTTCTTCCCCTCTTCATACTGAAAAAGTTTTGCAGTGCAGCTGCCCGGCACAGTATTGACTGCGCTATCTGCGAAAAGTTCTGTTAAAAACAGTCCACTTTCCGATATCTGTTCCACCGGAAAAGACAGACACATCGTCATGCAGCCCTTTTCAATATTGCACAAGGGAAATTCCCCATCTGGCGTAAAACCATAATCAGGAAGAGGATACTGTTTCACATAAGCGTCCATATCCGACCATTCCCCTTCCTCCTGCGTGCCCAAAATCAGTTGAATTTTTTTATGCACTGGCATTCCACTGTCTTTAATCGCTTTCATGGCGTAAAGGGAAGCGATAATCGCACCTTTGTCGTCCAAGGTTCCCCTCCCGTACAGTTTGCTATCCTTTTGTACGAGAACAAAAGGAGGCGTCTGCCAAGCTGCTAGATTTCCCGGCGGAACGACATCTACATGCGCTAAAATCCCCACTGTTTCGTCACCATCGCCCAGCTCAATCACACCTACCTGCTCATCAAGGACACTTTTTGCGGAAAATCCCATATCGCGAGCCAGCTTCAAAATATATCGAAGTGCCTGCCTCACTTCCTTTCGATTCTCCGTTATACTGGGAATCCTGACAAATCCGGCTAAATCCCTTATCATGAATTCTCTTTGCCCTGCAATATAAGACTTCACTGCCGATATTTCCATTGTTTCACCTCCTCACAAAAAAGCATAAACCTCGGGGTAACCCCGAGGTCAATGATTTTCTGCAAACTTTTTTATTTTTTTCCTTTTCTTTGTCTGTGAATCGGCGCATAAATCTTGTATAGCCCACGTCGTGCGCCACCAACATAATAATTGGTATCTTCACGACCATAAAATATTCCTGTCAGTTTTATGCCCTGGTCAGCCGCGTAGTCCAACATAGGCTGAATCATTTCAAGTGGCTGACTGCTATAATGCACCTCTGTAATCAAGCAGTAGTCCTCCTGCTCCAAAATTGCGCTTTCACTTAAATTGGACGGGCTCAACTTCTGTATGCCTGCAACGGAAAGATATCTCTTGAGCTTTGGCGCTTCCTCATTTAAATCATAGTAAAAAGACATAGATACACTGCCCCAGTCCTCTTTATCAAAATCAAAACACTCCTGCAAATACCACACCATATGGCTTGCTTCTTCAAAACATCCCGGCCTTCTGAACTCCGCCGGCATAGAGCCAATCTGAAATTTTCCAAGAAGAAGCAGTTCGCTTCTGTACTCGTCTTCCCAGTTCGTCAAAGAATGAAGTGCGTCTACTCTTTCTTTTATTTCTCCTATAAGCTCATTTTTTCTGGTTTCAATAACCCCTGCAATTTCCTGCAGTGCAAGACCCGACATGATGTCTTTGATATCCTTCATAGTCAGCCCCATGGAGCGATAAAACATAATGTCAGTCAGCTTCATTAAATCCTCCGACGAATAAACCCAGTAATTATTTTCTTCATTTCTTTTCGGCGTAATAATCCCTTCTTTTACATAATAGCGAATCGTTTCTGTAGATATACCGAGGGCTTTTGAAATTTCTCCTACGGTCAGATACATGGCCTGCCTCCTTGTCCGCTGTATTATTGTGCAACAGTCCGTTGTACTTTTTATGCCAGTTCCTTTTCTAGTTATTCGTCCCAAGGTTATTATACCATTATTTTTTACTTTTTCAATATATGTGGATAACAGTATTACATTCATCTACCGCCACATTCCCCATCTCTACCAAGGAGAATATCAAGACCGTGAGGCAGTGCCGGCAGAATAAATTCCAGCTGCTCTTTTACCGCCTTAGGGCTTCCCGGCAGATTGATAATCAGCGTCTTTCCACGGAGGACTGCGACTCCGCGAGAAAGCATCGCTTTTGGCGTAATTTCAAAAGATTTAGCGCGCATATACTCTGCAATTCCCGGCACATTTCGCTCTGCCACTGCAAGGGTTGCTTCCGGTGTTACATCCCTAGGTGAAAGACCTGTGCCTCCGGTCGTCAAAATTAAATCCAGCTTCTCTACATCGCAGAGATTACGCAGGGTCTGTTCGATTACAGACTGCTCATCGGGAAGTAATACACTGCAAACAACCTGATAACTGTCTTCTTCAACGTCCTCCAGCAGCTTTATGATGAGAGGCCCGCTTTCATCTTTTCTCTCGCCTTTAGCGCCTTTATCGCTAAGGATCATTACTGCCGTTCTATACGTCTGATTACTGATGTGATTCTTTTTCTCTGAAAATGACATGACCGCTTTTGCCTCCTTCTTTTTCTTCAAGGTGAATTTCTCCGATCTCCATGAATTTATCCATGGCTTTACACATGTCATAGACGGTTAACAGCGCCACGCTGGCTCCCGTTAGTGCCTCCATTTCCACGCCGGTTTTTCCGCTGGACTTTGCAGTACAGATACAGGTAATAATGCAATGGATATCATCCAGCATCCAGTCCACAGAAAGGCCTGCTAATGGCAGCAGATGACACATCGGAATCAGTTCCCACGTCTTTTTAGCCGCCATAATCCCCGCTGTGGTTGCAACTGTCAGCACATCGCCCTTTGCAACGCGCCCCTCTATCACCGCAGCATAAGCCTGCTGTGACATCTTGATACAGCCTCTTGCTACAGCGCGCCGCTCTGTTACATCCTTTTCCGCCACATCTACCATCCGCGCATTTCCCTTTTCATCAAAGTGTGTCAGCTTCATGTTCATCCTCCGTTATCACTTCCATCCTATCTCCGACTTTTACTTTTCCACCCTTGATTACCTTTGCAAATACGCCTTCTGTCGGCATAATACATTTGCCGACAGCCTGTGCAATGGCGCATCCGTGATGACATTCTTTTCCGATTTGCGTAAGGACCAGTTTCGCATCTCCAATCTGAAATATACTGCCAAGGGGAAGTCGTGCAAAATCCACGCCGCTTACCACCAAATTTTCACCAAAATCCCCATCATCCACTGAAACTCCCAGCGCCTTAAATGCCTCTATCTTTTCCCAGGAAAGAAGGGAAACCTGCCTATGCCACGTTCCTGCATGAGCATCGCCTACAAGACCATGGTTTTCTAAAAAAACTGCCTTTCCCACGTTTTTCTTTACAGTCCCCTTTTTTTCACTGGTACACACTGCTTTTACAATTCCTATCATTGTCATCCTCCTATCTGGTACATACTGCGCGTTTCACTGTTGCCTGTATCTGATGTGCAAAACATATGCCGGCTGGGCTTGCTGAAAATTCCATCTGTAATTGCCGACAAAATCTCTGTATCCGTCGCCTTTGACCGCAAAAGCTTTCGCAGATCAATCCCCATATTATGATGCAAACAGGGTTTTAAGAAGCCTCCGGCAGTCAATCGAATTCGATTACATTCTTTACAAAAACTATGGGACATTGGACTAATCATGCCGATTCTTCCACAGAATCCGTCCAGCTTGTAATAAACTGACGGACCGTTACCCCGCTGCTCAAGTGTCAGCTGCGGGGTGCCGTAAACCTCCTCCAATACTTTCAGCACCGTCTCTTGTGTATATCCTGCAAAATTCTTTCCAGGTCCCATAGGCATCATTTCAATAAAACGCACATCCATAGGATAGTCCTTTGCCAGGGCTGCCAACGATGCAATTTCATTCAGGTTATATTCTGCCAAAGTCACTGTATTGACCTTGACCGCAAGATTTTCTTGTTTACAACAGGCGTCCAGAGCCTCAATGACCTGCTTTAATTCTCCTCCTCTTGTGAGAGTTCGATAGCAATCCTCCTTCAGCGTATCTATACTGATGTTAATACCGTCAATTCCTGCATCTAACAAGCCCGGCAGCTGCTCCTTGAGTAACAGACCGTTGGTCGTCAGCGTTACTTCTTGGATTTCAGAAATCCCCTTAAGGCCTCTGACGAGGTGGGAGATATCTTTTCGCACCAAAGGTTCTCCGCCTGTCAGCTTTATTTTGCGAACGCCGCATTTTGCAAACAAGCCGGCCAAACGAAGAATTTCCTCAAGGGATAAAATCTCTCCATGCGCACATGGGTCGATTCCTTCAGGCGGCATACAGTATCTGCACCGTAAATTACATCGATCTGTCACTGAAAGGCGCAGATAGTCTATATTTCGTTCAAATTGATCTTTCATTTTTTCTCAAAGCCTCCATCCCTGTACTTTACCACTGCATGACCACAGTGAGTCAATCTGCACCCTCTGTTTTCGTCAAAATCTTTGTTAGCAATGTGGCATAAAAAGGCGCTGGCAATGCCGGTATGTACCACAACTAAGAATTTTTTCTCCTTGGGATGTGCCTCCATCATTCGAAAAAGGGTTTCCTCCATCCGGCTTGCTGCCTCTGCAAAGGTTTCCCCTGCCGGCGGTGGCACTGACGGATGCAAGCCCCGCAGTGCATACTGCAACGGAAATTCTTTTTCAATCTGTTTGAAATGCATACCTTCCCACAGCCCCATGTCCATTTCAGAAAGCCCGCTTTCCACTCGAATTTCCCGCATACCTTCAGCTAATACTACAGCTGTCTGTTTGCTTCTTAGAAGCGGGCTGCAATAAACTGCTTTTACACTTTTGACTCTGCGAAAAAAGGAGGTTTCCATCAGTTTCTCAATCTGTTCAAATCCGGAAGGCGCTAAGGGTGGGTCGCTACCTTTTCCCAGACAGACCCTACCGTTTTCCTGTAAAATTGAAACTCCATGGCGCACCAAATAAAAAGTTCTGTCACTCATTTTAATTCTCCGTTTTTTCACCTTTCCTTAGGGCAGCCCGCACTGCAATCATCTCCGCTGCAATGCTGACAGAAATTTCCGCCGGTGTCTGTGCACCGATGGAAAGACCGATGGGCGAATGAATTCTTGCAATATCCGCTTCTGAAAAGCCATCACCAAGAAGCCGTGTACGTGTTGTCTGCACTTTGCTTCTACTGCCGATCATCCCCGTATAAGCTGTGTGCTTTTCCAAAACTTGACGCAGCACCGTATAATCAAAGGCATGACCGCGGGTCATAATCACCGCAAAGTCTGCTTCGTTCAGCCGCAAACGATCATTAACACAATCAAAGGATCCGCAAATAACTTCTTTTGCCAAAGGAAAATCTGCCGGATCTGAAAATTCCTCCAAGCTGTCATATACGACACAAGAAAAGTCTACTCCGCTCAGCACCGGCACCAATTTTCTGGCAATATGACCTCCTCCAAAAATGTAGACCTTTCCTTTCACTGCCAGCGGCTGAATGTAGTAGCTTCCCGTCTCCCTCCAAGAAGCTGTAGCCGCCGTGCTCAAACAGTTTAAATACTGAATAGCAGACTTTGCCCCTGCTACCACTTCCGTCTCTGAAAGAACGCTGACAGTGCTGTACTGCCTTTCATCCACCTCAAATACAATCCAGCGATTTTCGTCGCTTTCTGCCTCCTTGCAGATAGTTTCATAAAGAGCGCAGTTTTCATCTGATGGCGCGATATACTGCAAATATACTCTGATATCGCCGCCGCAAATCATTCCCAAATCCTGTACATCATTGGGGTGCAGCATAAAAAAATCCGTTTTAGAGCGACCTTTTTTCATCACATCCGCCGCCATCTTGGAAACCCTATGTTCCACAGCTCCTCCACCGATTGTTCCAAAGCACTGCCCACTTTGACTGACTGCCATACTAGTACCTGCGCCTCTGGGCGCCGAGCCTTCGCTTGAGATAATCGTAATCAGCGTACACGCCTTTCCTTCCTCCAAGTTTTCCTTAATAAATCGACAAATCTGCTTCATTTCTACCTCCTGTTAACGTCTGTACCAGTCAAAACAGCCCGAAAATATTTCCTGACCGCAAGTTTTAAGCTGTTTGCAAAACAGCTCATAAGAACCGATTAACTGCCTGCAAGATGGCGTTAAGGTGGATCCTCCGCCTCCTATCCCGCCCGAATTTTTACAAAGCATGGAAAATCCGGCTCGTCGCTCTGCATTTTTAATAAGCTTCCACCCGTAGCTATAGGCAATGCCCATTTCCTCACATGCTTTTTTTAATGAACCTAAGCGATCCACAAAATTCAGCAAGTAAACCAATTTTTCGTCAAAAAATATCTCTCCATACTGCAAAGACACCTGACATGTAAAGGTAAAAGGTGTCACCCTGCTTCCCATAAGCGTTTCCCTCTCCCAAGCCTGTTTCTTCTCCACTAAAAGACGATAGTCTTCCTTCGTATCCATGTCCATAAGTACAAAGGGATCCTCCACCGCTATCTCTGTGACAGCCTGGATTTTTTTCAACGCCCCGTAAAGCCCTTCCCGTCCGTCATGGGAAAGAATTTTCTCATAAGCAGCCTCCGAAAAAATCACAGGATGTCCGCTGATACCGTTATGCACAGGATATACGACGCCTTCACTTTTTTCCGCTGCGCAAAGGAGCTTCTCCACGGTTTCTTCTGTCACCGCGGGAATGTCTACCGGCCACAGAATCACGTGCTCCGCCCTGTCTTTCATATAGTCAAATCCCATGCAGATGGAGTCGAACATATGACTTTTCCTGTATGCGCCGTTATATAAAATAGTAATATCTTCCTGCTGCAAAGCATAGTTCATCTCTTCAGCCCGATATCCTGTTACCACTGCAATTTCCGTCACCTTCTTTGCTTTGAGCAGATGCAGAATAGATTGCAATACTGTAGTTTCTCCAAAAGGCATCAAAGGCTTAAAATTGCCCATACGTGAAGACAGTCCTGCCGCCGGTATCACAGCAGCAAAGGTTTTTTTCTTCATCGCTCAGTACCTCCCAAATGTACAATTGGGAAAATGACAAACCTCGCACAGTTGACACAGTCCCCCTTCTGCTAAGGCCAGCATATCTTCTTTTGTTATTTTCACATCAGTAAACAGCTGGGGCAGCAATACGTCTAAAACTGTAACCGGCAGACTGATAGCCGCTCCCGGTACGCCGACCAGCGCAGCTTTGCCCAAATAAGAAACCAAGGTCATATTGCCCGGCTGACTTGGCACACCATATGTGATAATCTCAGCACCACACGCTTTGATTGCCGCTGGTGTCAAATCATCAGGATCTACCGACATACCGCCTGAGAAAAGTAAAAGTTCTGCACCCTGATTCAAATATGACTGCGCCGCTTCGACAATCTGCTCCTGTCTGTCATCGCAAATTGTTGCGCCAAGCACTTCACAAGGAAAAGCTGTCAGCTTCTTTTTCGCTACCATTTCAAATTTGTCGGCAATTCGTCCCTCATATATTTCCGACCCGGTGATGATAATACCGACCTTTTTCTTTTTATAGGGCAAAAGAGCCAACAGGTTTTCATTCTGACATAGTTTCTCTGCCTGTTCAATTTGCTCTTCCGTTGTCACCAGCGGTATGATTCTCATAGAAGCCAGTCTGTCTCCTTTCTGAACGGGATAATGATCCGGCAAAGTCGTTATAGTAATGTCACCTATTCGATTTATTTCCGAAAGAAGTCTGCGGTTTACCCGAAACATTCCGGAGGTATCTGCTTTCAGTACCATTTTTCCTTCAGATGGTCCCTCGTAATGTGCATCCTGCAACGATGCCATAGCAGCAAGGCGCTGTGCCGCCTCCTCTTCATGTATTTCCCCAGCCTTATCTTCCCAAATAAAAATATGCTTCTTACCGATTGCCAATAAAGCTTCTATATCCTTCTTAGAAATCACATGTCCGCGGCGAAATGCCGCACCTTTAAATCCGTCTCTCATGGCGGTAATATCGTGACATAATCTTTGTCCGACGGCATCTTCTACTCTGATTTTTTTCATTTTCTATTTTCCTTCCTTATTTACTCTGTCAGCAGCATGACGGCAGCAGGCGGCAAATAAATCTCGACCTCTGTACAGTCCTTCTTCTGCATCTCATCTAGTCCAAAAGGCAGCTGGCAGCGCAGAATCGTTTCTGCTTTTGCCCCATGGGGTCTAAGCAAAAGAATGAAGCAGTCCGGATTTTCCAAATATCCTTCTACTGTACATTTGCAACGATTTTCCCTTGGATCCTCTGGTCTTACCAGCCTGAGATCCCCTTCTCTGATTCCAACATAGCAGGCTGCGCCGGCTCTGTCCTGCGCCTTCTTCGCCCAAAGCTTTAGATTCCAGTCCTGCGCATATACCCATCCGCCCGATTGACATATTGCCCGAGAAAAATTTCTGCATCCTAAAAGCTGTGCGCCTTTTTTCGTTTTGGGATTGCGATAAAGCTCTGTCTTTTCTCCGATGTTCTCTATAACGCCTTCACCCATAACTGCAATACGTCTTGCCATACGATAGCTCTCCTCTATATCGTGGGAAACTAAAATAGCAGTTTTTCCAAAGTCTCTCAGCAACAGCTTAATCTCCTGCTCCATCCTCTGACGAAGATGAGAATCAAGCGCCGAAAAGGGTTCGTCCAAAAGCAGTATTTCCGGAGCTGAAAGCAACATTCGGGCGAGGGAAGTTCGCTGTCTTTGTCCACCGGAAAGCTGCGCAGGATAGTGATTCATCAAATTCTTTAATCCCATTCGTTCAATCATATCCAAAGCTAAGCTTTTCCGAAGGGATTTTTTTCTGCGATAGGCGCCTGCCATAATATTTTCCAGTACCGTCATTGAGGAAAACAAGGCATAATCCTGAAACAAAAGCCCCGTATGCCTCTGCTGCGGCGGCAAGTCGATACCCTTTGCCGAATCAAATAGCACCTTTTGATTCAGTACAATCCGGCCACAATCCGGTTTTTCAATTCCTGCAATGCATTTCAGCGTCATAGTCTTTCCGCACCCTGAAGAGCCTAATATTGCCAACGTTTCTTCACCTGCCTGAAATTGTACTGACAGCTGAAAATTCCCAAGTCTCTTTTCAAGTTCTACTTCTACGGCCACTTTTCTTTCCCCTTTCCTGCTTTCTTTCCAGCAGATTCACAGCTAAAAGTACAATAAAGGAAATACCCAAATTGACAAGTACCCACCTGCCCGCTAGCCCGTCCTGTCCGGTCTGCCACAGTTGGTAAACTGTCGTTGAAATTGTAGCGGTTTTTCCCGGCATGTACCCTGACACCATACTGGTTGCTCCATATTCGCCAAGACCTCTTGCAAAAGTCAAAACCGTTCCTGCAAGAATTCCCTGTCTGCATTCCGCCATACGAATATGCCAAAAAACATACGTATCCGTCAGCCCTAAGGTTCTGCCCGCATATGCCAAATTTTCATCAAAGGATTCAAATGCACCTCGCGCCGTTCTATACATCAGCGGAAAAACGACTACTGCAGTTGCAAAGATAGCAGACCACCACTGCATAGTCAGCTTGACATCGAACATCTCAAGAAGCCAGCTTCCAACCATTCGCCTTGGACCCAGTATTTTCAGCAGCAGAAAGCCTATCACCGTAGGCGGCAGTACAAGGGGCAGGGTTAGAGCTACGTCTAAACAGCCTTTGACAAGTCGCGGTAATTTGGAAATGTAGTATGCCGCAGCAATCCCTGAAAAAAATACCAAAACTGTACTGATTAAGGCAATACGCAGCGAATTCAGCAGCGGAAACCAATCCATACTTTTCTCTCCTTCTATACTTCAAGTTATCACTGCTACACGGGTGTAAAGCCATACTTTAAAAATACAGCAGCAGCTTCTTCGCCCTGCAAAAAGTCTAAAAATGCTTTTGCCTCTTCAGTTTTTTTTGATGTATCCAGCAAAGCCGCCGGATAGATAACCTGTCCGCACATCTTTTCCTCCGCAGTATCCACTACGGTTAATCCCGCAGTCTTTGCATCTGTCTCATAGATAATGCCGCAATCTACCATTGCCTCTGTCAACTGGGTTGTAACTTCTTTTACATTGCTGCCGTAGGTAATCAGTCCTGCCTTAGACAGCGCCTGTTCTGAAAGCCCCAGGTAATCCAAAATCTTCTGGGTATACTGCCCTACAGGTACATCGCTGTTACCCATAGCTAAAATAATCGTTCCCTCTTCAAGCCCTTTTTTTAGATCCTCAAAGGATTCTATTTCTGCGGGATTTCCCTCCGGCACTGTTAGAACCACCTTGTTCTCCAAAATATCAAAGCGGCTGTCCTCTACACGGTCAGAAAGAGCATCCATCTGCTGCTGGGCTGCGGATATAAAGATGTCGCACGCTCCACCTTCTTCAATTTGGGTCAGCAGCGTTCCTGAAGAGTCGAAATTAAATACCAG
Organism: Anaerotruncus sp. 80; assembly: GCF_009936115.1. Classification (NCBI taxonomy): domain Bacteria; kingdom Bacillati; phylum Bacillota; class Clostridia; order Eubacteriales; family Oscillospiraceae; genus Anaerotruncus; species Anaerotruncus sp. 80. The sequence goes on from NZ_QWES01000001.1 coordinate 90,444, forward strand.
CTTTACTTCTTTATTCTCCTGCATATATGTATTTCCAAGTTCTGTCAAGACTTCAGTCATAGAAGCTGCTGCAAATACGTGCAGCTCTGCAGGCTCTGTTTCTTTCTCCCTTTCTCCGCAGCTCCCGAGTAAAAGCAGAAGTATCATTGTCAGCAATATTGCTGCCTGTTTACATGTTTTTTTCATCGCTTGCCTCCTTATCATACCGTTATATTCCTACAAGAATAACGGTGCTTCCAGCAAAGCAGGAATTCTTTCATTCCTGCTTTACTTTTCCATATTGGTTATATCAGCTTTTCCAAAGTTCTGCGGGTTAGTACTTCTAGCAGATGTACCTTATAGGCATTTTCTGCAAGGGGTACACAATCTTCAACAGCAAGGGCTGCTGCTTCCTCTGCTACTTGGCGAGTCAGATCTTTTCCGCGAAGAAACTCTTCTACTTGGTGCATCCGCTTTGGAACCGGCGCTGCCGCTCCAAATACGACTCTGATGTCCTTGACCTTCTGTCCGTCCATATCCGCATTTAACGCGATGCTTAGGATTGGGAAATCGATGGACTTTCTGGTTCTATGCTTGTAGTAAATCTGCTTGTTTCCGGCTGCCGCTTGCGGCACACGAATTTTCGTAACGATTTCGCCTTTTTCCAGCACGGTAGAGCCCATAACAGCCGCCTTAAAGAAATGCTCTGCCAAAATCTCCCGTTCATTTGTTACGATCATCGCATCAAGTGCAATTAGGGCTGTGCCTACATCCGTAGGACTGACAGCTACACATCCGCAGTTTAAGCAGCGCTCTGCCTCCTGCAAAATTTCTTCTATGTTGAGGGTCGTAGAAATTTCTTTATACAGTTCCCGCTCCTCTAAAGGTGCATTGGCAGTCTTTGCTTTTTCCGTTTTCTGCAGCGCATATGAGCTGAAGGAGATTTTTTCGCCTCTTTCAGTCTGTACCACTTCCTCCATTCCGCCGATGGTTTCGCAGATGGACTTTGCACAGTTTCTTCCTTGGAAAATTGCCTTGACTGCAGTTGCCGGGCCATAGGCTGCATCTCCTGCTGCAAAGATTGCTTCTTCAAAGGTCTTTCCGCTTTCTTTTTCAGAAAGCGCAATCAGTCTGCCGCCGCTGCTTAAGGACTCAAAGCCTTCTAAATCAATGGTCTGTCCGATTGCAACTATGACATTATCTGCCTCAAGCTCTCTGGTTACATCCTGAACCGGCGCAATATTCCCAAGCCCCGTTTCATCCTCATCGATTTTTTCCATTTGCTGTAGTACCAGCGTTTTAACTTCTCCGTTTTCTCCTTTGATGACCTTCTGCAAGGTGGTCAAATCCAGGATTTGTACGCCCTCTTCCAGCGCTTCTGTAATTTCCTCCTCTTCTGCCGGCATTTCGTCATATGGCAGAATACTCAGCAGAGTAACTTCCTTTGCTCCCATCTTTCTTGCACTTCGACAAACGTCGAAGGAAGTATTACCGCCGCCGATAACGACTACTTTTTCTCCCAGCTTCTGCGGTACTCTGTCCGCTGCTTTTTGCAGAAATTCAAGGGCATTGAGTACGCCTTCTGCATCTTTTCCCTCAAATTCAAGACCCAGTGAAACCCATGCACCAATTCCTACAAGAACAATATCACATTCCTTGTATAAATCTTCCAGTGTAACAGTTTCTCCTACCTTGGTATTCATCCTGAAGTTCACACCCAGACCCAGCAAGATTTCCTTATATCTTGCCAAGATTTCCTTTGGCAGTCTGTAGGACGGAATTCCGTAATATAGCATACCGCCGATTTCCGGATTCTGATCCAGTATCGTCACTGTATGTCCCGCCTGCCGCAGATAAAATGCCGCTGATAATCCGGCAGGACCACTGCCGATAACGGTAACCTTTTTGCCGCTTTCTTTCTTAGGCGGGGTAATGAAATCTTCCGGATGTTCCAGCACATAATCGCCGAGAAAACGTTCTGCTTCCCTAACGGAGACACTTTCATCAAATTTCTTTCTGTTGCAGGTCTGCTCACAGGTATGAGGACAGATTCTGCCCGTTACCGCTGCCAATGGATTGACTTCAAAGAGAATCTTTGCAGCACCTGCAATATCGCCGCTGCGCAGCCGCTCCATATAAGCCGGTATGTTGGTAGAGTTTGGACACTCCACTTGGCACGGCGGATCGCAGACTTTGAAAGCTCCGAAAACTGAATGATATAGATTGTTTCCTACCACTGCGTTGCAGCGTTCTCCGCCTTTTCTAAGACAGTTAAACTTATCGCCCTGATAGCGATAATACCAGCAGCGTACCTGTTGGCAGATGTTGCCGCCGACTGTCGCAACGTGTCTGATTTGTGGCGATGCAACTGTTCTTGCCGCCTCTGCCAATGCCGGAAAAATTTGGTTGATTTCCGCATTTTTCTCAATTTCAGAAAGTGTTGTTGCCGCGCCCAGCGTTAAATAGTTTTCATCTTTGATAATACCTTGTAAATCCTCCGCCTTTTTCAAAGATACTATTTCATTAATTTGCTGTGGCAAAATGCCTTCCCTAATGACGCCGATCAGGTCTGTGCCGCCTCCCATAGGCCAGGAGGAATCACCTTTTTCCTTCAGCAGCGCGGAAGCTTCCTTTGCGCTTCCTGCATAATATACTTCTAAATCTTTCATGCTCTGTTTCCTCCCTTTTCCATCAGTTTATTTAAAACTTTCGCAGGTGTAATGGACTGATCGTCAATTCTGATTCCCACAGCATTATAAATTGCGTTGGCAATAGCTGCACCGGCGCCTGTAAATGCCCCTTCTGCCATGCCTGCAGCGCCATATTTTCCAAGACCTTTCCATTCCTCTATCAAAACAGGGGTAATCTGTTTTGGAAAATCTGCCATGGTCATCATTTTATAGTCGATATAGTTATTGTTTAAAACAGTTCCAGTCTCTTTATCGTAGTGAAGTTCTTCAAAGAGGACTTCTCCGATTCCCATGGCCTGTCCGCTGATCTGATGACTTTCTGCTCCGGAGGCGTGCATAACGCAGCCCACATCATTGAGGACTACCATATCGGTTACCTCAACCTGGCCTGTTTCAATATCTACCTCTACATCTGCAAACCATGCGCCAAATGGCAATCCTGCTTCCTCTCTCACATTATGGCGCGCATGATGAATATGAATTGGTACACAGTCGGTATGCAGCATGAACCATTCAACACCAATACGGTTTTCCGGCTTTACCTTTTCAAAGACATACCCGTCTTCGATTTCCAATTCTTCCGGACTTTTTTCCATATATTCGCCGACTCTGCGCAGGATTTCACTCTTTAGCTTCTGCGCACCTTCTGCCATCGCCTCTGCGTAAAGGAAAGAAACGACACTGTCTGTCGGTGCATTATCCCGCAGTCCCAATTCCGTATCGCCAAGTGGTGTCCACAGAATATCTTCCGGTTTAATATTGAGATAATGCAGATTTTCTGCACAGGCAAAGACTGCTGCACTGTTGCCGCCAGCTCCTGTTTCTGAGGTCGGCGCTTGAATAATTACCGACATATCCGGATTCAGTCTGATGCTCACTTCATAGAAGCCGCGCGTTAATTCATTAAGTTCTGCATGCCACTGATTCCATACAGCTACACCCATGCCACGTTTTTTACATCCTTCAATCAACTGCCCTTCACCGGCCTTATGGCGATTTTTCCAGCCGATTATTTTTGCACCTTCGTCCAGCACTCTGCAAATACTCCGATTCTTTTCCCCCGGCCAATTAAAGTCATTGGTGCAGTTCAGCTTAATAATATCTATCACATCAATGCCGGTTCTTTCCGCCAGTTCATCTAACAGCGACATAAAGCACCAGCAAAGCTGCACATTCCCGATACCGCGTACGACACCACCCGGAACTTTATTTGTAAACCAAGTATAGGAATACAGGCTGACATGTTCAACAGGAGCAAAGGCTCTGTTCATGGTTTCACTGACAATGAACTCTACATTATGGTCACAGCCGCCGATATATGCGCCGCTGTTTCCCTCTGCGATCATTTCCATACCGGTAATCTTTCCACAATTTGTGCAGGCTGCTTTAATTTTATATCGATTTTCACTTCGGGTTTCGTGAAACTCTTCATGGTTTGTCATCTTATATCTGACAGGCCTGCCTCCCGCTCTTTTTGACAGATACGCAGTAATCATAAAGAAGATATCTTCCCCAGTGTTCCATTTACCCATATGTGCGCCGCTGTTTCCGTTCCTGACACGGATTTTATTTAAAGGAACGTGGGTATAATCGTGAAGATACATTCTGGTTTGGTCACTCATATAATGGTTGGTCCAAACGTCCATTTTGTCCTCATCCCAGCGTATCACGCAGCCTCTGTACTCCAAACAGCCATGGGTGCTGACCCCGCCATAGGTTTTTTCTACCTCCAGTACAAAGTCAGCTTCCCGCAAAGATTTTTCTACATCTCCTCTCTTATAGAAGAGATGGTTCTCAATTCCATCTTCACTGTGTCTAAGCTGGTTTGTAGAAGGGTTCAGTTCCGGATGCAAAATCGGTGCATCCGGCTTTTTCGCCTCATCCATTTCATATACAGCCGGAAGAATTTCCCACTTAATGTCGATTAGTTTTAAAGCTTCATCTGCAATTTCAGGGGTTTCAGCCGCAACTGCAACTCCCATATGATCTCCGACCCAAAGACCTGTCTGCGGTAAGAAATCCCTGTCCCAATAACGCGTAATCGTATCCGACTCTTTTGGCGTAATGGCAATATCTGTCCACGCATGGGTGGTTCTGCCAAGCGCCCGGATTTCTTCATCGTCATAGCGAAGCACTGCAAAAACGCCCGGCAGTTCCTCGGCTTTCGTCGTATTCATCTTTAAAATTCTTGCATGGGGATACGGGCACTGCAAAATCTTTGCATAGAGCATGCCCGGCAGTTTTCCCTTCAAGGTGATATCATCCAAATACTGGGTTTTCCCGAGGGTCTTCTCCTTGGCATCAATCTTCGGACGATATGTACCCATATAACGTTTTTGCTCTCTCGGCACATAGGCAATCCTATCTTTACTCATTTGAAGCCTCCTTTGCCTCTTCCCTGCACTTGCAAATATGGTCTGCGGCTTTTTCTACCGCTTTGTGGATTCCGTGATAGCAACCGCAGCGGCAAATATGACCTGACAATGCTTCCGTAATTTCTTCGTCTGTGGGGTTTGGATTTTCATTGAGTAAAGAATGCGTTTCCATAACAAAGCCCGGCGTACAAAAACCACACTGCATGGCAGTCCCTTCTCCGGGTCCGTATGTATTGACAAAAGCATCAACCACAGGATCACTTCCATCTAAGCCCTCTATAGTCAAAATATCACATCCATCTGCATCGGTTACCAGCATCATACACGAAAGTGCTGATTTACCATTTATTAAAACCGTACACGCACCACAAGCACCCTGCTCGCAGGATACGCGTACGCCTGTCAAACCGAAGTGTTCTCTCAGCACCTTTGACAGTGTATCCGCCTCTTCATAATCCCTTCCCTTTTTCAAGGCATAGGCACGTCCATTTACATTCATTTGAATTACATCTTTGTTCATTTTGTTTGCCCCTTTCTCTCCATGGCAATCACTTTTTACTTATACCTATAAATACAGCAAAAAATATGCCAAAGGCTGTTTTCATGATTTTCTGTTGTTTTTCAACCCTTTTCGGGTCCCCATCTTTTTCTTTTGCCGGCGATAGTTTCTAAATTGAAACATTTATCGATTTTAGTTTCATTTTTGTAACTTCACAATTTTATCAAGTACAGCCTCCGGCGTAATGGACTGCTCGTCAACCCTTATCCCCACCGCATTATATATGGCGTTTGCAATGGCTGCTCCCGTTCCCGTAAAAGCGCCTTCTGCCATGCCAGCTGCACCATATCTGCCAAGTCCTTGCCATTCTTCTACCAAAATCGGTGTAATCTGCTTTGGAAAATCCGCCATGGTCATCATCTTGTAATCGATGTAGTTGTTATTGAGTATTGTTCCTGTTTCAAAGTCGTAGTGCAGCTGCTCCATCAGCACCTCGCCTACGCCCATAGCCTGTCCGCTGATCTGATGACTTTCTGCGCCGGAAGCGTGCATAACACACCCCACATCGTTGACAACGACCATATCGACAACTTCTACATTGCCCAGCTCTGTATCCACTTCAACTTCCACAAACCAGGCTCCGAAAGGAAGCCCCGCCTGTTCTCTCACGTTGTGTCTTGCATGATGAATATGAATCGGCACACAATCTGTATGTAGCATAAACCACTCTACACCGACTCTGTTCTCCGGATTAGCTCGCTCATAGACTTCCCCGTGTTCAATGTCTAAAAGAGAAGGTTCTTTCTCCATATATTCGCCGACTCTGCGCAAAATCTCAGCTTTCAATTTCTCTGCAGCCTCTACCATTGCCTCGGCATAAAGGAAAGAAATTACACTGTCGGTTGGCGCATTATCTCTTAATCCCAGTTCTGTATCGCCAAGAGGCGTCCACAAAATATCCTCCGGTTTTACATCCAGATAGGCAAGATTTTCCGCACAGGCAAAAACTGCGGCGCTGTTGCCTCCTGCACCAGTCTCTGAGGTTGGCGCTTGAATGATTACAGACATATCGGGATTTAATCGAATGCTGACTTCGTAAAACCCTCGTGTCAGCTCGTTTAATTCTGCGTGCCATTGATTCCAGATAGCTACTCCCTTGCCTCTTTTCTTGTACCCATCAATGAAAGGACCCTTGCCCGCCTTGTGGCGATTACCCCAGCCGATTGCCTCTGCGCCGAGGTCTAACACCTTGCAAATGCTGTGATTGGCTTCTCCCTGCCAGTTGACATCGTTACCACAATTCATTTTTAAAATTTCCAGCACATCAATGCCCGTTTTTTCTGCCAGTTCATCAAGCAACGCCATGAAGGTCCAACATAGCTGCACATTACCAATGCCGCGTACCACGCCGCCCGGAATTCTGTTGGTGAACCAGGTATAGGAATGCATTCGGATATGGTTTACCGGCGCAAAGTCTCTGTCCAGCACTTCCCGTACCAGAAACTCCACATTATGGTCGCAGGCTCCAATATATGCCCCCGTATTACCCTCGCAAATCATATCCAGCGCCAGCACCTTTCCTTCCTTGGTGCATCCGGCCTTTACTCTGTACCGATTTAGATTTCTTGTTTCATGGAATTCCTCATGGTTGGTCATCTTGTAGCGCACCGGTTTTCCTGCCCGCTTAGATAAGTAAGCTGTAATGATGAAAAAGATATCTTCTCCTGTATTCCATTTTCCCATATGTGCGCCGCTGTTTCCGTTTCTGACGCGGATTTTGTTAAGAGGCACGTGGGTGTAATCATGGAGAAACATTCTCGTCTGATCGGACATATAGTGGTTGGTCCATACATCCATCTTGTCCTCTCTCCAGTCGATGACACAGCCACGGTACTCCAAGCAGCCGTGAGTCGATACCCCACCATAGGTCTTGTCCACTTCTAAAATAAAGTCTGCAGCTTCCATATTTTTGTCCACATCTCCGCGACTGTAGTAAAGATCGTTTTCAATGCCATCTTCACTGTGGCGCAGCTGGTTTGTCGTCTCATCTAATTCCGGATGAATGATAACCGCATCTGCTTGTTTGGCTTCCTCCATCTCATAAATAGCGGGCAAAATTTCCCACTTGATCTCCACCAGTTTTAGCGCCTCTTCAGCAATCTCCGGTGACTCCGCTGCAACTGCTACGCCCATATGGTCGCCAACCCAAAGTCCTGTTTCCGGCAAAAACTCCCGATCCCAATATCGCATGACGGTGTCGACATCCTTCGGTGTAATCGCAATATCTGTCCAGCAATGGGTAGTTCTTCCTAATGCGCGAATTTCCGGATCGTCACATCGAAGCACTGCCCACACACCAGGCAAGGCCTCTGCTTTTTCCGTATTCATCTTAAGAACCTTCGCATGTGGATAAGGACACTCTAAAATCTTTGCATAGAGCATTCCCGGCAGTTTTCCCTTCAAGGTAATATCGTCGAGATATTGGGTTTTCCCCAAAGTTTTCTCCTTAGCATCAATCTTTGGCCTGTATGTACCCATATAGCGTTTCTGTTCCCTTGGTACATAATGGGTTTTTACTTTCTCCATGACTTTCTACTCCTTCCTCCATATATCTTTATATAAAGCAAAATATATGCCAGTACTCTTCTGCGCAGCATAACTCTCTGTCCTGCTGTAAATTTCAATCCTTTCAACTAAATCATGTTCTCTCCAACGTTCCTTTTATTGTTTCAATTTCGATATACAGTTTCATCATTGCAACCTTTTCTTGAAACATGTATCTAAAGAAATAACAGGGAGCACAACTTAAAATCATGCCACCTGTTATTTTATTTAGCCGTTTGAATTTGCTTTCATGTCAATTACCATGTAGTCGTGCGCCGATGCCGGCATCAAGGTATTCTTTGCAAGGCCTCGATAATCCTTACCGTACATATCCCAAATATTGGTATTGCACATCAGTTCCTGGGTTCTGCCTATAAACTCACCATTTTCATACACCATGCCAAATTGTATCGGAAGGGCGTAGCCTCCTATGTTGTTATAGGAACCTGCCAAAGAGAAGAACACATAGATTGCCCGCTCTTCTCCTACCAGGGTATCCAGTGCTTGGTGCTGACCAGTAATTGTCAGACCCACTGGACGGATTTCAGGAATTCCTGTGCCACCAATGCCGCCCAAACAAGGTACATTCTCCGGCTTAGCCTCTGCGCTTCCCGTATTTTCAAGCCCGTATTTCAGACTGACGCTTTTATCGGTGTACGGTCTTAAAAAAGTACCGTCTTTGACAAACTCTACCACGCCGCCGTCGATGATGGTGCCCTCCGCGTCAAAGAAAGGTCTTCCGATATACTTTGCAGGGTCACTATACTGTATCAAGTTAAAATCCTTGCTGAACACCTGCTTGCCCTGCTGCCCGCAAAGCAGCGAGCCGCCGGCACCATAATGCTGCCCGTTGAGTTCCCGTTCAAAACAGGTGTTGATGAATCCATAATAAACGTTGAAGCAATCCGTTGTCGATATAATAATCGGATAAGTTTTTCCCTCTTCGACGGTGATTACATTCTCATAATTTGCAAGAACCCGCTCTGCATGGGCAAATATCTCATCAGGCTCGAAGGTTCTGCTTTTATACGGAATTGCGCCATCGCTGATGTTGATTCCATCACGCATTTTTAGATTGATTTCCCCTAAGTAATATCGGTCTTTGAAAGACAAATCCAATCCTTGAGTATTTTCAAGCTTATGCTCTTCTTCTACAATCCGAATAGAATTGCTGAAAATAATGCCCGGAAATCTCTTTTTTAAGCGAATTACCAAATCCTCACACTGATTCTCGAACGCCTTATAATCCGGCTCTTTTTCTCCTTCTGTCATATCCATGTGACAAACTTTTTCTTCTTCCGGAGCCGGCTCATACGGCACTTGATAGCGGAGCATTTCCTCCGCCCCGCGAAACATCTTCTCTTCGTCGCAGTCACTTTCAGTGTATTTCAGCCCAATTAAACCGTTGTCATAAACGCGAAAGCCTTTCTTCTTGCTCCGGCGCTTGCGAGTTGCGTCCAATCTCGAATTGAGGAATACAGCTGCATACTCAGTGCTGTTAATTTCATATTTTTCTCTGATCATTGCCATTCCTCCTTATACGACACTCATAGACTTAAATCTGACATACGGTCCGCCGTCAGAAGTTGCAAGTCCTAGCTGTGGCGGCTTACCGCAGCGAATATAGTATGCCGGCTTCAAAATAACCTCAGCCGTTCTGCCCTCGATGGCTGCCAGCGCATCTTTACATCTTGAAAAAATTAGTGATACAGCAACTGGTTTTGTAATCTTTCCATTTTCAATCAGGTAACATCTACCGGGCGCAATACTGAACACATCCATGCCTCCACCTGCGATATAGGTATCAGCAAAAATGCCCTTTTCGATTCCTTTGAATAAATCTTCCATAGGCATAGTGCCCGGATTAAGGTAAACCGTGGTCATTCTCACCATAGGCTCCCATGTATAATCAATCGCTCTGGCATTTCCCGTCATCGGAAGATTTAGTTCAGCTGCTGCAGCAGCATTTGTCATTCTATCACCGACACAGCCTTCTTTTACAATAGCAGTTGGTCTCGACCTAGTTCCCTCATCATCAAAAGGCAAATAAATAGATGACTCAATTTCTCCATCATCCACAATGGAAATACCCCTATCACAAAACTCCTCGCCCATATTCCAAATCTTTTCCATACCTGGTGAATCTACGAAGAAATCGCCTTCACTTTTATGCCCCACACTTTCGTGGCAGAGAAGTCCGGTATTCTCTGGAGAAAATACTACAGGGTAGGCGCCTGGCTCTACACTGACACACTCGCGCACAAACTCTTCTGCCTTCTGAATGTGCTCCGTAATCTCTCTGTCCACACTTTCATCAAGGTCAGATAACCGATGTCCAAACTTTTCATAATTTTCTACAAGCACATTCTCTCCGCAAGCAAAAGTTCCGGACAGTACCAGCGATAAAACCTCTTCATCGTAATAAAGATTTGCACCTTTGCTGGAATAAAACTCTCTCACATTGTGAATTAGAAGCAGCTGCGTTGTTAAATCGGTCATCAAAGAACACTGAGATACGTACTGCTTTGGATATTTTGAAACCACTGCAATTTTCTCATCCAAAGACAGGCTTTGAAATCCGTCCTCATAAGAAAGCTTTCGATACTGATTTGCCTCCAGCTTCTTTATAATCGGGCAATCGTATACATTGGGATTTGGCGTAGCCTTTTCCGCCAGCACATCAATTTCCGTCTGAATGTTCTCTTTTCCGGTAAAGGAACTGTAGTACCAGCGATGACCGTCGTAAATGCGAAGGAATATACCTTCAACATCTTTCTCTTTTATTTCTGCCAAAACTTCTACGTCATAAGTCAGCTGGGTTTCACTGTAATTGTCAATTCTAATATCCGTATACAGGTTTTCCGGAAACTTATACATAGCGTTTTCCCCCTTTATAAACAGTAAACGGCTCTTTGATTACGCTGGGTTCATCGTAAATACATTTTTGCAAAATCAACAAATCAGCAGCTTTTCCAGGCTCTACGCTCCCGTGGCTGTCTTCTACGCCAATGAGCTGCGCCGCAACGCAAGTTGCACTTTTCACCGCCTGCACCGGACTCATACCCGCTTCAATCATATAGAGAAATTCATCTCTTGCGCTGCCAAACTGGTTAAACGGCGTACCTGCGTCTGTTCCCAGTGCAATCTTTACACCGGACTTTAAAGCAAGCTGAAAACTTGCCCTGTGCGCCTCCTTTGCCGTTTGTGCCTTTTCTACTAAATAGGCCGGCAGACTGTCCTTTTGTTTTAAAATCTCATAGACCGCTACCAAGGTCGGCACATAGAAAGTTCCCTTTTCCAGCATCCAGCCAATGACTTCCTCGTCCAGATAAAATCCATGCTCTACAGAATGAATACCTGCACGCACTGCATTTTTAATTCCTGCATTGCCCTGAGCGTGAGTCGCAGTCCGAACGCCTGCATGTTCTGCTTCTTCGATACCTGCTCTCAGCTCTTCATAGGTCAGCTGCGTTGATGTAGTTTTCACGCCTTTCGTCATCACGCCGCCAGTTGCCATCATTTTCAGATGACCTGCACCATCCTTTAAAAGCTGTCTGACGGCCTTTCTCATCTCATCAGGACTATCTACCTCTACGCCAAGCTGCCACCCGTGACCGCCGGTCATGCAAATCAGCTTACCACACGGCAAAATATCAGGTCCTGCAATCTGGTCTGCTTTCTTTGCTCTTGCAAGGTCAATATCGATATTCCGTGGATCTCCCATGCCTCTTACATAGGTGATTCCATTTTTTAGCAGCGCATCCATATGGTTGATTGCATCTATTGTCAGTGCTGCATCGCTTCTTGCCGCTATAACACCGGGATCAGGACAGAAAGGATCCATACAGAGATGTACATGACAATCTATCAGCCCCGGCATAATGGTCTTTTCAGTACAATTCACCCGCTCTGTGTCTTCTCCAAAGGAAAGCTGCCCGTGGGGGCAGACTTCCTTTATCATATCACCTTCGATATAGACATCGTAACCTTTACGGCTCTCTCCTTCATATACGTCTATCACATTTGCATTTTCAAGTAAAATCTTATTCTCCATCATAATTTCCCCTTTTCAATTACAGCAGTTCCTTAAATTCTTCTGTTGAATACGCAAGTCCGGCCTTTTTCTTTTCAAGGGCATCCTGCAACGCCGCGAAGTTCTTCTTCGTTACTGGATACTTATAAAGTGCTATGGTTGCTAAGATAAAGAATATCGTCGGAATCACAGTAATCACTGTGTTAAGTCCGGACAGTACTTCCGGAGTCTGTTCTGCCGCCATACCGTCATAGCCGATAAAGGTAAGAGAAAGACCTGCAACCCACATTGCAAGGGCTCCGCCAGCTTTTTGGATAAAGGACATTAAGGCCACAATACTTCCTTCACGGCGTTTTCCATTGACAAACTCATCTACTTCACAGCTGTCATAGGACAAGGTAACATAGTGTGCAACAAAACATCCGTTGCAGAGTACCAGCCCAACGATATAAATGTAGAAGGCAATTCTATTTTCCAAACTCATAAAGAAACAGATAATACCTACAATAACCTGAATTATGGCTACACCCATCAAAACTTCTCTCTTGCCTATACTGTTACAAAGCTTATTGGCAAATGGGAGCATTACCATAATCGCTACACTGAATACTATCCAGAACAGACTCTGCTCCTCAGGAGTCAATCTTGCCAGATTATTCATAACATAGACTAAATTGGTAGAAATTAGAAGCAGTCCAAACAAAGCAAGCATCATAGAAATTGTCAAAATTTTAAAAGTGCGAATCTTAAACAGTTCTTTAAAGGTTGCCAGCAGGTTTTCTGTTTTCACATTTTCGGACTTCTGATAAGGCTGATCCCATCCTTTTGTGAAATAAACGCATACCGCACAAGTGATTAAAAGAATTGCCCCAGTAATCCATGCAGTATATTTCCAAGCGTCAGCTTCTTCTCCTCCATGGTTCAGGGTCCAGCTGAGTACCCACATCGGACCTGACGTACACAAAATTAGAATCGCATTTTCTAAAATCATAACTACAGTTCTAAGGGTATTTCTTTCGTTATAATCGGTAGTAATCTCTGCTCCAAAAGCAAAGAATGGAATTACCCACATTGTGAGAGTCAGCCAAAAACCCAGTGCTGCCACAACATAGTATGCCATTTGTGCAATTCCTGTAAAGTTTACCGGTGTAAAAAGCATAATTACAAATAATGCCAACGGAATAATCGCTCTGCACATATACGCCCTTCTTCTACCCATTGGGGACGTACAGTTATCCGACAATTTTCCCACAATTGGGTCTGTAATTGCATCCCACAGCACGCCGATTAAAGCAATCGTACCCGCTAACGCTGCAGGAGCTCCAGCCACGTCGGTCATAAAATATACGAAGTAAACATTAAATAAGTTCAGTGGCATCGCTTCACCAAATCCGCCCATACTATAGGCGATCTTGGCTCTCAAAGGTAATTTCTTGTCCATATGTATCCTCCTTTTCCATTATGGCACTGTGAACAGCCTTGTGCTGTCTTCTTTCATATATAAAGCAAGGAGTATGCCAATGCGTTTTTTTCAAATCAGCCGCTTGAATCCCTTAATTTTTCAATGATTTTGAAAAAAACTTTCGGCATGTGCCTAATTTTCTCCAAGAACTGCGTTTCATGTTTGAAACATTGCATTTTTTTAGTCCTAAAAAAGTAACATTTCCTTGACAGGTCGCCGTACCAGTTTTATAATTCTACCATATCATAAATGGAGGAAAAATACATGAGCAGATTAGTTAAAATTCAGCCTACCGTCCAGCAAGTTGCCAATGCCATATCCACGGTTCTAAACATCGAAACCTTGATTCTCGATGAGAATTTAAAGATTATTGCCGGTACAGGCCAGTATCAGGAACGCATCGGCACCTATGAAGCAGAAAGCCGTTACGTCGAAGAATTTCTGTACAAATACCTCCTGCGTGTAGGCGGCACCTATGTGGTAGACGATATCAAGGATCCCCTGTATGGTCCTACAGAATGGATCAGTGGGGAAAAAGGCGAAATCTGCTGCACGATCTCCTATCACGAGAAACATATTGGCATCATTTCACTGGTTGCTTTTACAGAAGAACAATACAATCATCTGATTGATAACCAGTTTTCAATTTGCAACTACTTAAAAAATATGGCAACGCTCCTTTCCTCCTATTTAGAAAATATCGACCATGTGCGGGACTTAAACGTGCAGTCTAACCTGCTGACTGAAATTGTCAACGGTTCCCCACAAGGTATTGTTGTCATCGATCGTGATGGCTATATCACTAATGCAAACAAAAAAGCAGAATACCACATTTTAACAAATGCTAATCTCAGCTGGGGTCTTATCGGACTTCATCTTGATGCATTCTGGCCTGCTGCCACCGCTATCTTTTTAAATACAAAGACAGGATTTCAGAACAGAGAGCTTCATTTCAAAGAAGAGAATATTAAAATCATGGCTTCATGCAAGCCTGTTTATGATGAAAATGCGCTGCAACGGGTTATTATTTTCTTTGACGATATTGCTGAAGTCAAGAAAACTGCCTACAAAGTGTTAGGCTCAAACACTATGAATTTCGATTCTATTATCAGCTGCAGCGATGAAATCGCAAAGGTAAAAGAATTTGCCCGTAATATTGCAAAAAGCACCTCTACCGTACTGATTACCGGCGAAAGCGGCGTAGGCAAAGAAATGTTTGCTCGTGCCATTTATGCAGAAAGTCCTAGATTTAGCGCACCATTTGTCACAATTAACTGTGGCGCTATTCCGGAAAACCTTATCGAAAGTGAGCTTTTTGGCTATGCTGACGGTGCATTTACGGGAGCTTCGAAAGGCGGACACATCGGCAAATTTGAAGCCGCAAACGGCGGCACCATATTCATCGACGAAATCGGAGAGCTTCCTCTTGCTATGCAGGTCAAACTTCTTCACGTCATCCAAAACAGGCAGATTGAACGAATCGGCAGTAACAAGCTCATCGATATTGATGTACGTATCATCGCTGCGACCAACAGAAATCTAGCAGAAATGTGTAAAACAAAGGAATTCCGCGAGGATTTGTATTATCGTCTCAATGTAATCCCTATCACAATACCGCCTCTTCGCAAGCGAACAGACGATATACTCCCTCTAGCCAAATACTTCTTGGAAAAATATGCACAAATGTTAGGCAAAGAGCATCTGGATTTTTCGCCTGAGGCCGCAGATTTGCTACTTCTCCACCGTTGGCCCGGCAATGTACGTGAAATCGAAAATGTTGTAGAATACATTTCCAATGTTGCCCAAGGCACATTGGTTTTGCCGGCAGACTTTCCGCCGCTCTTCCAGTCCCTAACCCACTCCAAAATAAAAGCAGACGAAAGAGAAACTCTGAAATCCAATGTAGAAAAATATGAAAATCTGGTTCTGTATAAACATCTGCAAGACTTAGAAAGCGGAGTCATCACTCGTGAAGAACTGGCAAAAAAGATGGGTATCAGCAGAACCACCCTCTACCGAAAGCTGAAAAAGCTGGAAGAGGGTTCTCCGGATCAATAACCGAAGACACATTGACAAAAGATAAAGTTCCAGACCTTTAAACTGTAGTGCGTGGCAACATCATCCCCATAATCATATATATTGCAATAAAAAACCTCAAAAATATGCATATTTTTCTCGAAAGGTGTGCATTTTTTGAGGTTTTTCTTTACAAAACATGTAAACTTTCAACAAATATAACTGCTGAACAGACGTAAAAAATGGATGGTTTACACAAACCACCCATTTTATTTATGCTATTAATCTACAGCTGTTTTCTTCTAGGATCTCTTTTTCCTAATTCCATATACTGTGCCGCAAAGTCCAAGGACTGCTGCGCCAAGCACTACAAGCCATGTCAGCATATTTGCTGTATCGCCTGTTTTTGGAATCCACCAAGGCAGTTCATCTGTATCTGCCGGTTCATTCTCGTTCAAAATATCCTTGATTTCGCTCGGGTCTTTGATATTCTTATCTGGTTTCCCGTCTCCATCTGTATCGATATTGGTATCTGGCTTGCCGTCTCCGTCCGTATCTACATTCAGATCCGGAATACCATCGCCATCGGTGTCGATATTGATATCCGGCTTGCCATCTCCATTGGTATCTACATTTACATCCGGTTTGCCATCTCCGTTAGTGTCAATATCTAAATCTGGTTTGCCATCTCCATCCGTATCCTTGTTGATGTCTGGTTTACCGTCTCCGTCTGTATCGATGTCCACATCCGGTTTGCCATCTCCATCTGTATCCTTGTTGATATCCGGCTTGCCATCTCCATTGGTATCTACATTCACATCCGGTTTGCCGTCTCCATCTGTGTCGATGTCCACATCCGGTTTGCCATCTCCATCTGTATCCTTGTTGATATCCGGTTTACCGTCTCCGTCTGTATCGATGTCCACATCCGGTTTGCCATCTCCATCTGTATCCTTGTTGATGTCTGGTTTGCCATCTCCATTGGTATCTACATTCACATCCGGTTTGCCGTCTCCATCTGTG
The DNA here is from genome assembly GCF_009936115.1 of Anaerotruncus sp. 80. Taxonomy (NCBI): domain Bacteria; kingdom Bacillati; phylum Bacillota; class Clostridia; order Eubacteriales; family Oscillospiraceae; genus Anaerotruncus; species Anaerotruncus sp. 80. Next base: position 107,125 of record NZ_QWES01000001.1, read on the forward strand.
TCGATGTCCACATCCGGTTTGCCATCTCCATCTGTATCCTTGTTGATATCTGGTTTACCGTCTCCGTCTGTGTCGATGTCTACATCCGGTTTACCGTCCCCATCGGTGTCGATGTTGATGTCCGGTTTATCATCTCCGTCGGTGTCGATGTTGATATCTGGGATACCGTCATCATCTGTGTCGATATTGATATCCGGAATACCGTCATCGTTGGTATCTTTGTTAATATCCGGGTCAATCAGCACTGGTGAACGAAGATTGAAAGTCAACTCTATCGTTGTTTTATTCCCATTGGCATCTTCTATCTCTGCAGTGATAAGATACTTGCCCTTTTCAGAAAGATCTATCTCATCAATCGGCTTGCCCGTAGCATCGGTAATCACAATATCTTTTGGTTTAATCTTCAACGGTTGTTTATCTGCACCAAGCAAAGGATGCCCTGCCTTATCAACAAAGGCATATCTTGTATTAAGCAGCGTCTCAAAGTAAGATACATCTGCCACACCCTTTTCTGTTTTTTGTGATACGCTGTCTCTATAGATTCCGTGAAGTCTATAATTGTTTTCATCCGCTGTCGCACCGCCCGGCGGATCAATTCGTTCTACTTCTACCGGCGGTAATTTTTGACCCGGAATTACCTGATCTGGATCGTCCGGATTTATCTCACCATCTGATCCCGCAGGTTTCAAAACAGGTGTCGGTGGTGCAATATATGGAAAATCTTTATCCGGATCAAATTTTGTTGTATCATCCTCTACCTTTGTTGCCTGTGCCTCTGAGCCAGTATAGTTTGTTCCGCCGTAATACTTCGCTTCAACAACAAACTCTCCTGCCTCCGGAACCGGCGGCGTAGTTGTTCTGAATGAAACACTCTTCGTAACTGTCTTTGAGTTATAGCCATCTGTGGTTCCGGTTTCTACTGTACCCGCGCTTCTGGTTTTGCTGTCATTGAGGCTGACCAGATTTCCCACCTTTACGCCATTGATATAGAACTGAATAAATCCATCCGGCGCTTCACAAGTTGTTGCTTCTCCCTTTTTCGGTAGAACAGTTGCTGTAAAGTCCATCTGTGTCAGTTTCATCGCTTTCTTTCCATCAGCGTCTGTAACTTCTTCCATCGTAGGTTTGTAAGTCACATCTACAAGACGAGTATCTGCTGGTGTAATGGATGCTGACAGGCTAGTCTGATGTCCCCAGAAAGTTTTGCTGAAATCTGCATCCTTCGCATATTCCATGTAGTTTACTGTAATTGAATATCCTCCGGCATTTTTAATTCCGGCATCACTGCTACCTTCTCCTGTCGGTTTTCCGTCAGCGCCGGTTAAACGCACTGCGGAAGGCTTCATCTCTTCAACCTTAGAAATTTTACCACCGTGCGGCTGCGGTACTGTAATCTCCTGCTTCGCAATCTCCTCTTTGAGCTGATCCCAGTTAAAGGTCAGTCCGTCATAACGCTTGTTCAGCTGTTTTTTCAGCTCCGCACTAAACTCGTCCGTATCTACGGTAAATGTAACGTAACGCTTGGTTTCACTTGGATTTCCTGGCACAGGAACTAGGTTCGTAAACGGATATTCTGTATCTATCAGTGTGCCGTCAGCTGCCAAAAGCTTTAGATTGGAAATTGCTACAGTTTTTCCTATAGCAGACGTAGGAAGCCAGAAATACAATTGCTTCGTGCTGTCCAGCTTCATAGCAAGACCGTATTCTGGGCTTACAGGCACGCCATCAACTGCAACAGAATAGCTGTGCAGATAATCGCCAGGCTGTAAAGTATGACTTACGCCGTCCTTATCTTCATATGCATAGCTGGAAAGGTCTACCTTTACCATAGTAAGGGAAGTACCGTCGGAACTGATAACCGACGCCCCTTGAATACTATATTTAGTCGCAGTTCCTGAATTCGCAGCCGGGCAGAAAGAGCCACCGGTAACGATAACTTTACCGCCCACTGCACCAACATCGTACTGCGTACCATTATTGTTTGATTTTGGTAATAACGTACCGCCTGTAATCACGATCTCGTGCGGTGTACTTGCATCTCCATGCCCTATATTATCTGCACTACCGCACGCACCGCCGAAGGCATTTCCATGATCCTTTCCTGTAGCAGTAATATATCCGCCATTGATAGTAATATCTCCAGGCTTATTACCACTATGTCCTGTTCCTACAATATTCGCATGCCAACCAGCACCAATACCAGCACCGTGGTAGCTGGCAGTTGCATCGATAATACCACCGTTGATAACAACACCGCCGCCATCCAGCAAACAACCAGCGCCGCCATAATCGCCGCCTCCAATACCAGCGCCCGCGCTACTGCCTCTGCCATTCTTATATGCGTTTACCACAATATTGCCGCCATTTACGGTAATTTTACCGCTGTTTTCTCTATTATTACCACCGATACAAGCAGCACTAGTACCGCTATACACAGTGAGGGAGCCAGGATTTTTGCTGTCCATCAGCCATGCAGGATCATCTTTCTTTGCCGCCTCTCCGTTTATGGTACAATCCTTCGTCAGTCTGCCGCCATAGACCGCAACTGGGTTTTTGACACTGTCATCAATGGTAAGCGTTGCTCCATAAGAAACATGAATACCTGCATTGTTAGTCCCAGTTAACGGGTCCATTGTATTACTGCTTCCATCCTTCAGTGTTAAATATAAAGTGGTTTGATCCGCCACAGTGTTAGGAATCAAATTAATCGGAGAAGCAGCGGCATTCTTAATAGACACATTGTCCAATGTCAGATTTGCCTTCACCCCCTGTGCAATTGCAAGCGTATGCGTAGTACTGGTTCCTGCCAGCGTCAGTGCTCTGTTGGTGTTGATATAAATGACATTGCCGCTCAGGTAAACTTCGCTGTCGTTGGTCGTACCAGAAGTCAGTTCCTGCCCATCATCTGCTGTAATGGTTAAGCCACCAGCGCTATAGCTTGCATCCAGTAATGCCGAACTGTCTATTCTGACAACTGCTACAAGCGCTTCCACATCGTCTGTCAAAGCATATCCTTCCGGCAAAGAAGCCGTAAAGGTGTACTCTCCCGCGGTTACGCCATCACCGATTTCGCCGAAATCCCAAGTGATTTCAACACTCTTTTCTGTACCATCCGCAAGTACTGCTTCGATAGACTTCGGTAAATACTCCTTCAGAAGTTCTGCTGTAACAGGATTCTCTTCATCTGCCGTAGGGCTCACCCACCATATTTTAGCCTTCTTGTCATAGGTCAATATCTCAGAATCATCTACCCATTTCCAAGAAGAAATTACAATAGGTTCTCTGTTCTCAGTATCATCGCCTGAGAGTTCCATACCCGGCTTGTTCTCTTCTGATGGTTCACCACTGGTATGGTCTGGAGTCACAGTAACTCCGTTCTCACTATCACTTACAGTGTTTCCTTCTGCATTGACTAGGAATAAATCATTGAATCCAGCCGAATAAGCAAAAACAACCATAAAGCATAGCAACATACTAATTGCTTTCTTTTTTAATGATTTACTTTTCATCATTTCTCCTTTCTTAATAAAGTATACTAAAATATCAATAAAAAGCAGCAAGACAATATACGCTACACAAAAATTATTACTTTTTACGCAGCGTCACTTTTACCATTCATTAGGGAAAGCATGTATTGACTTTGCTTTCTCTTTCTGTCTTATTACAGAAAAATCGCTCTTTATCTCATAATAAATTGTAACCCCCCCCCTGCATTTTGTCAAGCTTTATTCCATGTGCTAACGCTATAGAGAGAAGTCGAGAGAAGTCACACTAATGCCGTATTTTATATTGACATCTTCCCAAAATTAAAGTAGTATGAATAGTTGAGTAATTATCCCTACCGTTTCAATAAAGGAGAATCAATATATGACTGAGAAAGAAACACTAGCTGACGGTATCTATGACGCTTCTTCCCTAGGCATGCCAAAAATGCTGATTCTAGGGTTGCAGCACACTTTCGCCATGTTTGGCGCGACCATACTGGTTCCGATTCTGACAGGTCTTGACGTATCTGTTACCCTGCTGATGGCAGGTCTTGGAACCCTTTTATTCCATTTACTGACCAAATGCAAAGTTCCTGCCTTTCTAGGTTCGTCCTTTGCATTCCTTGGCGGTTATGCTGCTGTTGCACCGATGGTAGACGGCACGCCTAACGAAGAGATGCTGCCTTACGCATGCGGCGGTGTCTTTGCTGCCGGCATCATCTACGTAATTATGGCGGCGCTAATTAAAGCTTTCGGCGCAAGAAGAGTTATGCGTTTCTTTCCGCCGGTTGTAACAGGTCCGATTATCATTTCCATCGGACTGATTCTGGCACCGACTGCTATCACTAACTGCCAGACCAACTGGCCCCTTGCACTGATTGCCCTGCTTTCCATCATTATTTTTAACATCTGGGGAAAAGGCATGGTTAAAATCATTCCAATCATTCTTGGTGTAATCATTTCCTACATTGCAGCAATCTTCATGGGCGAAGTCGATTTGTCAGCAATCAGTGAAGAAGCCATCATCGGACTTCCTCACCTGACAGTGATGAAATTCGACATTTCCGCCATTATCACTATTATGCCGATTGCTCTTGCAACCATGATGGAGCACATCGGAGATATTTCCGCTATCGGCGCTACCACAGGAAAGAATTATATTTCTAATCCGGGACTGCACAGAACCCTTCTGGGCGATGGACTTGCTACTTGCCTTTCCTCAGCTTTCGGCGGTCCTGCAAACACTACCTATGGTGAGAACACCGGTGTTCTTGCTCTAACAAAGATTTATGATCCACGCGTTGTCAGAATCGCAGCCTGCTTCGCAATTCTGCTTTCCTTTATTCCAAAAATCAGCTTTGCAATTTCTTCTATTCCGGCGGCTGTCATCGGCGGTGTTTCCCTGATTCTCTACGGCATGATTTCCGCCATCGGAATCCGCAACGTAGTCGAAAATCAGGTTGATTTCACAAAATCAAGAAACACCATCATCGCAGCTTTGATTCTGGTCTGCGCACTGGGCTTTAACGCTGCAGGAGGTATTTCTTTCACCATCGCAGGTGCAACCATCACTTTATCCGGACTTGCTATTGCTGCAATCGTCGGCATCGTTGCTAACGCAATTCTGCCGGGCAACGACTACGAGTTCAGTGAGGAAGAGGGAACCGAGGAAAAGTTCCAGACCTTTAAGCTGTAGTGCGTGGCGATGTCATCAACTTCATGACCATACATATTTCAACAAAAAACCTCAAAAATATGCACATTCTTCTCGAAAGGTGTGCATATTTTTTGGATTTTCCTTCAAAATATGTGAATCTCCAATAAAATAACTGCTAAACAGACGTAAAATTCGTGTCTAGCAGTTACAAACGTGCATATATTTTTGATTTTCTCTTGAAATATGTACGTCTCTGTGCATATTTCGGGACTTTTTCTCCAAAATATGCACATGCGTCGATATTCGCTTTGTTCCGCACCGCAGCTTGCTATCAGCCTGGTGGCCAGGTCAGCTTACGTTTTCCAAGGATATGGAAATGCAAATGCTTTACAGTCTGGAAAGCATCTTCGCCGTTATTGCTGACAACTCTGTAGCCATTTTCCAGCTCCAAATCGGTCGCAATTTCGTGAATCTTGAACATGATGTGTCCCATCAGCTCCCGGTCCTCTTCCTTAACATCATCCAGAGACGCAATATGCTTTTTCGGAATCACCAGCACGTGAACTGGCGCCTGCGGATCCAAATCATGAAATGCAATAATCTGATCATCTTCATATGCCACATTGGAAGGAATCTCGTGATTTGCAATCATGCAAAAAATACAATCAGCCATTTTCAATCTCTCCTTTCATGCCGTCTTGATATGGTTCTAAAAGTTTTACCCAGTAAAACTGATTTAGCATTTCGGGCGTTCCCATAGCATAAACCTTAACATAATTATCCGAATATCCCGTCAGAAGTCCATCTTCTGTCAATTCCTCGAACAAAACCCTGCGAACAGCGCCGGTACACTTTTCAAAAAACTGTTGACTGGCAGCGTCGGCTTTTTCTATAAGTCTCTGACTGCGCGCATTCTTAACTGTTCCACCTACTTGTTCGGTCATGTCAGCAGCTTTGGTGCCTTTGCGCGGAGAGTATTTGAAGACGTGTACTTTTAAGAAACCGGCTTGATCCACTATGCGCAGACTGTCAGCAAACTCGTCCTCCGTTTCCCCGGGAAAACCTACAATAATATCCGTTGTAATGCCGTAAAGGGGATCAAAACCCTGTAGAACTTTCACAATATCCAGATACTCCTCCCGACTGTAATGCCTGTTCATGCGGGAAAGTACGCTGTCAGCACCGCTTTGAATGGACAGGTGCAGATGCGGACACAACTTCTCGTAGCCTAAAAGTCCCTTTACATAATCTTTGTTGATAACCGTAGGCTCAAGAGAGCTGAGGCGTATGCGAAAATCACCGGCAAGAGCGCTCAGTCTTGCTATCAGCGGCTCTATTCCATCGTAGCCTAAATCCTCTCCGTAAAGGGCGGTATTAATGCCGGTCAAGATGATTTCTTTGAACCCTTTCTCAATAAGCCCTTTGGCCTCCTCAACAATTTCCTCTAAAGTTCGGCTGCGAACTTTGCCTCTGGCATAGGGAATGATGCAGTAAGAACAAAACCTGTTACAGCCCTCCTGAATCTTGATATAAACTCTCGTACGAGATTCCATAGACGTAATAATCCCTGTGGACTGATATTCGGTCAGCTCCTCATAGGCAAGCACATGACAACTGGAAACACCAGCCTCAATATAGCTGAGCAAGTTCTGCTTTTCGCCAGTTCCTGCAACAATATCTACCTCTGCAATAGCCTGTACTTCCTGAGGACTGACCTGAGCGTAGCATCCCGTTACCGCTACAAGCGCCTTTGGGTTTACTTTTTTCATTCTGCGAATATACTGGCGTGACTTACGATCTGCCAAATTCGTCACCGTACATGTATTGATAACATAGGCGTCAGCAAAGTCCTCTTCCCCTACAATCTGGTGCCCTGCAGCAGCAAACTGTTCCTTCATGGCTTCTGTTTCATACTGATTGACCTTGCAGCCCAATGTGTGAAATGCAATTCTCATAAAATTCCTTTCTGCTCTTTCTATATAAATAGTACAACCTTTTTCCCTTTTCTTCAAGAATAATCTTGTCTTTTCCCGATATATTATCTTGAAAGGATAGTATCATGCTAAAAAAATTTTTTTCTGTTTTTCTTTTATGTCTGCTGGTTTTTGTAACGGTCGCAGAAAAATCCACACCGCCCGCCGAATCTTCTGCCACTGCCGTCTCTGCTGTCGCAAGTACAAGCAAACAGACAGACTATATCAAATGGGTGGATTTTAATATCACTTACGAAGCTTTAAAAGACGCTATGGAACTGGATATTGAAACCTTTGAGCAGGATCTGCACCTGCCCTGGGTAGAAAGTCTGGCTTATCTGGCGGCTCAAAATGGCGGAAACTTTAAAAGTTATAAAAAAACGAATCTGCAACAGTTTGCAGAAGCCCGCCAAGCGGGCAGTTCCATGGACGATCTGACCAAAAACTTAAAGGTCTACGATTATTATTACAAAGCATACTCAGCTGTCATCGGCAACCTGCTGGGACTTCGCAAAGACGGCACCTACGGGCTTACCGCCTATTCTCCTGTCGCTGCCGGCTACTGGTACACCGAAAGTGATGACTTTGGCAACGGCCGCAGCTACGGTTTTGCAAGAAAACATCTGGGGCACGATATGTTTTGCTCTGTCGGTACACCGATTATCGCCGTAGAGGACGGAAAAGTCGAAGCGTTAGGTTGGAACCAATACGGCGGCTGGCGTATCGGCATTCGCTCCGGTGACGGACAGCGTTACTATTATTATGCGCACCTGCGAAAAGACACTCCTTACATCAAAAATCTAAAGATCGGAGACAGTGTAAAAGCAGGTCAAGTCATTGGCTACTCCGGTCAAACCGGTTACAGTATCAAAGAAAACGTCAATAATATCAATGTGCCGCATCTACATTTTGGCATGCAGCTCATCTTTGACGAATCTCAAAAAGAATGTCTTTCGGAGATCTGGATTGACACATATCCGCTGATTCGTCTGCTCTCTGCAAACCGTTCACAGGCTCTTGCCCCTGCCGCCGCAGAAACAGAAATCCCAGCTGATCCTGCCGATACGAAAGAGGTTCCAATCTTGATGTACCATGGCTTAAGCGACGGCAGCATCGCTATGGGAGATTACTATGTCAGTCAAGCAGCTTTTGAAAGTGACCTGAAATACCTGAAAGAAAACGGTTATACTACCATTACCATGAGCGAACTCATAGACTATGTCTATGATAAAACAGGAAAAATGGCTCTTCCAGAAAAGCCTGTCATCCTCACCTTCGACGATGGATTTCTCAATAATCATACCTATGGTACGGATCTTCTGAAAAAATATCAAATGAAAGCTGTCATCTCCGTCATCGGCAGCGCCACCGAAGAGATGTCAAATACGCTTTATAAGAATAAAAAGACCTGTGCTGTCACTTGGGAAGAACTTTCAGAGATGCAAAAATCCGGTGTCTGGGAAGTTCAGAATCATACCTATGATCTGCACGATCTAAACAAAGGACGCAAAGGCGCCAGTCGCAAAGCCGGTGAAGCCGAAGAAGCGTACGAAAAGATGCTCAAAGAAGATTTGTCTTCTCTTCAGACAGAGCTAAAAAAAACATTGAATACTGTTCCCAACACATTCACCTGGCCCTATGGTGCTTACACGAAGGATTGCCGCAGTTTACTGAAAACTCTTGGCTTTGAGGCAAGTCTCAGCTGTAACGGCGGTGTCAACAAAATCCAACAAGGCGATACAGAAGGATTATTCTTGTTAAAACGTAATATCAGAACTCCTCGTTCTAATATCGCAGAATGTCTTAACGACTAAAAGGGACTGTTTTATAACAGTCCTTTTCGGTTACAGTTCAAGTTCGTACATAGTCATGGCAAGAGCCGCCATACCGGCAGTCTCCGTACGTAAAATGGTTTTTCCCAAAGTCACGCAAGAGGTATTCCACTCTTTCATCAGCGCTGCTTCCTTATCAGAAAAACCACCCTCCGGTCCAATGACAATAGCAACAGATTCCGGATTTTCGGAAAGTCCTCGCAGGCAATCCTTAATAGAGTAATTTTCCTCATTTTCGTATGGAAACAACACTAGATCAAATTCTGCCAACTGCTCACCCAACTCTGCAAATTTTATCTGCTGGCAAACACTTGGAATAACGCCGCGCTTACACTGTTTGACCGCCTCGTCTGCTACCTTCTGCCAGCGCTCCAATTTTTTTGCAAAATTTCCCTTTTCGACCACAACTGTTCTGTCCATAAAGACTGGAACCACAGAAGACACCCCCAGTTCTACGCACTTTTGAATAATGGTTTCCATCTTTCCCGCCTTTGGCACGCCTTGAAATAAAGTCACCTGAAGCCGCGGCTCTCTGGCAAATTTCTGCTTATCCAAAACAGACAGCAACACCAAATCTTCATCGATAGACAGAATCTCTGCCTGATATTCCCATTCTGTCGAATCAGAAACATCAAGCATATCGCCTTCTTTCATGCGCATGACCTTAATCATATGGCGAATGTCTCCTTTGTCGGTAATACGAATCAGACTTTCTTCTATATTAGCTGCATCTGTAAAAATCTTCATATCCATCCTCCTAAAATTCCTGACAGAACATGAAAATACACCAGTGCAAAAGTAAAGACAATGATAAACGGAAGCGCCATCAACTTCTGCATTTTACCCGGTGCCATGATGATATAAAGCACCACTGCGCACACGATATCAAAAGCCAGGGAAATAGAAAATCCCTTATATATATAGTAGCCTTCCGCCACCAGAAGAGAAATCGGCACCGCCGCACAGGCTGCCCCGAGCCATTCCTTTCCGCAGGCATGCCAGTCGATAAAGCCGACCAGCGCCCCGATTGCGCCAAATATCAGCCAATAAATCAGTGTCCGGAAAGATACGCTGCCGCCCATAACGACAAAATTCGTAAAATATGCAGCAATCACGCCGATAAAGTACAGCAGCACGTGAAGCGCCGCTTTAAAAGCCTCTGGAGTATACACAGCAAGAAGAGCCGAAACAAATACCCAAATTCCAATATTTTTTATAATTGCACCGGCAATGCCGATGCCCTCAAGGTCATAAGCTGCCCATCCCATGAACAGTCCCAAAACCAGCGCAAACAGCATAAATATAATATCGTTTCTTTGTTTTGCGTTACCCTTTTTCAAATAGTTTCCTCCCATGTGCTATTTTCTGCAGACAATACAACACCAACCGCCGTCTTCTCTAACTTCTACAATACCAAAGCCTTGACTGCGCAGATGTTCTGTGACCTGTACTTCTTTTTCCACCAGAATACCGGAGGAGATAAAAAGCCCACCCGGCTGCATATGCCTTGCCACATCTTCTGATAACATCATAACAAGGTCTGCCATCAAATTAGCGACCACAATGTCCGCCTTATAGTCGATTCCCTTGGTCAAATCTCCATACTGTGCCTTTGCCACATTGGCAACACCGTTTAATTCGATGTTTTCCGCCGCAACTTCCACAGCAACTGGGTCAATATCCACGCCCAATACGTCTTCTGCTCCAAGGAGCGCCGCCGCTATGGAAAGAATACCGCTTCCGCAGCCTACGTCCAGTACCTTATCGCTTTCTTTCTGATACTTTTCCAGCATTTTCACGCAGAGGGAAGTCGTTTCATGGGTGCCTGTGCCGAAAGCCATACCCGGGTCAATTTCGATGACCTTTTCATCGCCTTGCCTTTCGTAGCTCTCCCAAGTCGGCTTTACGACAATGTTCTCTGCAATCCTTGCCGGCTTAAAGTACTCCTTCCACTTGTCCTTCCACTGCGTGTCGTCTTCTTGTTTCTTGCTTACACGCAGGCTTCCAAAATCGGCGCCTTCTCCAAAGATGCCTTCCCTTGCCTTCGAGCGTAATTCCTCCATAGCCGGCGCAATTTGCTCTGCCAGGGTTCTGTTTTCTTCGGTATCCTCCAAGTAGACCGTCACCTTTGGACTTTCCTTCATCTTTTCGATAATACTGTCGTCCAGATAATCCCAGTCATAGGTCTGCTTCTTGTCCATCAGATCCTCGATATCTCTGGGATCCTCTACCACCGTATCCGTAATACCCAGGTTCAAAAGCGCACTGACTACCGGCTCGATTCCGGCGGCTGAAGTTTCTATGTTAATTTCCAAATATTTCATGTTCCTGTCCTCCTGCTCTACTATTCTACCGTAAAACCGCCGACTTGGCAATCATAGAAGAAAGAAAAAAGCGAAAACAGACAGCCCCATAGCGGTTCCGCCTGTTTTCGTATTTTACTTAGAAGGTTCTTTATTTTTTTATGCCTGCAATGGTCTTCGCCAAGTCTTTCTTTCCCTCAATGTTTCCCTGTCTTCCAATCATAATTCTCTGAGCCTGCGGAGATCCTGCGCCGTGAAGCGACTCTGTTCTGTAGCCTACCGCGGCGGAGCCCAAACAGATATTTTCCAGGAAACGAAGGACGCGCATTCTGTCTTCCGTGCTTACATCACTTCTGCCTGCAAAATATTTCTGACAGATTTCACCGACGGTTTCTCCGTTTTTCCCTACTACCGTATCGGATTCAAAATCCGCCTGAGACGGCATGGTAACCATCAAGCCTCCCGCAATGTCTTCTGCCAGTCTGACGATTTCATAAGGATATCTGGTAATGTTCTGCTTACAGACATTTGCCAGTAAAAGGTCAATCTGATAATTTCCTGCTTTGGTCGCACATCCTTCGCAGGAACATGCAATGCCGCAGGAATACAGGGTTTCATTTAAGTGGGTCATTTCAATCAGCTTATCTTTTACATGAGAAGCCTTTTCTGCGCCGTTGTATTCCGCCGCCAATGCTGCTGCACCGATGACCACATCGCCAACGCCGACTTTGCATCCACCGTAGCTTTGTCTGTGGTAACCTGCGAACCGTTCTACCATCATGCCCGCAAAGTCATATTCGCCTGCCATAAAGATGTATGCATTCGGAATAAAGACATCATCAAAGACAACCAGTGCTTCCTGCCCGCCAAACTTCCGGTTGCCCAGATCGATATCTGCTTTCTCTTCCAGTTTTCTGGTATCGCAGGACTGTCTGCCGTAAATCATATACAGACCTTCCGCATCGCTTGGACAAGCAAATGAAACGGCATAATCCGCATCGGCCTCCTTCATGGCCTGGGTCGGCATAATAATATGCCAATGGGAATTGATGGAGCCTGTCTGGTGTGCTTTTGCACCTCTGACTACGATGCCATCTTCTCTTCGCTCTACGATATGTAAAAAAAGATCCGGATCCTCCTGCTGGTGCGGCGCCTTACCACGGTCACCCTTCGGGTCAGTCATGGCTCCATCTACCGTTAAATCTTCCTCCTGCACCATTTCCAGGAATTTAACAAAGCGCTGATGGTAGTCAGTACCATACTTTTCGTCTAGCTCAAAGGTGGTAGAAAATACTGCATTAAATGCGTCCATTCCCACACATCTTTGGAAGCAACTTGCTGTTTTCTGCCCCAAAAGCCGCTGCATCTTTACCTTCTTCACTAAATCATCCGCACTCTGGTGCAGGTGCGTAAAACGATTGATAGTCTTACCTGTAATGCTGGATTTCGCTGTCATAATGTCTGCATATTCCGGCTGCTGCGCCAGTGCATAAGTCATCGCCACACAGTTGATAGACGGGCGAATAATCGGATGATCCACCCAGTTATCAACCTTTTCTCCGAACATATATACTCTAGTTTTTAATTTACGCAGACTCTCGATATATTCTGCTGCTGTCATCAATGCCATCTGTTTTACCTCCTAAATACGATCCAGGGCTCTCGCCACTTTAATCAGACCTTCCAGCAAATCTTTCTGGGATTTTTCGATTTCTTCTTTGGACCACTTCATAAAGCCTTCGCCGCTCTTAAAGCCCAATTTTCCCTCCTCCATTTTCTGTTTCAGCAGCCGAGACGGTTCCTTACTGTTTTCAATATGCGGAAACAGATATTCATGAATACTGTAGGTTAAATCGGTACCGCCTGCATCGATGACTTCCATCGGCGCTCTCACGCCAAGGCGCATGCCAAACCCATATTTAATCGCCTTGTCCACATCCTCTGCAGTCGCGATTTCGTTTTCCACGATGGAAATCGCTTCTCTAAACAAAGCATGCTGCATTCTATTGGCAAGAAATCCCGGAACATCCTTCTGTACGATAACCGGACATTTCCCAGCCTTTTCAAGGAGATCATAGGTTTCCTGCACGATATCCTCCGCCACATATCTGGTCTTAATGACTTCGACCAGCGGCACCAAATATGCCGGGTTCCAGAAGTGAGTCCCGATAATTCTTTCCTTATGTATTGATTTTTCCGCAATTTCCGTCACACTGATTGCTGATGTATTGGTAGCCAAAATCGTGCTCTCTTTGCACATCGCATCCAGCTTGGCAAAATAATCCTGCTTCACCGCCAAATTTTCTACGATACATTCAAAGATTACATCTGCAAATTCTGCTGCTTCTTCTAGGCTTTCTGTGCATCTGACTCTTCCTATAACTTCCGGTATTGCAGCTTCTTCAATGACGCCGTTTTCAGCCAGTATCTTCAAATTTTCAGTCATGGTTTCAATCGGTTTTGCCCGCAATTTGTCATCATAGACATAGATCATCATGACCTCATGTCCTTTCATCGCAAAGGTCTGTCCGATTCCCGTGCCCATGACGCCGGCGCCCAAAACCGCAATCCTTTTCTTTTCGTTCATGTCAGTTTTTCCTTTCTCCATCTTCTTTCCTATGAATATGGGAAACTCCTGCGTGCGGAATTTCCCATGAAGTTTTTAATATACGCCGTACGGATATTCTTTATCCGGAACGTTTCTGTCAATTCTGTCAGACGGAACAAATGCAACGGCACGAACGATGGTACCATCACCCATGTACCAGCGAAGTGGGAACGCGCAGAACAGGAATCTCTGATTGGTTACTTTGTCCAAATCTCCGCCCAGATTTTCAATTCCCATGACGTTGTTTGCCATCAAAATATCGTGGCATGGCTCCCATTCCGGGAAATCTTCCAATGCAGGATGTCCAAACTGTTCCTCATACTCTTCTACGATACGCGGTACATATGGTCCAGGGCCATGATCTGCAGCATAGGTGTACAAAATATGGTCAATAGCCTGCATATCAAAGCCAACACCTCTTACATGGTGTTCTACAAACCACTTCGCGCCATCAATAGAAAGACCAGGACTATATGCGAAGTAGTCATCGTTTTCACCCCAGCGTCTGTGTGTGCCGGTGTTCAGAAGCACCCAGTCACCCTCTTTGATACCGCCCGGAACCTTCTTTGCCGCCTCTTCAATGTCTTCAACAGTAATCAGTTCCCATTTTCCCTTTGGAATATCCAGACAAACTGCCTCGCCAAAATAGTTCTGAATTGGCAGCTCATGGGTAAACGGACTCTCCGGAATGACATGGGACGGAGAATCCGCATGAGTAGAATTGTGCATATGAAAATCATTGAAAGTCTGTAGTAATCTGTAGTGCATCGGCATATGCTGTACTCTGTCAATATGAAAATCTCCGTTGGACGGCCAGAGCGGATTACCTCTGCCAAACGGGTTTGAAAGATCAATCAGTTCAAATGAGCCATCTCTAAACATATCAAAGATACTTCCATCATAAGGTTTTTTCCAATCATTTGTATGAGCGAAGCACTCTTCGCGCGTGTGTCTTACAGCGATTTCTGACATAATAAGTTCTCCTTTTCATCTTATATTTTTTGGTGTAGCAATTTTTCCTCCGACACCAAAAGAGAAATTTTAATTCTTGATGCTATATTGTATCGCAAAGGTTGTGCCAAAGTTTTAACCAGGGCTCAAAAAAACTCTCTTGCCCTGAAATTGCTCTTTTTCCATCAAAGGATGTCCCGCCCGCCTTTTCTCTATCACAGGCTTTTTCTGTTGCAAAGCGGCACCTCCGTTGCGAAAGGACAACACAGACAATTTCTTACTTATTTTCCAAGACCCAGAATTTCTCTGGCTTCATCTGGGGTTGCGACGGACTTGCCCATTTCCTCCGCAAGCCGTTTCACACGAGCCACAAACTGTTCATTGGATTCTGCCAACTGTCCCGCATTATAATAAACATTATCTTCAAGACCGACACGAATATTTCCGCCCATGGCAAGGGCAGAAAGCAGAATCTCGTTGGCGCCTCTACCGATGCCGAAAGCACTCCAGGTACAGTTTTCCGGCAAATGATTTACAAGATATACCAGATTCTCTGTGGTTGCTTCCATACCGCCCGGCGCACCAAGGCACAGCTGGAAATGGGCAGGTTCTTTGATCAAACCCTTTTTAATATAGTATTTGGCGGTATTCAGCATGCCCATATCGAAAACCTCTATTTCGGGCTTTACGTTTGCCGCAATCATTTCCTTGCCGCATAGTTCCAGAAATCCCGGCTCATTCATAAACACTACTGAATTGAGCCAGTTCATCGTTCCTGCATCGAAGGAAGCCATGTCCGGTTTCAATTCTTTAAACGGACGGATTCTTTCTTCCCAGGAAAAGCCCTGTCCTCCGGAAGATGTCAGATTGATGATAACCGGGCAGCCGGACTCGCGCAGCAACTTAACCGTTTCCTCAAACTTATCAAAGCGCATGCTGGCCCTATCTTCATCATCTCTGACGTGAATATGCGCTACCGCAGCACCAGCTTCATAGCAAGCGATCGCAGATTTTACGATTTCCGCTGGCTGCGTCGGTAAATTGGGATTATTCTCCTTTGTCGTAACGGCACCCGTCAAAGCTGCCGAAATAATCACTTTACTTTTGTGATTTAATCTTCTGGTTTCAAACATATTCTAACTCTCCTTTGCTTCTACTAATATCAGTTCCAGCGGCGCAAGACCGGTATCTCGTTTCCCCGTTCCGTAGCCTCTGGATAATATATCTTCTCGAATTTCGTCCCAGCCGAACGTATCGGTTAGACCTGCTAAAATTGACGCGCCGGTTGGCGTCAAAACTTCCTGGTGAATATCTGAACGATAATGCGGAATCTGTTCATCGCTCAAAATCTGTCTGACTGCAGGAGCCGGAACCGGCAGTTCTCCACAGGCACATTGTACTGTGCCAAAACCAGTTGGAACTTCCTTTGCAATAATCTCACCGGCATCTAAATAGTCACAGCAGATGGCAATGCCTACAATATCCACGATAGAATCCACGGCACCCGCCTCATGAAACTGCACCTCATCTTCTGATACACGGTGAACTTTCGCTTCTGCCTTCGCCTTGATATCGAAAATTCTGCGACTCAATGCCTTTGCGTTGTTGCTTAGATTGCTCCCCGCGATTATCTTCTTTATCTGGCCATAATTCCTGTAGTTTCCACTGTAAGGCGCAGTAGTCAAATCGCTCGGCTGATTCAGCACTACATCTACATCGGTTGCGACCACACCGCCAGTTTCTTTCCTCTTTACAGCGAGCTGAAATTCATCAAGCTTCAGATGGGACAGATTTTCCGTCAAATATTCCTCCGGTACTCCTAAATTCAGCATTGCGCCCAGCATCATATCGCCGCTGACGCCTGACTGGCAATTGATATACAGTTTTTTCACGAAACGCCGCCTCCTTTTCTATCTGTTATCAATATTAAAAGCAAATACCATGCCAAAGCATAATGATTGAAATTCAGCCAATTTTTCTGCTTTGCGTTGCATCAGTCAAATCACTGTTGCGTCAAAGCAACAACTTTGTTATACTAATAGTAATTTCATAAAGGAGACAGTCGTATGGATCAGGTTTTAGCAATTCAGAAGGTACAGGAAAAAATCAAACATTCACTAGAAGCAAACGACCATCAGAGTCCGGAGAAAAGCGCACACATCTTGCGAGAAATCTATCAGGATTTATCGGTATTCCTGGCACAGGGTGTCGATTTTAAGATTGTTGTCGATGCGCTGGATGACAGCATTTTTATCACCGACAAGGACGGCGTCTGCCTATACGTAAATCCCGCCCATCAGCGCAACACGACCATATTGCCGGAAGAAGTGATTGGGCACAAAGTGTCTGACATTGTGGAAGATGGGCATTTGTTCACCGGTGGCGCCACACTAGACGTTCTCAGAACACAGAAAAAAGTGTTTCGTCTTTCCACCGTACAGAAAACCAATCCGCCCAGCGTCGGCTATGCAGTAGGTGTACCGATTTTTAACCAAAATGGCACTCTGCACCAGGTGGTGGTCAGCAGCCGCCCCATTCTGTCTCTGCAATCCTTGCAGGAGGATTTCGGTAAATTTCTGGCAGAGGCCAATGCCTTGGACAAGAGCCGCGAAAATGTGCGCATTATCGAAAGCACAGAAAATTCCAAGCGACTGGTCGGATCCTCCTATTCTCTACAGAAGGTCTGGAACACCATCAGAATGGCCGCTCCTACCGATGCAACCGTTTTGATTACAGGAGAATCAGGAGTAGGCAAAGAAGTTGTTGCCGATGAAATACACCGGCTCAGCAAACTTTCCGACAAAACCTTTGTCAAAGTCAACTGTGCCTCTATCCCTGCGAATCTTCTGGAAAGTGAGCTCTTTGGCTACGAAAAGGGCGCCTTTTCCGGTGCAAACGCAAGCGGCAAACAGGGATTGTTTGAAATGGCAAACGGCGGTACCCTGCTGCTGGATGAAATCGGCGATATGTCCATGGATTTGCAGGTCAAGCTCCTTCGCGCGATTCAAAACAAAGAAATCACCCGCGTAGGCGGAACAAAACCAATTAAACTGGACATTCGATTTATCGCTGCAACGAACAGCAATCTGAAACTGAAGATTGCAGACGGCACATTCCGCCAGGATCTCTACTACCGTCTCAACGTCATCCCAATTTCCATTCCGCCCCTTCGAGAGCGGCTCAACGATTTGGACGAGCTTTGCAGACACTTTGTCAGATATTTTACCGAAAAGCACAATCGTCCCTTTACGCTTACCGACGACCAGCTTACGATTATGAAACAGTATTCTTGGCCAGGTAACATCCGTGAGCTGGAAAATGTCATCGAATATCTGACCATCTGCTCCTCCGGCACAAAAGAAGTCGCCGATGAAATGCTTTACGGTCTTTTAGATATCTCCCAAGGTGATGATATGCTCCCGTCTTCTGGCAGTTCCCTGTCTCAGTCGCTGGAAAACTACGAAAAGAGTCTGATAGAGTCTGCTCTGCAAAACTCCAGAAGTCTTCGGGACGCCGGTGCAAAGCTGGGTGTCAACGCCTCTACCATATCCCGCAAGATCAAGCAGTACGGCATCGACTATCCGGGAGCGAAATAATCGCATATAAAAAACACAAGAAGAAAAAGCTGTCTGCAGTTCATCCCTACCTGCAAACAGCTTTTCAAATTTTGAAACTATATAAATCTATGATTTCTTCCGCATTACCACATGTTCTAGCAAAAACGCTGCTGCCATTCCTACAATCAGTCCATTAGACAAGAGGCAGGCTGCCGTAGCCGGAAGCTTGCTGAACGTGCCCGCCGCCAGAAACATGATGCCGCAGCCGATAATCATAGACAATCCTACGATCAGGTTTTCTCTACTCTCAAATTCCACTTTACGAAATTCCCTGAGCGCCTGCCCGATGCACAGCGCGAAGATGATAATCAGCGCACCGTTTCCCACGCAGGCAGGAATAGTCGCAAAGAGCGCACCGAAGGGCGCGATTAATCCCATGACAATCATACCGCCCGCCGCCAGATACATGGGTCTCCTGGATGCTACGCCGGTCATTTCCACCACCCCGATAGAAGAAACATACGGCATAAATGCAATCGAAGAAAATCCGCCGGTCATAAAGGTCGCCATCCCGTGAAAGAAGATAGAACGCTGCATTTTCTTCTCCGTAATCGTTTCTCCTACCATAGCGCCCATGCCGTTAATACTGGCAAACACCATAGAAATCAGTACAAAAGCGCTAATCATGCAGGTCAAAACGACACCACCGTCATAGGTCGGTTTTCCCCAGGCTAAAAGCGTAGGCATCGTCACGATCCCGTTCTGCAGAAAATTCACCTTTTCTGTAATCCCCAGCACCACCGCTAAAATCCATCCCGCCACCATGCCGATAAAGGTCGCAATACTGCGGATAAATCCCTTTGTAAACAGATTGATGAAAAGAATTACTACCATGGTAAAAACTGCTACGAGAAATGCTGTTCCGTCAATGCCCGGCGATTCCTCGCTGACGCCCAGCATGCCTTTCATGATGCTGGCGCTGATCTGCAGCACCATGAGAAGAATCAGAAGTCCATTGATGATTGGTGTAAACAGCTTTGCCATCCGACAAATCAAACCGCTTGCCGCCAGCGCCATGACCAGAATTCCTGCAAGCAGCATGCCCATTTCCAGATCTGTCCGAAGGCTCTCCAAAGAAATGCCAAGGGCCGGTGCGGAGGAAACCATCAGCAGAAACAGTCCCGACCAGAGACCTGCCGGACCGTCCTGAATCGGAAAGCGATGACCCCATCTAACCTGCAGCAACGTCATCACACCGCAGAGGACAAAGGTTCTCTGCAGCATAGCCGCCACCGCCGCCGGCGCCAGTCCTAAGGCGTATCCCACGACAACCGGCATCACCACAGCCGACGCGACAAACAGGACAATCTGCTGAAAGCCGTACATCATATTTTCTCCAAAAGGCACCCTGTCGTCCAGCTGGTATTTCAGACCATTTTCAACATTTTGTTCCATTATACCATGACGATTCCTTTGAATATAGAATCGCAAGTCATGATTCAATGAACGCTTCCTTGCAGCAACGCTGATATGGTTATTTGCGTTCATTATACCATCTCAATAATGACTGCAGTTCCCATACCGCCACCAGCACAAAGGGTTGCAAGTCCATACTTCTGCTTCCGCTTCATCAGTTCGTACATACAGGTAATGACAAGACGAGAACCGGTCGCACCTACCGGATGTCCCAGAGAAATTCCACTGCCATTGACGTTCAGCTTTTCATCAGGGATACCCAGCGTCTTCTGGCAGGCGAGACACTGCGCTGCAAAAGCTTCGTTGATTTCAAAGAGGTCGATGTCGTCCACTGCCAGACCTGCCTTTTCCAGCGCCTTCTGGGATGCGCTGATTGGACCGATTCCCATCACCTCAGGACGCACGCCTGTGGTTGCCACTGCTTTGATGCGGGCAAGAATCGGAACACCCAGCTTCCTTGCCTTATCCTCCGCCATGAGAATCACGCCGGAAGCCGCGTCATTCATGCCGGAGGCATTGCCTGCCGTTACCCTGCCGTCCTCTTTGAAAGTCGGCTTCAGCTTTGCCAGCTTTTCGAGACTGGCATCACGACGCGGATACTCGTCTGTATTGATGACGGTATCGCCTTTTTTACCTTTTATAGTAATCGGAATGATTTCGTCCTGAAACTTGCCGGCGTCAATGGCAGCTACGGCTCTCTGCTGAGAACGCAGAGCATAGGCGTCCATCTGTTCTCTGGTCACGTCGTACTCGTCCGCCACATTTTCTGCCGTGATACCCATGGCAGGGCCTACGCCCAGATTAGTCAGAGAATCCCACATAGAATCCCGAAGCTCCATATGGCCGTATTTCTGCCCGTAGCGAGCGTTGAATACCATATGCGGCGCCGTACTCATGCTGTCCGCGCCTCCTGCCATGATGCAGTCCGCTTCACCAGCTTTAATCTGATAATAGCCGAACTGAATGGAAGACATGGAGGAGGTGCAGTTTCTGTGAATGGTGATACCGGGAACGGTCACCGGCAGCCCCGCTTTGACTGCAGCTACTCTGGCTAGATTGTTTTCTTTATAGGTTCTTTGATAGTTGCATCCCCAAATTACGTCCTCGATGATAACCGGATCAATGCCTGCGCGCTCGATGAGGTTCTGCATGACCGGAATAGAAAGATCTAAGGATGTCAAAGTTTTAAACTGGCCGCCAAGCGCTCCAATCGGCGTTCTGCAGCCCGCTGTAATCACTACGTTTCTCATGTGAAATTCCACCTTTCCGTTTATATATACGGGCAGGCCGCTTCACTACGGAAGCAGCCTGTCCAGATTTTCTAAAACTGTTTACGCACCCAGCTCTTCTTCTCTCTTGTAGTCCAGGTTGTACTTCTTCGTATCGAAGCAGTTGATCAGTACAACATTGACAACTAAAAGACCGATGAATACCAGGTAAGCGCCTCTCAGGGATCCGGTCAATTCCAGAGCCTTCGCGTTGATGTAGTAGTTCATCATCAATACGATCTGCATCACCGGGAAGTAGATGGAGTATACAACGTCAAAACTCTGTCTTCCGAATACGGATGCAGGAAGTGAAGTCATGAAGTTGGCGGCAGCGCCGATGGCTACGCCTACCATTGCCACGCAGATATATCCGCCTAACATACTGTTCAGGACGTAGTTTACAGCCAGAGCTGCACAATACCATACCAGGAACATGATGACCGCCTTCTTAACACCCAGCTTCTGGTCAAGCCAGCCGAATCCGTAAGATCCGCAGACGCCGACAACGGCGCAGACTGTCATTAACCATACAGCCTTTTCAGGCGCAAAACCCAGTTCGATGTTTCTTGGAACCATCTGGCTCATTACGCCGGTGGTAACCAGCTGGTTGATGCCGATGATGATGGCAACGAACCACATCTCTTTGGTCTTTAACAGCTTCGCGACGGTCCATCTTGGTTCGTCGTTTTCTGTCTCCTGCGCATATTCGGATTCATATGTTTCCTTTGATACATTATCGGGATACATACCTCTTTCCTGCGGTGTGTTTCTTATGATGAAGTAAGCGATTACAGCGATAATAATCGCAGCGATACCAGGCATCATCATCCCTTTCGCAATGCCGAATGCACCGATCAATCCGCTAATCAGTGGTACATAAAATGCAGAGCCCAGATTGTGACCCATGGTGGTGTATCCGTTTGCCAGACCCTTTTTCTTCGGGAACCACTGCGTAACCAGGTTGCCGCCTCCGATGTAAGCAGCGCCGTTGATAAATACTGTAACCAGCGTTAAACCGATGAAATATCCTGTAGTTGTCGTTGAATGTCCGTAGTAGATGTAGGAAGCGCCTGCTAAAGCAAGACATGCTGCAGAGAGCGCTCTTCCTCCAACCTTGACCAGGATTCTACCGATGACAAAGTAAGCAACTACGCCGATGAATCCGGCATACATGGCCAATTTCAGCAGTTGCGGTTTTAATTCGGTTGGATCAGCTCCGCCGCCGTTCGCATTGATCCACTGATCGATTACGATATTCTGCCCATCGATAGAGAAGCCAATCAGAAAGAAAAACATAATCATTGAATAAAATATGATCAGCCAGCCTTTACCAAAGTTAGATTTGGTGTTTTCAGACTGGAGCTTTTGTTTGTTGTCAGCCATATCTATATCTCCTCTTTATCATTTTAGTTTTAGCTTATTTTCTTCTCAAATTTTTCGTCCGCCGCTTTCATGACCATCTCGTCCCAAGTCTTGAAAACAGTGCTTTCGACCACAAAATTATTGAAGACAGTTTCCGGATAAATCATATATTCCCCGCTCCAACTGCACATTACCGCGCTGGAATAACGGAAGTACTCAAAGTTCTCAAAGTTGGTATGTTTCTGCATGAATTCATCGGTAAAAATGAGATTCAGAATATCCCAAAATTCCTTCCCAGCTTTTACTCTGATATAACCGTCCATTATTTTGCCTCCGGATTTTCTTTTTTGTATTCTTCAAATTTAGCGAAAACGTAATCGTGCCATACCTGTGCATCTCTTGCCATGCACGGACGAATGATTTCATCCTCCTGATCACCTGTTCCATCAATTGTTTCATGCCTCTGAATGGTCAAATACAGAGCCGGTTCATTCGGAGGACATCCCAGGATATGATATGCGCCAGGATGCTGTTTCAGATATTTCTTGGTGCAGTTTCCATGAAGTACAATCTTTTCATCTGGAATGTCTTCCGGAATTTCGTTGAGTCCGCCGATTACAACAGTCATTCCGGCATTCTCATCGTAAGCGTTTACCGCCTTGAGTTCTTCCATATTAATGGCAAGCAGCGCCTGACAGCTGGAGCATCCGCCTTTGCATCTTACATCGTATTCCGGCCATCTGGTGCTCATATCTCCGATATACGGAATCCACATCTTCATGAAGGACTCTTCGATGGTATTGCCCACGACTTCAATCTGATCCATGGCATAGTTTCCTAAACCGGTTTCTTCTGCTACTTTGAAATAATCTACGGCTGTCGTATCGATACCGGTCACTTCACAAGCAACACGGTCGATGGCAACCGGATCTTTAGAGCCCAAAATCATATGAGATTCAATTGGAACCGGCATATGCGGGCTGTACCCAGACGCTGCACGGTGCGCATCCATAATATTGATATCAGCGCGGCATACGGACCACACGTCCATCATCGCCATCGTCAAGTTCTGCTTGTGCATATCCATATGTACTTTGTCCTGTACCACTCCCTTGATATTCTTCAGCGCGCCGGAGAATACCATGGAAGCATGTGCCTTCAGAATCGGCAGGTTGATTAGATGATCCGCTTCCAGCAGGAATCTAGGCAGCTTTACGGAATCGATATTAGAGCGGAATCCGCGAACTGCGACCTTTACCAAATCCTTGTCGCGTTTGATATCCATCAGTTCAACGCCTTCCTCTTCAGCAACAGCCTGAATGCCGCTGACCTTAAAGCATTCCATCGTATCACATCCAATTGCAGCAGCTTCCGCTACGATAATTCTCTTCGGTTCTGCCTTTTTTACCTCGCGAATAACCGCCCTTACTACCTCCGGATTGGTACATACAGAAGTTTCTGGTGGTTCCGCATGTCCTGCGTTTGGTTTTAGAACCACAGTAGTCCCTTTGCGAATGACATTGGTAACACCGCCCATCAGGTCAAATACCTTTGTTACATTTGCCTGAATATCATCGCCTTTTGCAAGAGCAACCAGTGATTTCGCTTTACTCATTTTTCTCCTCCTTAAAAATTCCGACATAATTTATAATTACATTTCTAACTAGAGCAAAAACTGTGCCAAAGAAAAAATGTGATTTTTGCAAGGAATTGTTATGAAAATAACAAATCTTGTTGCGTGTACTCGCAAACCTGTTGCGCTTATGCAACACATACCAGGCATTTTCTATAAATTTTTTCTATATCTGCGGCAGAAAGCCCTGCCAGGCCCCATCCGATAAACGGTCTTCCATTCAGCGTCTGTTCAGCCAACTTAGCAAAATCTCTTTCCTCTATTTCCAGTCTTTGAGAAAGGCCAATCTCCGCAATAAAACGCTCTAAGGCAGCAATTCCATTTTGGATAATCTCTTGTTCGCAGGTTCCCTCAACGCCAAAGATTTCCCGGAAAAATTCACAAAAGCGTTGTGGCGCGCGATGACTGACAGATTCGCACCAAGCCGGAATTAGTATGGCCAGAGCAGCGCCATGCGCCACGCCGAAGGTCTCTGTGATCTGGTGACTCATTTCATGGCAGGCAAAATCACCGCCCGGGCCAAGCATGTCATTATGCGCTGCTGTCGCCGCCAGCATGAGTTCTGCGCGCAGCCCTTCGTCTTCCGGATTTTTGAGCACTTTAGGCAAAGTTTCCACCACTTCTTTTATGAGCGCAAGTGTCATACGATCCAAGAGACTACTCTTTCTGTTTAAGTCAAAATACCGCTCAAAGGCGTGCGCAAAGATGTCGAAACCTCCGCTGGCAGTCTGAAAACAGCTGATGCTAAGGGTCAGCGCCGGATTAAGTAACGCGAACTTAGGCTTTGACTGGGCAAATGCCCGGGCAATTTTCTTTCCCGATATACTGTCACTGATTACCGACATTTCATTGGATTCACTGGCTGTAGCCGGC
Organism: Anaerotruncus sp. 80; assembly: GCF_009936115.1. Lineage (NCBI taxonomy): Bacteria > Bacillati > Bacillota > Clostridia > Eubacteriales > Oscillospiraceae > Anaerotruncus > Anaerotruncus sp. 80. The sequence continues at coordinate 132,103 of NZ_QWES01000001.1, forward strand.
ATCGTCACCACTGCACCCACAGGCAAGAATCGACTCGGCTCAGCCTGTGGATCCGAATACAATTCCACGATGTCTCCCTCAAAATAAGCGCCTGCGGAAATGGCTTTCGCTGAATCCATGACGCTGCCGCCGCCAATGGCCAAAATGCCGTCAATCTGTTTCCTGCGAACCAGCTCTATCGCGCTGCGAATATAGTCTGTGCTCGCATTAGGCTTCACTCCGCCTAATCGAAATACAGTGCAGCCCGCTTCTTCCAGCCATGAGACCAGTTTTTCACCCAGCCCCATCTGAAAAATCCGCTCGCTTCCATACACCATCAGTACCCGGCTGGCATATTGGCCCATGAGAGCGCCAGCCCGCTCTTCACATCCCTTTCCGAAATAGATTTCCGTCGGTATACTAAAATGAAAATCAAACATATCTGTACCTCCATTTGTTTCTGATCAATAAAAAAGCAAGAAATATGCCAGCTTAACTTTCTTATCTACAAAAAAACGTGCATATGCTTTTAGCATATACACGCTTATTTTTCTCTCGAAAATTGCTATTTAAACAGTTCCTTCATCTTCTCCGCAAAGCTGGATTTTTTCTGATAGCACTTATGGTCTACTGCTTTTCCCATATCCTCAATGACCTTTTTCTGCTTTGCGTTCAGCTTGGTTGGAACTTCCAGCACTGCTTTCACATAGAGGTCACCCATGCGGCCGCTGCGTACATTCTTCATCCCTTTGCCTTTTAACCGGAATACTGTGTTGGGCTGTGTTCCGGCAGGCACTTTGTAGGAAACCTTGCCGTCCAGAGTTGGCACGGTGATTTCATCGCCTAGCGCCGCCTGATTAAATGTGATTGGAATATCTAAGTATAAATTGTCACGTTCACGTCTGAAAACCTTGTGCGGTTTTACAGTAATTACAACGTAGAGGTCTCCGTTTGGTCCGCCGTTTTCTCCCGGTTCACCCTGCCCTCTGATTGGAATTACGCTGTCGTTGTCCACGCCGGCAGGAATATCCACGTTGATTTTAATGGTCTTGCGAACTCTACCGCTACCGCTGCAGTCAGGACACGGTGTCTCAATCACAGTACCTTTACCGCCGCACTCAGGACACGGACCTGTGCTCTGAAACTGCCCAAACGGCGTTCTCTGCACGGTATGAACCTGACCTGTTCCGCCGCAGTTTGCACAAGTTTTCTTCTCGGTTCCGGGCGCATTTCCTTCGCCGTTGCAGGTGCTGCACTTTACATATTTATTAATACTAATCTCTTTCTTTGTTCCGAAAGCAGCTTCTTCAAATTCAATCGTAATCGCCTTTTGCAGATCCCGACCTTTTTTCGGTCCGTTCCTTCTGGCACTGCCGCCGCCAAAGCCGCCTCCGCCACCGAACATATTGCCGAAAATATCAAAGATATCATCAAAGCCACCACTTCCGCCGAAGCCGCCAAAGCCACCTCCGCCAAAACCGGCATTTGGATCCACACCGGCATGACCGAAGCGATCATATTTACTCTTCTTATCAGCATCCGATAATACACCATACGCCTCATTGACTTCTTTGAATTTTTCTTCGGCCTCCTTATCACCCGGATTTCTGTCAGGATGATACTTCATCGCCATCTTTCGGAAGGCCTTCTTTATTTCATCGTCACTGGCACCCTTTTGTAGCCCCAGGACCTCATAATAATCTCGTTTTTCTGCCATTACTTTCACCTTCCATTACTTAATTTACAATAACGCAGAAATTTGCCCGCGACGGAGTCCCTCCGCCGTGAGCAAATTCATAAATTTCATTTAGCAGCTAGTTGTTTTCACGTCGAAAAATTTTCGTAGTGCACAGGTTTGCCAACCATCGATTTGCTCATGCAAATCGGGCTAGGGCTTCAACAACGCCACAAGCGATTTTAGCAAGCATTTTATTTGTCGTCGTCCACAACCTCGTAATCTGCATCCACAACATTATCCCCTGCAGGACCTGCTGCGCTATCTGCGCCTGCATTCGGATTAAATCCGCCAGCCATATTCGGATCAAAACCTGCTCCGCCTGCCGCCTGCTGTGCCTGCGCAGCCTGCTCGTAAAGCTTGGTGGAAATTGCATGGAACTTTTCAGTTAAAGCTTCAGTCTTTGCCTTAATATCATCCGGATTGTTTGCTTCTAATGCTTTCTTCAGGTCTTCCTTTGCGTCTTCTACAGATTTCTTTTCATCATCAGAAATCTTGCCTTCTAATTCACCCAGCGCCTTTTCTGTTTCGTATACCAGATTTTCAGCCTTGTTTCTTTCTTCGATTTCAGCTTTTCTCTTCTTGTCCTCTTCTGCGTACTGTTCTGCTTCTTTTACCTTCTGGTTGATTTCATCTTCAGACAGATTGGTGGAAGAAGTGATAGTAATGTTCTGCATTTTGCCGGTACCCAAGTCTTTTGCGCTAACATTTACGATACCGTTTGCGTCGATGTCGAAGGTAACCTCAATCTGCGGAATACCGCGAGGAGCCGGTGCAATGCCGGTCAGCTGGAAACGACCCAGTGTAATGTTGCCGGAAGCCATTTCGCGTTCACCCTGCATTACGTGAATATCTACAGCAGTCTGATTGTCAGCAGCTGTGGAAAAAATCTGACTCTTCTTAGTTGGAATCGTTGTATTTCTTTCAATCAGCTTAGTAGCTACGCCGCCTAGTGTTTCAATGGACAGAGACAGCGGTGTAACATCCAGAAGCAGTACATCGTTAACTTCGCCGGTTAATACGCCAGCCTGAATAGCAGCACCGATAGATACACATTCGTCAGGATTGATACCCTTAAACGGATCTTTTCCGGTTACATTCTTAACAGCTTCCTGTACTGCCGGAATTCTGGTGGAACCGCCGACTAAGATAACCTTTGCCAGGTCAGCATTGGTAACACCTGCGTCTGCCATAGCTTTCTTCATTGGCTCGATTGATTTCTTTACTAAATCAGCAGTCAGCTGGTCAAATTTCGCTCTGGTCAGATCCATATTCATGTGCAGCGGACCGTCTGCGGTTACTGTAATAAACGGCAGATTGATGTTAGTGGTCTGTGCACTGGATAATTCTTTCTTCGCTTTTTCAGCTGCCTCTTTCAGTCTCTGCAGTGCCATCTTGTCTGCACGAAGATCTACACCGTTTTCCTTCGCAAAGCTGTCAGCCAGGAAGTTCATCACTGCATTGTCAAAGTCGTCACCGCCCAGGTGGGTATCACCGTTGGTTGCCAGTACTTCAAATACGCCGTCGCCCAGTTCCAGAATAGATACGTCGAAAGTACCACCGCCCAGGTCATATACCAGAATCTTGTGAGACCCTTCTTCCTTGTCAAGACCATATGCCAAAGATGCAGCAGTCGGCTCGTTGATGATTCTCTTTACTTCCAGACCTGCAATTTTACCTGCATCCTTAGTTGCCTGCTTCTGGGCATCGGAGAAGTAAGCAGGAACAGTGATAACTGCCTCTGTTACTTTTTCACCTAAATAAGCCTCTGCATCCGCCTTCAGCTTGGAAAGGATCATTGCAGAAATATCCTGCGGCGTATATTTCTTGCCGTCGATTTCTACAGTGTAGTCTTCACCCATGTGTCTCTTGATGGACGCAATGGTTCTGTCCGGGTTGGTTACTGCCTGTCTCTTTGCAGTTTCACCTACCAGTCTTTCACCATTCTTTGCAAAACCCACTACAGATGGTGTAGTTCTGTTACCCTCTGCATTTGCGATTACGACAGGATCGCCACCTTCCAGCACGGATACGCAACTGTTTGTTGTTCCTAAATCTATACCGATTACTTTAGCCATTTAAAATTCCTCCTTTTGGATTATAATAAATTTTCTTTTTTTACATTAGTTTCGTTAAAGCCGTTCCTTTTAATTAACGCCGTAAAATTGTTTCACAGCTAGGCGCCGAAGATGTTGAGCCTCGGAGCGTACTCCTGGTACGTGAGAAGCGAAACATCAAGAGCAACAACGCTGTGGGACAATTTGACAAGTTAATTATTGACTTTAACCATCGAAGGTCTAATAACCTTCTTATTAAGCAAATATCCCTTTTGAAGCACTTCTGTCACTTTGCCGCTTTCATACTCTGCATTGTCTTCAGTCATGACAGCATTGTGGAAGTTCGGATCGAAATCCTCGCCCTGTGCCTTGATCTCTTCCAGACCGGCTTTTTCTAATACGTCAGTCAGCTGTTTGAAAATCATTTTCATGCCTTCTGCAAAGCTTTCGTCTGCGGATTCGTGCTGCAGCGCTCTTTCAAAATTATCCATGACGGTCAAAAGTTCTACAATAATTTTCTCATTGGCATAGGCATAAATATCGCCTTTCTCTTTTTCTGCCCGTCTCTTATAGTTCTGAAAGTCTGCCATCAATCTAAGATATTTGGTATTCAGCGCCTCGTCTTCCTCAGATGTCTCTTCTTTGGTTTCAGTCTGCTCTTCGCAGGATTCCTCAGCATTATCATCTTCCGGAATTTCTTTTTCTTCCATTTCTACTGCTTCTTCTTGGTTCAGTTCTTCTTTTAATTCTTCCTGGTTCACCTTAGTCTCCTCACTCACTCTTCGTCTTCACCGCCTTCTAGTTGAAATGTGCTGCTGAGATTGTCAGTCAGATACTCGATGATAGAAGTAATTTCTCCATACTTCATACGAGTCGGTCCGATAACGCCAATCTTGCCGACCATCTTGCCATCTACATGATAGGTTGCCGTAATCATGGAACAATCATTCATCAAATCATCAGCATTTTCATCTCCAATGGTAACGATGATACCATCTTCTCTCTCCATTAACTTCTTCGCAAAGTCTTCTTTCTTATCCAGAAGCGAAAGAAAGCTCTTTGCCCTTTCCAGATCGTTATATTCCGGAATGTCGAATATATTAGTAAGTCCATCCATATAGAGATTCACATTGAGCATATCTTCCAATGTCTTCATAAAGTTTGGCATGATATTCTCAGCCAGCTTGCTCATCGCCTCTATGTCAGACTCAAAACTTGCGATAATGTGTTCTTTCAGAACATCTGTAATCTTCTTGCCGTTAAAATTATAGGTCATATTCTTTGCCAGAATCTGCAGTCCTTCTTCGGTATATGGTACCCGCATTCTTAGGGCTGTATTAGAAATCTTTCCACTCTCTGACACGATCATCAAAACCACTGTAGTCTCATCCACCGGCAATAGGTTGATGAACTTCAGGGTATCCTCATTTTTGGTCGGCGTCATCGCAAAAGAAGTCAGATTGGTAATCTCTGAAAGGATTCTGGCAGCGTGCTTGATAGTCTCATCAAATTCGCTGACATCTGCCCTGAGTTTTTCTGCAATGAGATTTTTCTCAATCGGGCTCAGCTCACGTTTCTCCATCAGCTTATTCACATATAATCTGTACGCCTTATCAGAAGGAACTCTACCAGCCGAAGTATGCGGATGGGTCAGATATCCCATCTCCTCCAGGTCACTCATTTCATTTCTGATTGTGGCTGGACTGATACCTAGATCAAATCTCTTCGAGAGGGTTCTGGAACCCACAGGCTCTGCTGATCTGACATAGTCACTGATAATGGCCTGTAAAATCTTCAATTTTCTATCTGTTAATTCCATAACGCTTCTCCTTATTAGCACTCACTTCTTTCGAGTGCTAATCACTATATATAATATAGTCCTATTCTACCCTAATGTCAACAGGATTTTCACATTTTTTTATGATGTTTTTGTGTATTTTTGGTGAATGCATGCACTGTTCCACTGTACAGAGAAACAGCGTTTCATGTTTATAAACCACAATATATATGAATATTTTTTGTTCAAGTATAACAATTATACCTTGCATTGTCAAAAAAACTGTGCTATTCTTTTCTTAGTTATTTTACAAGAGGTATTTTTTCATGAAAGAGAAATCGAAAAAACTTTTGGAAGAATCCCGCAAGCGCCGTACATACAGAGAATTCCTGCCAGATCCCATTGACATGGAAGTGATCAAAAACTGTGTTTTAACTGCGGGAACTGCCCCTAACGGTGCAGACAAGCAGCCTTGGCATTTTAGTATCGTAACCGATCCGGCTATGAAAGCAAAAATTCGAGAAGAAGCCGAAAAAGTCGAAAAGAAATTTTACGAAAGCAAAATTACTGCCGAATGGCAAGCTGACCTTGACAAGCTGGACGTCAACTGGGAAAAGCCTTTCCTTACACAAGCACCTTGTCTCATCGTTATCTTCAAGGAATGGTACAAAACATTGGAAGACGGTACCAAAGATCAGAATTATTATGTCAACGAATCCATCGGTATTTCCATCGGTTTTCTGATCAATGCGCTGCGAAACGCCGGTCTTGCCAGTCTGACCTATACACCGGCACCGCCAACCTTCCTTCGCACCCTTCTCGGGCGTCCGGAAGGGGAAACTCCGGTTATGGTTCTTGTCGTGGGTAAACCTGATCCTAACTACAAACTTCCTATACTAAAGAAAAAGAGTTTTGAAGAAATCGCAGAGATTATCTAGTACAATATCAAAGGGACGGTACGTCATTTGGCGCACCGTCCTTTTCTTTCATGTTCTCTTCAATTTCCCTTTTCAACATTGCAGTGACTGCAGCCACCGCCGCAGCCATCGCAGCCTGCACAGCCGCCGCCATTTTTCTTGCTCTTGATAATCGACCAAAGCGCAAGCCCTGCCAGTATTACTACAATGAGTAATACGCCAATCGTTGCTGCATTCATGCTATCACCCCTCCATATTTTTTATGCCGCTTTATTATTCTTATACGCAACTTTTTTAATACTTTCAGTGCTCTGAGAAGCCGGACGAACCAACATATAAATGATGAACGCTGCCGCTACAATTGCTGCGACTGTTCCGATTCCGAATCCGCCGCCGGCGAAAGCTGTCCAGAACTGATATACACACATAGATACCAGATAAGCAAGGATTGTCTGATAACCGATTGCAAACCAGAACCACTTGGTGTTGTTCATTTCTCTCTTAATTGCACCCATTGCCGCAAAGCATGGAGCGCAGAGCAGATTGAATACTAAGAATGCGTAAGCTGCTGCTGCGGTAAAGTCTGCGGACAATGCACTCCAGTATTCTGCACCATCTTCAGCAACTTCTGCAAATCCATAAAGTACGCCGAATGTACCAACTACGTTTTCCTTCGCTACAAGACCGGTAATAGCCGCAACGGTCGCTTTCCAGCTTCCGAATCCCAGTGGAACGAAAATCCATGCAAGAAGTGTCCCCAGATTTGCAAGCAGTGTCGTATCCTGTTCCAATACGTCGGAAATCATATGGAATCCGCCCTGTACACTGAAGTTGGACAGGAACCAGATTACGATTGTGGATAATAAGATAATTGTACCAGCTCTTTTAATAAAAGACCAGCCTCTTTCCCACATTCTTCTAAGAAGTGTACCGATGGTCGGCATATGATATGCCGGAAGTTCCATCACAAACGGTGCAGGTTCTCCCGCAAACATCTTTGTCTTCTTCAGGATGATTCCTGAAATTACGATAGCGGCAACACCTACAAAGTACGCACTTGTTGCCACCCATGCATCTCCATCAAAGAGCGCGCCTGCAATGAGCGCTACAATCGGCATCTTTGCGCCGCACGGAATAAAGGTTGTCGTCATAACAGTCATTTTTCTGTCCCGGTCGCTTTCGATGGTTCTTGAAGCCATAACGCCCGGCACACCACAGCCAACACCGACCAGCATCGGAATAAAAGATTTTCCAGAAAGTCCGAACCTGCGGAAAATTCGATCCATAATGAAGGCAATTCTTGCCATGTAGCCGCAGCTTTCCAGGAATGCCAGCAGAATGAACAGCACTAACATTTGCGGTACAAATCCGAGCACTGCGCCTACACCGGCAACGACGCCATCTACAATTAAGCCGACCAGCCAGTCTGCACAGCCGATTCCTTCTAAGAATCCGGAAACTGCAGGTGGTACAATATCTCCAAAGAGTACATCGTTGGTCCAATCCGTTGCCATAGCACCGACTGTAGACATGGCGATATAGTATACCAGCCACATAACCACGATAAAAATTGGAAGTGCTAGAATTCGATTGGTAACAATCCTGTCAATTTTATCAGAAATAGTCAGATTTTCGCGTCTTTCTTTTTTTACGACTGCACTGCTGACGATTTTACTGATATAGGCGTATCTCTGATTGGTGATGATGCTTTCCGCTTCATCGTCCAGTTCCGTTTCGCAGTCTTTGATATGTTCTTCCAAATGTTCTAATAAATCGGCATCTATTTTCAGCGTATCTAAAACATCTTCATCTCTCTCAAAGATTTTAATTGCATACCAGCGCAGGAAATTTTGATCGACCATCAGTGAGATGGATTCTTCAATATGCGCAATGGCATGTTCCACGCTTCCAGTAAATACGTGAGGCATATCTACTGTCTTATGTTTCTCTGCGATTTTCAGCGCTTTTTCTGCTGCCTCGATGCAGCCTTCCCCTTTCAAGGCGCTGATTGGAAGAACCTGGCAGCCCAGTTCTTTGCTAAGCTTGTCAAGGTCAACCTTATCTCCGTTCTTTCTGACAAGATCCATCATGTTGACGCACACCAGCACAGGAATCCCCAGCTCGATGAGCTGTGTGGTTAAGTACAGATTTCTTTCGATGTTGGTGCCATCGATAATATTTAAAATTGCGTCCGGTTTTTCAGTGACAAGATATCTTCTGGATACAACTTCTTCTAAGGTGTATGGGGACAGGGAATAAATGCCCGGCAAGTCCTGAATAATAACATCGTTATGTCCTTTCAGTTTTCCGTCTTTCTTTTCTACGGTTACGCCAGGCCAGTTGCCCACATACTGGGCGCTTCCTGTCAAGGCGTTAAATAAAGTCGTCTTACCGCTGTTTGGGTTTCCGGCAAGGGCTATTTTGTACTGCATTCTTTCTTCCTCCCTTATTTAACATCTATCATTTCAGCATCCGCTTTTCTGATACTGAGTTCATATCCTCTGACAGTCAATTCAATAGGGTCACCCAGCGGAGCAACTTTTCTGATATAAACAGTCGTTCCTTTTGTCAACCCCATGTCCATAATTCTTCTTTTTACTGCGCCTGCTCCGTTAATTTTCTCCACTGAAACAGTTTCTCCTACGTTTACTTCCTTTAAAGTACGCATCATTACCTCCCAATTTAAAACATAATTTTTCCGGCCATATCTTTGCCCAAAGCAATTCTGCTATCTTTTACCTGCAGAATCATATTTCCACCGACTTCGCTGACAACGGTTACCGTCTCATCTACCACAAACCCGAGTTCTGCCATATGCTGACGGACTTCAGGCTTACCGCCGATTTTCTTTATTGTTACGGTTTCACCCGGTTTTGCCATGGATAAAGGCATCATAATTCCTCCTTACATGTGTTCTTGCTGCAATAGTTAGCACTACCTAACTCACGGATTCAAAGACGCAGGTATCTGCTGCTTCAGCACTTCTGCCAAAGCGTAGCCGCTGCTGCTGTGACAATGTGCAATCGGAAAGCCGCCTCGCTTTGCCTCTTGAGACGCCGCATGTACCATTTTATGCGATACTGTAGTAGTAAAACAAATCAATAAATCCGGTGAGCCGATTTTTTTCTTCATGGCGCCCTTTTCCTTGGTGTAAACTTTGGCAGTACACCCGTATTCCTCACATATTTTCTGATACCTGCGCTCCATTCGCTCGTGTCCTCCAATAATTACCACACTCATCGACCTATCCTCCTCTCCAGTTAGTTTATTCTAACTCATTGCTTTTATAGGTTAGCACACCCTAACCTTCTTGTCAATACTTTTTTTTTATGATAGAATAGGAAAAAATGAAATGAGGACATGTTATGAAAATCCAACAATCTGCAGAAGATTATTTTGAAACCATATATATTTTAAAGAAGAGAAACGGTTCGGTCCGTTCCATCGATATCGTCAATGAAATGGGTTTTTCTAAGCCTACCGTCAGTGTCGCCATGAAAAAGTTTCGCGAAAACGGTTTTGTGACAATGGACAGTGATGGACAGATTGAGTTGACAAAACAGGGACTATTTATCGCTGAAAAGACCTATGAGAAGCACAATGTGCTGGCAAAAGCACTGATACTTCTGGGTGTAGAGGAATCCCTTGCTTACGAAGACGCCTGCCGCATGGAACACTGCATCAGCGACACCAGCTTTGAAGCGATTAAAAAACATATCGAAAAGCTGTAACGTTTCTGTTAGGATTTGTTATGAGAAATTCAAATTATACATTCTTTGAAGAATTCAAACGACTGGACAAGCTGTGCGGCGACCTCTATGGTGAAAACCACGGTGTGACGCTTTATATTGATGAAATGCAAAAAACCTACGCGCGGGAATGTCAGGGCATTCCCAACTGGTACTCTGATTTGAAGCAGCTGAAACACCTTCGCTACATACGTAACTATCTGGCCCACGAAGAGGACGCATTTTCTGAAGACCTATGTGATCAGGAAGACATAGACTGGGTTCGTTCATTTTACCTGCGGATTTTAAATCAAACTGATCCGCTGGCATTGCTTTATAAACAGCAGCAGAGCAAGAGATGCATGAAGCCAAAGCAAGAGCCTCTTCAAAAAAAGCCATCTTATTCATCGCAGTCATCTTACAGAAATCAAGAGTCCCATTACGGCTGTTTAGCTTTTGCTTTCATTGTAATTTTTGTTTTCATTTATTTTATGAAAACCATGTAAGGATTTCTGTTCGGTATGACTTCAGTCAAAAAAGACGTATCGCCGACCCTCATGCTCTTTCTGAAAGTCAGCGTATGCGGCGGTTTTACAACCTTTTCCACTTTTTCACTGGAAACGCTAACCCTGTTTGAAGAAGGAAAATTTCCATCGGAATCATTTTCGCTGTGCTCAGCGTTTTTTGCTGTATTTTAGGCGTTTATGCCGGTCAGCTTGCTGCACTTAGCCGACCGACAATGCATAAGTCTAGCGCTCCCAGACTACTTCAGCCGCAATTCATAATATCGCAGAAAATATCCCGTGAACAGGAACAGACCAATCAGTAAGATTAATAGGCCGATGCCTGTTCCATTATTTTGCGGATAATAATAATTAATCATAAAATGAACAGGTGCCAGCAATACGGCAGCGATAGTCCAAATCAATTCCACCCTGTTTAGGGCCTTTCTTGCTTTTTCTTTTTTCTCCTGCAGTTCAATTAAATTTTTTTCTGCTTTTTTCTGATAATGCTCCATGGAAATCCTTTCTCCGCTCAAAAGCTCATTGACCGTAATACCCAAAATGCCGCATAGTTCAACCATGATGGATACGTCCGGCATACTCTTTCCGGTTTCCCACTTTGACACTGCTCTGTTGGTAATGTTCAATTTCTCCGCAAGCTGTGCCTGGGTAATGTGTTTCTCCTTGCGGCAGTCTGCTATGAATCTGCCGATTTTTACTTGATTCAAAATTCCTTCCTCCTTACCCTTTTATTATAGGGAAATACGTTTTTTTGAACAGGAACCGTCGGTTGATTTGCTGTTTTTTAGTACCTCGTTTAACCCATTTTCTATTTTTACCTGAAAAATGTATAAAACTTTCGCCTTCCATCACTGCATGGCTTGCATTTTCTGCAAGATACTTCTCAACATCTCGATATTCTTGCATAATCTATAAGGATTTAAGGAAAATTCACGATGTACCGCAATACACCTTACCCTCACTTATACACTTTTTCAATGCTTTCTGTTTTTCGGTTAAAAATTGCCCACCTTCTTATACACTTTTTTAGAAAAATAGCGATTTAGGTTAAAGTGCCTCTTCCTACTTGCGTATTATCTTCCGCGCTTTCTTCACATACTTGCAAGCAGCAGCAAACCCCCGGACATACTGCCGAGGGCTTTCTCATCTATTTCTCATATTCATACAAATAATAGTTTCCGCCTGCATACAGGTAAAGACTGCACTTGCCGTCTCCTGCAGCTTTTGGAATGCTTGCCACGCCGTAAGTCCCGCGGTTTTTTCCCTTCCCGATATCCTCGTAAGAGGTGATGTTGGCTTTGTTTTCATCGTCAGCCACCACGTTGCCGATATAGTTCTCCCCATCCTCCGTCACGATACGAACACCATAAAAACTGTCAGCGTCTTTCTTCTCGCTGGAAAGATTCTTCACCTTCACATAAAGAACAAGAAGTTTCTCGTCCTTGTTGCTGGCTTTAAAATAGTTGTAGAAATAGCCAGGGTTTTCCGGCTCAATCTTTGTGGTAAAGCGCAGCTTACCTGGGGTCAACTCACAAAGCCCATCAACAATAACCTTCTCTTTCAATTCCAGTTTCTGATATACTGCTACTGGCTCTGATGTATCAATTGGAAGTCTGTAGTTATATGAAGCTTTATCTTTATCGGTATCGAAAGCAAATGCTGCTATCATGTTGCCTGCACTAGCCTCTGATTCTTCCAGCTTTGTGACAAAATACACCGTGCTTTCTTCCCCAGCTTTGATAGTCGGGTAGGATGTCAGCGTCTTGCCTCCTTCATCAACGGCTGCCGTCATCTGTTCTGTAAAGGTTTCTTCGTCTCTTTCCAGCCTGAAAGCGCAGATATCTGCAAGAGTCATATCCTCTGCTGCCAGATTTTTTACAGTAGCTTCTACCACAACAAAGCTCTCATCTTTACCAGCTTCCCAGCCCATACTGAAGTTCTGAGTAAGAGGCGCATAAACCTGCGGCGTTACCAGCACATTCTTGGGCGTAATCTCAGCCTTTTCAGAAATGACGGAAGTCTCTCCCATCTGAAGAGTCACTTCTGCATCTCCACAGGCACAAAAAACGAAAACACCAGCCAGAATCACCAGATATAGCAACAACTTTTTTATAAGACTTTTCTTCATTTTGTTCACCTTTTACAGCTGTGCTGCCAGCCGCTCCATTTCCTCGCTCACATAATCTTCAATGCGGCCGCTGTCGCATGCCTTTGCAACCTCCATATCCATCGGCAGCTTGGCAACGTTTGGAATACCGTGCTTTGCAGCTACTTCTTCAATGTGGCTTTCACCGAAAATCATGTGCTTTTCATTGCAGCTTGGACATTTGAAATAGGACATGTTTTCTACGATTCCAAGAACAGGAATATCCATCAGTTCCGCCATCTTCACAGCTTTTTCCACAATCATGCCTACCAGTTCCTGCGGAGAAGTTACGATAATAATGCCGTCTACAGGCAGGCTCTGATATACAGTCAACGCCACATCACCGGTTCCCGGCGGCATGTCGACAAACATCACATCTACATCACCCCAGCATACATCGCTCCAGAACTGCTCGATCACGCCGCCCAGAATCGGACCTCTCCAAACAACCGGATCGGTTTCATTTTCGAGAAGCAGGTTGATAGACATCGCCTTAATGCCGCTGCCAGTTACCGACGGCAGAATCATCTGGTCGTTACCTTGCGCTTTTTCAGTAAGACCGAAAGCCTTTGGAATGGACGGGCCAGTAATGTCCGCATCTAAAATGGCAACGTTCTTGCCCTGTCTCTTTGCAGCGACTGCCAGCATGGAAGTTACGGAGGATTTACCTACGCCGCCCTTACCGCTGACAACACCGATTACTTTTCTCACATCAGACAAATCGTTCATCGGGGCTTTCTTGATGCCCGGATCTTCTTGTCTTTCTCCGCAGGTTGCACTGCAGGATCCACAATCATGATTACAATCACTCATCGCTTTTTTCTCCTTTATCTCTCATTCATATTTTAAAACATTCCCAAGTTTTTAAACAGGAATATCCATAAAAACATGGTAAAACTTGCAAATGCCGTGGTAAAAATTACAATTTCTCCCGCCAACTGTCCGTCGCTGTCCATGGACTGCGCCATCGTAAAAGAGGATACCGCCGCAGGGGATGCGAACATAGCGAGCAGCGTCACAAACTCAATACCGCGAAATCCGCAAAGCGCCGCTGCGCAAAGCCCAACTGCCGGAATCACCACCAGCCTTCCGATGACGCAGATAAAGAGATTCTTGCCCCTGTTTCCCATCTCCTTAAAATCAATGGAAGAGCCCAAAATGACAAGTGCAAGAGGTGTTGTCACAGCCGCCATATCGCTGATGACATCTTCCAGCATCTCTGGAAGTCGAATCTTAAAAATCACTGTTGCAAGTCCCGCCATTGCACCCAAAATCAATGGATTGGTCAACACTTTTCTGACAATCTCGCTGGGGCTGGGGTTTCCTCCCCGAAACAGTTCCAGGGTAATCACCGCCATCACATTGTACATAGGTACTATCACCGCTACCATCATAGCAGTTACACCTAAGTTTTCTCTGCCAAGAAGATTCACCGCAATGGGAAGCCCCATGATGACAAAATTGCTCCGGTAGAGTCCCTGAATCATAGCACCCCTGCTCTTTGGATTCTTCTCTACGGCAAAAGTCACCGCCATAGCTACTGCATAGATTACCAGCACTGCAATGACACCAAAGGCAAGCAGCTTTCCGTTAAAGGCTTCCCCAAGGTCTTTTCCGTAAAGGCTGTGAAACATCATGGCTGGAAAAAATACCACAAAGACCATATGGTTCATCTTCTTGATTTCAGGAGGCTCCATCAGCTTTGTTTCTTTGACCGCTACGCCAATTGCCATGAGAATGAACATGGGAAGCACCGCTTCCAAGGCTATGATAAAATTACTAAGCATTACTTATAAAAAGGACATGCCGCGCACTCCGGTCTTCTCGGATTTTCCGGGTCACAGTGAAGCGGAAAAATCCGAAGGTCGTGGCTCAGCTTATCTCCCATCAGGGATTTCAGAGCAGCAATCTGACACAGAGTTCCTACAAACTCCGTAGTAGTGCCCGCCTTTAGCTGGCGCATGGTTTCTCTATAAACCTTTGCCATATCCCTTTCATAATACTCATCTTTATACTCGTAAAAATTCTCAAACTCCGGCAAATCCACCGGGTTGAAGACCGGACAGTAAAGAACACAGTTGTTGCACTTGGAACAGCCGTCCTCGTTGATGACCGGTTTCTTATTGCCGTTTTCGTCTCTTTCCATTTTGATGCAGGCATACTTGCAGCCGACGGTGCAGGCCTCACATCCGTTACAATTTTTTACTCTATCTGTAATTTGCATTGCTCAAGCTCCTTTTCTCTTCTATATTATTATTCTATCATAAATAAGACGCAAAGAAAAGCCCGCCCGTTCACTTCTTCATAGCAAAGACTTCACGTGCATATAATCCAAATTTTCCATCAAAATATGCACATTTTCTCAGAAATCCATGCAGATTTTCGAGTAAATCACAAAAAATATGCACAAATCCACTCAATACTGGCTAGTTACGCGCTGAAAGGTGCCCCATATGTGCATATTTTTAATGATTCTTTTAAATTTACGCACAGCTATGTGCATATTTTTACGATTTTCCCCAAATCTATGCACTAGAGCGGTAGATGGGGTAGGGATCCCTTTGCCAGCTGACCAAAGAGGTAACTTCCTGAAATAAAATTACAGCAGTTCATCCAAAGACATCTGCCAGCGAATCCAGCTTTCCTGCTCGCAGGATTTTATAATATCCCCATCCATAAAATCCCCGATTAAAAAAGGTGAAAAAGGATCGTGCTGTTTCATATTGTACTCCACAGTCTCCCTGTCGTAGTTAGCATAGCAATAAAGACAGCCGTGTCCGCAGGTATTGTACGCACCGATATCGCTGCCCAAAATACAGCTGCAACCATCTCTTGTCATGGCAGATTTTGGAACCGATAAGGGCAGTCCTATGGCCTTTTCGAGCACTTTCTGGCTCTGACAACCGCTGCAGTCTGCACCAAACTGCGCAAGCTCATCACCCTCACCGCAGGGGTGCAGTTTCATACCCGCTTTTTCCGCAATCCTTACAAAGGCTTCACCAAGGCGCAGCCGGTCTTCTCGTGACACGCTCTTCCCTTCCGGAAAGTTTCGCTTGGTCTTATCATAAAGATCTAGAAAGCTGATGACACAATGCTCTGTGTAACCGGAAAGCTTTTTTGCCATATTCTCAAAGGCTTCCAAATGAAAATCTACTGAATACTTTTCCGTAATAAAAATCGGATCGTACCGCCAGCTGACACAGCTTTTTCCTACCTTTTCAGAAAGAGCGCAAAAGCTTTCCATTACAACATCAGCAGGCGGTACATATGGTTCAATATCCGTTCCATAAGGCGTAATCGTCACCGACCAAAATTGGCGAAAAGGTGCTAGCTGCTCCAAATTTTCCAGCATAGGCGCAGGATTCTTTGTGCAGAAAGTAATGCAGTCGATGACGGTCGGATCCAGGAGATAACGGGTCACCTGCTGGGACTGATATGGGTTTCTTGCAAAGACAAAGCCTTCTTTGAGGCGGCGGTAAAACCACTTGCTGTAGAAGGCCGGTATGTCTGTTCTGTTTCCTGTATTTAAAATCATTTATCTGTTCACAATCTTTCCGATATTTTTCAGAGCAATAGAAATGGTTCCGTCCGGATTATTGGTAAACTCTACATATCTACTGTTTTCCAGATATTCCGTCGGAATTTTGATTTCAATGCCCGTGTCGGTCTTTATCTTGTGGCTGCGAATACTCTTGACAACTTTCGGGTTTTCTACAGAAATTTTCGGCGGCATATCCGCCTCCATTGCTTTCTGCCTGAAAGTCTTTTTCATCACCTCGTTGTCGTGAAATACCTCTTCACAAAGATCCGATGGCGTAAAAGGTACGTTCTGCTCCGCACGCTCAATGATGCAGCTTTTCGCTCGGCTCACAGCCACAGCCGAATTGCTGCCGTATTCCTCTGCCACTTCACTGGTGATTTTTTTAATCATGCGCACAGTTTCTCTTGCCGACTGACCATAAGTACACTGCAAAACCTTATCAGGCAGCACCATAACTTCATCTCCGTTAATAGCACGTTTTTTATCACAAACCACCACCGACAAATCCTCTGTGTCGATAATCGCATAACAGGAAATCTTCTGGTTGGTACCTGGCAGCATAGTGAAATAACGGATAATTTTGTTGGCAACACCTTCCTGACCGTTTTCTACCTGGTGCGTGTAAGCAGTCTTGTTGGGAAGCAGCAGAAGTCCGATATATTCCCTGCTTTCTTCAGTAAACTGGCATACCAGAAAATCCATGGATTCCGGCTCATCAGCCTGAGAAATCTGGTCATGAAGCAGATTGCCCGCCGCCGTAGAAAACTCCGCAAAATCGATATTTCCAGAAAGATACCGGTCCAAGGTCTGTTTTAAAATACTATACTCTAAAAACTCACCTTTTTTCTTTGCCGAATCTTCCATAATGCGCAGCAAATGTTTTTCTATAAACTCACCCGTTCCATAATCGCCAATTTCCAGCTCTTTCTGAGAAAAGATACAAATATCCGAGTTAAAGTCCATAATATGTAAAATTGCTTTTTTAATAATCATTGTTTACTGTTCCACCCTCGCAAATTCTGTATAAATCGCCTGAATTGCAGCCATATAGTCTGCGCTGTTCACACCGACCATCATGTTGATTTTCTGTGCGCCGTGGTCTATAAGCTTCACATTAATTTTGCGGTTTGCCAGAGCACCAAGCACCTTTACGGCAACAGCTGGCGAAGTGCCAAGCTCCCGTCCGACGATGGCAATTAAAGCCACATCGCTGGTAACCGTCACTGTTCCCTGGGGCACTTTGTCCCAGATTTCTTCGGTAAGCACAGAAATGCAATCTCTCACGTCAAACTCATGGACGATGATATTGAGAGAGTCGATACTGGACAGGATATTCTTGACAGCGATTTTTCTCTCATCAAAGATTTCCAAAATCTCTGCACGAAGCTGCGGCTGCTCGCTCATCTTTCCCTTTTCGATTAGGATTGCAGTATAGCCTGTCTTTCCGGAAATGCCGGAGATTTCCAGACTGCTCTGGTAATAGTCCGCATTCTTTACAATCAGCGTGCCGTGCTCCTGCGGCTTATTGGTATTTCTAATGTTGATTGGAATTTCCAGCTTTACTACAGGGAAAACCGTATCCTCATGAAGAACGGCGGCGCCCATATAGGAAAGCTCCCTCAGTTCTTTATAAGTAATCACCGGCACGCTGCGTGGGTTATCTACAATCCTAGGATCTGCCATAAGAAGTCCCGATACATCAGTCCAGTTTTCATAGAGGTCTGCACCTGCTACCGCAGCCACGATAGCACCTGTAATATCAGAACCGCCTCTTGCAAAGGTCTTAGCCTCTCCGCTCGGAAGCGTCCCGTAAAAACCCGGAATTACTGCACGATTAGTTTCTGCCAGCGCTTTACCAAGAACCTTTTTGGTTTTTTCTTCATCGAAAGTCCCATCTTCCTTTAAGAAAATATGGTCTTTTGCATCGATAAAGTCCGCCCCGATATATGCTGCCATAATCTTAGCGTTAAGATATTCACCTCGGCTGATGATATAGTCAGATTTGGTATTATCTGACAACGCATTTCTAATCTGGTTAAACTCCTGATCAATATCGAGTTTCACACCAAGTCCTCTGACCAAAACCTTGTATCTGGACTGGATTTTGTCAAGAATTTCTTCTGCCTGCTCGCCTTTCTTTTCGATGCAGGCGATGAGCAAATCAGTCACTTTTACGTCATCTGCAGACCGCTTTCCCGGTGCAGACACAACAATATACTTTCTTGCCGTATCCTCTTCAATAATAGCGGCGCACTTTTTGAACTGCCCGCTGTCAGCAAGCGAGGTGCCTCCAAACTTGGCAACTTTGCAGTCAGCCTTCTGCGTAAATGCATCGGACAAGGTCGCATCGTTAATCTGATTCACATCATACTGGGTTGTCTGGTATACAAAATAGTTCAGCCAGTTGCAGTAAAGCAGATTGGCCGATGAGCGCCACTTTACGATAGGTTCTTTGGTGTCGTCATCTTCAGGAAAATAGTTGCACGGCACATCAGGATTAAGACCTGCATTCTTGTCACGCAAATATTCCTTCAGCAGAGTATCGCCGTCATATTCTGAATGCCCCATGATAAAAATCTGCTTATCATTTCTGGATTTGATAGCATAGATTCCCGCTTCGTCGGAAGTGGAAATGATTTCCAGTTCCGAAATCCTCTCCACATCTTCCCTGTCCACCGTAGTGTTTCTGGAATGAGGCACAAAAAACTCATCGTCGAAACCTCGGAACAGCATGCCTTTTTTGTAATCCAGGGTATGCTTATACACGCCGGAAAGCTTCTTAGGCAGCTTTCTCTTTTCAATGCCATAGTGGTAGTAAAGTCCTGCCTGCGCTCCCCAGCAAATGTGGAAGGTGCTGTGAACGTGACGCTTGGACCACTCCATGATTTCACAAAGTTCATCCCAGTAGTCCACTTCCTCAAAGGGCAGCAGTTCCACCGGTGCGCCTGTGATAATCATTCCGTCATAATTTTTATGTTTTATCTGATCAAAAGTCTTGTAAAAAGCAATCATATGCTCCTGCGACGCATTGGACGCCTTGTGAGTACTGGTCTGCAAAAGTTCCAGTTCCACCTGCAACGGTGTATTTCCAAGGAGTCTTGTCAGCTGCGTTTCCGTATCTATTTTGGTCGGCATCAGGTTGAGAATCAAAATCTGCAGCGGTCTGATGTCCTGTGTCATGGCGCGGGTATCGGTCATGACGAAAATGTTCTCCGCAGTCAGTGTCTCAATAGCCGGTAAATCATTTGGTACTTTAATTGGCATAAACAAACGCCTCCTCTACTAAAAAAATGGACTGTCCGTCTCCTTCTATCCTTGGGACAAACAGTCCTATCATTTCTATTATGCGACAAATCCGCCCGACTTTCAAGAGGAAGTTTTCTTTTTACGAAAGAATCATTCCCCCTGCTGAAAGCGCTGACAAGTTCCTGTCGTTTATCATATTTTCCATACTGTAGAGCGTCAGCACCTCGGTAATGCCCTGTTCCGCTGCGTATTCTGCCAGATTGCCACTGAAATAGCGCAAATCTACCATATATACGTTGTCGTAATGGTATGCCGCCAAAGGTGCAAAACAGTTAGCAAAGGAGTCCTTGATAATCAGCAGATTCTGCCCGGTTTCCTTCTTTCCTGTTTCAATGGCAAGTCTGCCGTAATTTCCGCCGAAAAACACAGCGTACTTGTCCTTTTTCTCAAGGAACTGCCTTTGGTACATGCCTCCCGGCAGCGCCTTGCCGTCTGCAGTCACTTTGTATCCATCCTGCTCCGGCGCTGTAAACGTACTGATAGTATCCCGATGACCATCGTCCCAAAGGACCTTAGAATACAGCGTGCCCTGAAAATCCTCGGTCAGCACGTTTTCTTTCGTTCCCAAAAAATCCAGCCACGGCTTCCACACACCAAAGGCAATAGCCGCCCCGTCTGTGGTCCAGTGGTGATCTTTCCTATAGTAAAGCTGGGTATTTCCGCGGCCTGCAATGAAGCTAAAGGTCTCGTAAAGATCCACATAACCGCAGTTTGTCAGCTGCTGCGCTGCTTCTTTTGCGTAAGCCGCCTCATCAAAGCAAGCAGCCCCACTGGGCAGCTTATCTCCCATCACCGCGCCAGTAGTCGGCACCAACATAACGGATTTTTCCATGTCAGAAGGCAACTCCTCATAAAAGGATTTTATCCCCTGCAGATTCTTTAAAAACTGTTGGTGATCCATCTGTTCTTCGGTGAGTTTTTCTATAAACCAGCCATCCTTACCCAGATAAACGCCGCCGATATCTTTTTTCAATAACAGCCGCTGTAAGGCAGTCTTTGCAGAAATCCACTGGTTGCGAAGCGGTACCTGATCGTCCATATACCGCTGAAAATCCTCCTCAAACGCTCCTGAGAGCACACGTTCTGCGGTAAATTTCGGCGCTTGCTGCAGCATCCGGTTTTCGTTGTCAGAAAAAACCTTATCCTTCAGGAAGATTCCTCCCAGGAGAAGAATCAGCAGAAATCCAGCAAACAGCACAGTCATGATAATGTCATCTTTCTTTCTCATCTTCCACACGCCTCCTATCAGAACCTGAAATACAGAAACGGATTATATGTATCGCTGACTAAAAACGCCATAGATGCTGTTAAAATCAGCAAATATGTGACATTCTTTACAGTCAGATAAACTGCTGGCTTTCTCTGAAGCTTTCCAAGCAGCGCTCTTGCACATTTTGATGGAAACTGCGTAGACGCAAAAGCCATGATGACAAGTAGCACCCCAGACGTTGCAAGGAAGTACCCGCTTCGCCCGTTCCAAAGACCACTGCAAAAAGCCATGGCCTTCAAATAGGTGAAAAACGTTGTACCATCGGTCAGAGCAAAAATAACCCAGCCCAGCACGATAAAAAACAGCGCGTACGCATGCTGCACAAAACACGGCAGCTTTTCCAAAACCCGCAGCAAAAATACTTTTTCTAAAATCAGCAGAATACCGAAATACACACCCCACCACAGAAAATTCCAGCTGGCGCCATGCCAAAATCCGGTCAGCGCCCAAACAATAAAAATATTTACCACCTGACGGCTCATTCCTTTGCGATTTCCACCCAGCGGAATGTACACATACTCTTTAAACCATGTGCTCAGCGAAATATGCCATCTTCTCCAAAAGTCGGTAATGTTCTTTGCAGTGTACGGATAATTGAAATTCTCTTCAAAATGAAAACCGAACATTCGTCCAAGACCGATTGCCATATCCGAGTAACCGCCAAAATCAAAATAAATCTGAAAGGTAAAGGCAATTGCGCCCAGCCACGCCGTCGCTGCCGGCATCTGATCGATATTCATAGACGAGATTTCGTCCCATATATGCCCCGCCTGATTGGCAAGAAGGACTTTTTTCCCAAGACCCATGACAAAACGTCGTGCGCCCTCCGCAAAATTTTCCAGATTGCTCTCTCTTTCAGCAAGCTGCATCTGGATGGTTACATAACGCACGATAGGTCCCGCAATGAGCTGCGGAAATAAAGTAATATAAAGTGCAAATCGAAGCAGATTCTTCTGTGATGCTGCCTTTTCCCTGTACACATCTATCACATAGGACATAGCCTGAAATGTGTAAAATGATATGCCGATAGGCAGTACCACCTCCGGAAATCCCAGACGTCCAAAGAAGAAACCTGCATATTTAAAATACCCCAATATAATCAAATTTCCAAGAGCAGCGAAACAGAGCATAAGCCTCGCTGGCCTATGCTCGTTATTTCCGAAATTTTTACAACACGGTATTGCCAGCCCGCATCCGTAGTTAAATAGAATGGACACCAGCATAATCAGTAAATATCTGGGCTCTCCAAAGCCGTAGAATAAGAGGCTTCCTAAGAGCAGTACACCGTTTCGCATACCCTTGGGCACAAGATAATACAAGATTATCACAGTTGGCAAAAATGCCAGCAGAAAAGCTGTACTACTGAAGACCATCGATGATCTCCTGCAGCTTCTCTAAAATTTCCGGATCAAGCTGTCCACCCATTCCGTCATCTGCCTGATATGCTTCTATCGTGTAAATAGTTTTATCCCCAACCTGCATAGTTGTACCCTGGCACAATTCAGTCATACCGTCATTAAACGCACTGGTAATATAGCTTGCAACATCTTCATTATAGTTTTCAGCATTCTTTAAAGTAAAAGCAATTCTACGGCTGCCTTCGTCCATCTGTGTTTTCACGTATTCCGGTATATCGTAGATATCCTTTAAATCACCGGCATTTTCTGCAAGGTAACAGTACTTGGTACCGTCAGCAGCCGGAATTTCCTCGTGATTCCATGGATAACTTCCATCATCTTTAACACTGTCAGGCACATTAAAATATGTATATCCCGGTTTTTCGCCGGTGCCTCCATCAAAAGTTACATCGCAGTGATACCATTCGTCGTCCAGCTTAACTAAATCCCATGCATGCTCGCCTTCCTCTGTAGAATGAATAATCTGACACTCAATATCCAGCATATCCATCAGTAGTTTAAAGGTAGTCGCATGACCCACGCAAATTGCCTGATGATACTTGAAAACTCCGTATGGAAGATGGCTGTATTGTCCGCCGCTTGCAATTGGAGCCAGAGAATTATCATTATATGCCGTATATGCCATCTGCCAGTCGTAGATTGCCTTTTCCTTTTCGTAGTCGCTCATGCCATCTGTTATATTCTCGTCGATGACTTTCTTTGCCTGCTCCAGCACATATTTATCCTGTTCATTGAGTCCTTCTGTCGTTCCTGACTTGTAGGCTTCTACCACTGCCGTATCATCGTAAATCTCGTGAATTTCACCTTTTGAAGCAACATATTCCTTTAGCATATCTGCCAGAGCATTGTTTTGCAAAAAAACACCCGCAACAGAAATAAGCAAAATCGCCTGCATTCCGATTAAAATCCCTGTTAAAATTTTTGTCTTCTTTGTCATTTTCTGCATCTCCTATTAATCCTGATTTAATACACCCTGAATTACTGTAATCATCTCTTCCGGCTGATCTGAAATTACCAGAAATACGTAATTCTTTAACACTGTAACCCTTGCATTTTCTAGCTTATAAACCTCATCCGGCTTGTAGTTCTCAAAATCATGGAGCCGTTTTGCGAGCCTTGCTTCCATGTATTTTTTGATTTCGCTAACGTCTGCATTTTCGCCTGCTCTAACGATGGAAATCTCATCTGCATTACCACCATCTGCTGCATAGGCAATAGTTCCTCCGTCAATCTTCTTTATGGAGAAATTGTACAGCCTTTCAAAATTATCAGCATATACATCTTCCCCTAAGCTGACGGTTGTATCCATCGGCGTGGTGTCAAACTGTTCCAGTACAGTTTTCACCGCCTCATTACATCGCCCTTCGTCCTTGTCCTCACTACAGCTGCAAAGCACACTTACAGTAAGTAGAATACAAGTTACTAACGTCATAGTTTTTATTATTTTCTTCATGTTTTTCCCCTTTCCCAAAGTTTTCTCTGTAAAATTCATTCTACAACTTTCTAAGGGAAAAATATATAGGATTTCTGAGATTTAAGAATTATTAAGAATACCCTCGCTACTTCCTGCTGCTGATAAAAAGCTGCACCGAAGCTGCACCATACTCGTATCCTCTGCTGCCAGTCATGTCATAAGCGATAGCAGTAGCCACAGTGTCATACCTGGATTCCAGCATATTTTTGCGGTGAGCCGATGATTTCTTCCACTGCTGAAACATTCCCTTTGCTGCGGCTTCCGGCGAAGTCTGATAAGCTCTCCATGCTAAGTTTTCTCCAGTGCCCCGATAAGAGATACGCAATTTCAAATCTGTATACACGCTGGAAAAACTTCGAAGTTCTCCTTTTTTATTATAGCGCCTGTGGCTTAGTTGTGGATATTGCAACGCCTCCGTCGCTCTCAAATCTGCTGCTTTCTGCAGCTTCTTATTGAGAGAAAGAGGTTTTACTCCGTGAGCCTTGCGATACGCATTAAGCAGCTTCAAAGCTTCTCTTTGATAACGTTTTGCATAAGCCTCCAATGTCAATGTTTCCGTCATATCAGCTGTTTCCAGCACTGGTGCGGCTTCTGCATATGCTGCATTTGCTGTGGCGTGCAGCTGCACGAGCAAAACCATTGCAAAAATCATCCACACTATGAATCTCATCTGCATCTTATTTTTTATCACACTTATTCCTCCCCTGCTCTTTTCTTTGCCGTTATTGTATCCGACTTTTTCCCAAAAAGAAAGGGAAAAAAGCTGACATTTCCCCATAGTCGTTGGAATGTAAGGGAAAAAAGTTTTAAAATAAATTATCTTGATACGTCTGCTGCCGCTTTTTTCTCTCTCGAAATTGAACTTTTTTCCAGTTTCGGAAGCGCTGGAAAGAATATTTCCTTTATTCGAAAAGAATGGAAAAAACAGTATGGAGCTTCCTCCTTCATATCGCAAGCCTTCTAAGCTTTAAGCCCTGTCATCGCAAGCAACAAAAAAACACCATTCATCAGAAAGGTGTTTTCTTTTTCTATGGTTGCGGGGACAGGACTTGAACCTGCGACCTCCGGGTTATGAGCCCGACGAGCTACCAGCTGCTCTACCCCGCGATATTAAGTTGTACAGATAAGAAATTGGTGCCGGAAACCGGGGTCGAACCGGTACGATCGGTAAGGATCGCAGGATTTTAAGTCCTGTGCGTCTGCCAATTCCGCCATTCCGGCACATCAATACAAATCTGTCAAAAAAATGGCTCCGAGAGTGGGGCTCGAACCCACAGCCTACCGGTTAACAGCCGGTTGCTCCACCATTGAGCTATCTCGGAACAATGTTCCGTCATTCCTGACGGCAGATATTATTATACACCAGTATCACAGTTATTGTCAATATCTTTTTCTACTTTTTTTATATTTTCAGATTCAATTCGAATTTAGGCTTCCGCTCACCATCTACAGTCTATTATAACAATAAATTCCGGTTTTATTCCTGCTTTTTACTGATTTCCAAAAAAATTATCAGAAGACCTCGGGGTTATAGATTTCCTGCATTGACAAATTCTCGATTTTTCGCTACTTTTGTCAATCTTTCCTTAAAAATTCAGCAAAAGACAACTGAAATTCGGATATTTTTTGACTAAATTGACAAATTTCAGCTTTCTTGTCAATTTTGTCAACGCAGGAGGGGATGTGGGCGACTGCTTGACAGACTCAATGCCCGCAAACAGCTGCCAGCCGCTGACCGCAACTCATTAAACCAGGCAACCAGCCGCCGACTGGCGCACAAGCCGGCAGCCTATCCTTAGGACAGGCTGCTGCTTTTCTCTGCTTTATCCAGCTGCGCGTTATGTTTAACTACTGCAATTTTCTTAGTATATTTTTCCGCTTTTTCTATCTCTCCGGAGGCCGTATAGTAGGCGGCCAGGCTTTCCATCGCTTCTACATTGCTTGGTGAAAGCTGCAGAACTCGAAGATAACAGCTTTCGGCATCTTCCAGTTGTTCTTCTGCTTCGTAGGCAACGCCCAGATAGTACCACAGAGGCCACCAGGTATTGAAACGTTCGTCCTCCTTGTAGCCAGCCAGAATGGTGATTCCTTCTGCAAAGCGGCCTGCCAGCACATGATTATAGCCCTCTTCGATTTTTACAGGCTCAGCCAGTTTTTCCAGCCAGCCGCTGACTTCTTCTTTCTGCTCCTTGTTATCCGAAAGTTCCATAAAGGTATCAAAGGTCAGCTTCGCTTTTACGTAAAGTCCCATATTCAGATAACCATAACCCAAGAAGTAAAATCCCATGTCGAAGTCCGGTTTCATCAGGGTCAGTTTTTCAAAGGCTTCCAGGGACTCTGCCTTATAGCGTCCGACATACTCTTCCCCTTCTCCGATTTCATAGGAGTCCTTGCAGGCTCTGCCGTAGCAGTACAGCGCGTCAGCGGACTCAGGATCAATTAAGAGAGCGCTACGAAAGCAGATACAGGCATAGTCAAAATCATTTTTAGCAGCAGATTCCACACCTTCGTTAATCAAAGGCTTTACAAACTCTTTGGTAAAGGTTCTGGTAATATATGCCACATAATGATCTCTATATTTGAAGTTGATGTCACAGCCGATAATAAATGCCATATTCTTAGCAATTACCAAGGTCGAAAGTCCTGTCATGGCAGTTTTGCGAATTGGCACCGGAACACCGGTCAGAATATCTGCAATGCCTGCTTTTTCAAGGTAGCTGTCCGACAGTTCATCAAAGATAAACTGGTCTGCATGGGGCAGCAGATATTCACCGATACGGTCCTGCAAAATTTGCGGTTCTTTATGTTCAAAATCCATTAAAATTCCCATCCTTTTTTATGAAATTTCTTTACTGCGTCAAAATTCATGGTCTGCTCTAAATCGGCAGAAAGCAGCGTTTTTGTCTTTTCGGAAATGCCCGGAAAATCTTCTTCCAGATGCAAAGCAAAGCGAAACAAAATACGGTACAAATCTTCTTTTTTGTGCGATCTGTGCTGGTAGCCTTCCTCATAGAAGAATGCCGACAATTTCTCATAAAACCGAAAAGCAGTCGCAGAAGAAGCTTTGCAAAGGTAGTGCAAACTCTGTGAAAATCCGCCCTTGTTTGCATACAGGTCCAGTACGTGCTCAATCATCTTCAGCCTCACCAGTTCGCCAGCAGATATAAAATCATTTGCAATCACCTCGTAAGGCGCTTCACTACGGTACACATAGCCATAGCTTTCCGCCTGACTGCGTGCCTTTGTGCCTTTCAAAAGCTTCAAAAATCCCAGCTGCAAGTTGTCCGCTCCCAAGGCATAGACCGCATTGAATGAATGTCCAAAGGAAGTATATCCCTCAAAGGGAAGTCCTGCGATTAAATCCACATGGATATGGCTGTTTCCAAGAGCGATTAGTTGCTCTACATTGGAAAGCAGTTTCGGTATGTTGCTGCTTCGCTGGATGGCAGTAAGAGTTTTCTCATTGGTCGTCTGAATGCCGATTTCAAACTGAAACAGACCGTCTCTCGCCATCCCAAGCAGCGAAAAAGTTTCCTCGTCCAAAAGTTCCGCACAGATTTCAAAGTGAAAGTTGGTCACTCCGTTATCCTGCTCGATGAGGTATTTCCAGATTTCCCTCGCCCGATTTCTATCATAATTAAAGGTTCTGTCGATAAACTTAACCTGCTTGACCTTCTCAGCAAGGAAAAAATCCAGTTCCTTAAAAGTTCTCTCAAGAGGCAGGGCTCTGATAGTCTTTTCTAAGGACGACAGGCAGTAGCTGCACCGATATGGACATCCTCTTGCCGATTCGTAGTAGACCACTTTGTCCGTCTCCATCTCCAAAATCTCATAAGGAAAGGGGAGTTTCTCCATAGCGAGCACAGGACCATCTGCAGTCTCTCGCACCTCTTTGTCCTTGCGATAGGTAAGCCCGTAGACCTTTTCCGGATTGAGTCCAGAAAGCACGCTGCCGCTAAGAACCAGTTCTTTGCAGAACTGGAAAAATCCCAGTTCTCCCTCGCCACGAAGAATATAGTCTGACCAAGGGTTCTCTTCCATAAAGGATGCCGCCTCATAGCTAGCCTCAGGTCCACCCAGCATAATTCGAATTGACGGATTTGCCTGCTTCAGCTGCCTGCCCAGCTGGCAGATTTTCTCCACATTCCAAATGTAAGTAGAAAAACACACTAAATCATAGCCGCCTCGCAAAATTTCACCGTAGATGTAGCCCATCTCATTGTTGATGGTAAACTCCTTAAGCTCGATGTCAAGCCCGGAGCCAACCGCCACGCTGTAGAGATATTTCAGCGCCAGATTGGAATGGACATATTTCGAATTCAGCGTCGTCAGTAAAATTTTCATTACAGCATCCTGAATCTTTCGTCTTTGAGAAGTCCGGTATCTGCCATGGCTCGCTCCAGCTGCTCCATCAATCTCGGTTTATCAGCCGGCAAATTACCTCTAAGGGACACATAGTTGGAGGCGTGATTGCTTCTAAATACGCAAGGTTTTGTCGGATTTGCGTGCTTTAAGAGAAGATAAGCCTCCGCCACCACTTCCTCCGCAGAAAGCAGAGTAAGCTCACCTCTATTAATCTGCCCCACAATAGGCGCACGATTATCTAACATCAGTGTCAGAAGACTCACGTAGGAAGCGTTCATCTCGCTGATCATCTTGCCTGTCTCGACCGCGTGCTCTTCCCAGGCCTCTTTTCCTGCAAGACCGGAAATAAAGGTTACCGATGCTGGGATTCCCG
The DNA here is from genome assembly GCF_009936115.1 of Anaerotruncus sp. 80. Classification (NCBI taxonomy): domain Bacteria; kingdom Bacillati; phylum Bacillota; class Clostridia; order Eubacteriales; family Oscillospiraceae; genus Anaerotruncus; species Anaerotruncus sp. 80. The sequence continues at coordinate 160,713 of NZ_QWES01000001.1, forward strand.
CATCCTCAATTTTGCAGACAGCCTCAATCATTTCCTCGCGGCTGACGCCTTTGCAGATCATATCCAGCACCTTCTGGCTACCCGACTCCGCACCCAGATAAATCATGCCCATGCCGTGGTCACGAAGGGTTTTAAGTTCAGCAGGCGTCTTGCGCAGTACGTCTTTGGCAGATCCGTATACGCTGACTCTTTTGCACTCCGGAAACAGCTCTCTGATTCTGTCCAAAATAACTAACAGCTTATCGTTTGACAGACAAAGGGCATCCCCGTCGCAGAGAAAAATTCTTTCCACCTTGCGATAGGTCTTTCTCGCCGTTTCCAGATCCTCCATGACTTCTGAAACCTCCCGCACGCGAAACATTTTGTCCTTGAACATGCTGCAGAAGGTACATTTGTTGTGAGAACAGCCTATCGTCACCTGAATCAGCAAACTGTAGGCTTCACTTGGCGGTCTGTAAATATCCCCTTCATATCTCATAGTTTCTATCTTTTCCTTTCCGTCTTTTCAAAATTACATACGTTCAGGCGCTTTCATGCCAAGAAGCGCAAGGCCGTTTCTAATTGCATTTTTCGCGGCCAGTACCAACGCTACCTTGGCAGTCTTTTCTGCTTCGTTGTCAGTGAGAATATGCTCATCGTGATAGAAGCGGTTGAAACTCTGCGCAATATCTACAATATGTCTGGTTACGATAGACGGTTCATATTTTTCACCTGCGTCAGCCACAACTTCTGGGAATTTGTATAACAGTTTAGCCAGTTCATATGCGCTTTCACTGCACAGATATTTGCAGTCGATGTTTTCAAGGGCTGCTGCCTTTGCGGTAATCTCATCACCGGCTTTGCGCAGTACAGAAGCACATCTTGCGTGAGTGTACTGTACGTAAGGACCGGTTTCACCGTCGAAGTTAAGGACTTTATCCCACTTGAAAACATAGTCCTTGATTCTGTTGTTAGACAGTTCCTGGAAAATAACAGCGCCGATACCGACAGTCTTTGCAATTTCGTCAATATCCCCTTCGGAAGCATTCGGGTTCTTCTCTGCGATGATTTCTCTGGTCTTTTCTACAGCTTTGTTCAGCACGTCCTCCAGGAATACCACTCTACCATGTCTTGTGGACATCGTGCCTTCTTCCAGGCTGACAAGACCAAACGGAACATGAACGCAGTCCTTAGCACATGCATAGCCCATCTTGCCTAAAATGGTGAACCACTGCTGGAAGTGGAGATTCTGCTGAGACGCAACAACATAAATGTTTTTATAAAAATCGTAGGTTTCTTTTCTATAAACGGCAGCCGCAATATCTCGGGTAATGTAAAGGGTGGAACCATCCGACTTTGTAATCAGCGCAACTCCCAGACCTTCTTCTTCCAGATTTACAATGTGAGCGCCCTGAGATTCTTCCAAAAGACCTTTTTCTTCTAATTCCTTTACAAAACGCGGCATCTTATCGGAGTAAAAACTTTCGCCGGCGTAGGAGTCGAAGGTAATGCCCAGCATGTCGTATACGCGGCTGAATTCCTTCAGTGATTCGTCTCTGAACCACTGCCATAGCTCGGTTTCTTCCTTTTCACCGTGTTCCAGCTTTGTAAAGATTTCTCTGGCTTCATCGTCCAGTTCCGGGTGTTCCTCTACTTCTACGTGGAACTTAGTGTAGTAGCTGAGCAGAGTCTTAATCGGCTCTTTGATGACATCTTCTTTGTTGCCCCAATGTCTATAAGCACAGATCATCTTGCCGAACTGGGTGCCATAGTCGCCCAGGTGGTTGATTCTGACTACATCGTAGCCGAGGGCATCATAAATTTTGTAGATGGAGTTACCGATTACGGTACTTCTGATGTGACCGATATGGAACGGCTTTGCAATGTTCGGGGAAGAGTACTCCACGATGACTTTCTTGCCTTCGCCCACGTTGGATTTTCCAAAATCTTCGCCAGTTGTCAAAACTTCATCCAACACATCTTTCACAAATTCTTCTTTGGAAATGAACATGTTCACATAGGCGTTAACCTGCTCAACCTTTTCAAAGAGAGGCTCTGCACTGATTCCCTCAGCGATTCCTTTTGCAATGAGCGGCGGCGCCTTTCTGAGCACCTTGGCCAGTTTAAAACAAGGAAACGCATAGTCACCCATTTTGGTATCCTGCGGCACCTCGACCATATCCATAATTTCTGCAAGTTCCAGACCATCTACGTGTTTCGCAATGATCTTTGCAATTTCTTCTTTAAAATTTACCATCCATAATCTCCTTTTCTGAAATGACTTTGATTCCTCTGTCCCGAAGCTTTCCTGCAAAGCAGCCATAGCCTGCTGTTAATGTTCCTGTAAAGGTGCCGTCATAAATCTGCCCGCTGCCGCAGGAAGGACTGTTGGCCTTCAGGATTGCTCCATCTATTGGTTCGCCGAGCTTTTCGGCTTCTTTTATGGCCTTCTCAAGGGAGATTTGCGCCCCTTTCTCAAAAGCCTTCGTAACATCACTGCCTTCTTTGTCTACAATATGGCCGCCTATATACTCTGCAGGCGGTCTCGGCACGGGAAGCCCGCTTAAAGCTTCCGGGCAGACAACACAGAAACTGCGTCCTTTACAAAACTCAATGACCGCTTCATTTCGGTTATTGCCACCGTTATATTTGCAATTGTGTCCAAGAAGACATCCGCTGATTACATACATATTCTTTACTCCGTTTTTAACCTGACAATGGTCACGCCCTCGCCGCCTTCATTATAGTTTCCTTTGCGGAAGCTGACCACATGTTTGTGTCGTTTCATCATGTCTCGCAGACCTTTTTGTAAAACACCTTCGCCTCTGCCGTGAATAACGGTCACCTCGGAAAGTCCTGCTACATAAGCGTCGTCCAGGTATTTGTCCACCTCCACAATGGCATCGTCCAGATACTTTCCTTGTACATTGATAGTGATGGAAATATTCTGGGCTTTCTTCTTATAAAGACTGCCGTAGCCAGTGGCTTTCGGTTTCTTTTTCTTCTTGGTGCCATCATTGATCAGCATTAAATCATCCACATTCAGGTTTGCTTTCATGATACCGATTTTTACCTGTAAATCTCCCTTTTCATCTGGCAGGGATAAAACCTCGCCGTTCTGATCGAGAGACACCACTTTGACCCTGTCGCCTACTTTGATTTCTGCAGCACTGACCGGGTTGCTGTTGACCTTGGCAACAATTCGCTCTGCATATTTATCTTCTTTTTCCCGCAAACGCTTCCTGCTCTTATCGTAGCGCTTATTGCGCTCACCCATACTCTCAAGCTTAGCAAGCTCTTTCAGCTCTTTCTGTACCTCGCTTGCCGTTTCTCTGGCATCTTTGAGCATCTCCCTTGCCTCTTGCCTTGCGTCTGCAATAATTTTGTCTTTTTTTCTATTGATTTCATCAAGCTTTGCTTTCGCCTCTTCCTGCTGTTTTTGCATTGTAATGCGAATGGCAATAGCTTCGTCACGCTCAGCTTCAGCTTTTTTCTTATCTGCTTCAATGGCGCCGATGACGTCTTCAAACTCGATATCGCCTCGCTCAATCAGCTTAGAGGCTCTTTCTATGAGACTGTCCGAAAGCCCCAGCTTCTTTGAAATTTCAAAAGCGTTGGACTTACCGGGAATGCCGATGGATAGCCTGTAAGTCGGACTTAAGGTTTCCACATCAAATTCCATAGAAGCGTTCTCTACTCCCTCTGTAGAAAGGGCATATTTTTTAATTTCGTTGTAATGGGTCGTGGCAACCGTTACCGCTCCCTGCCTGTACAGGGTTTCCAAAATCGCAATAGCAAGGGCTGCGCCCTCTGTCGGATCCGTACCCGCGCCCAGTTCGTCTACCAACACCAAGGAATGCCGGTCTGCCTTACCCACAATTTTTACGATGTTCTTCATGTGAGAAGAAAAGGTGGACAGGCTCTGCTCGATGCTCTGCTCGTCGCCGATATCCGCAAAAATTTCTGTAAAAATTGGGATTCTGCTCTGACTGCTTGCCGGAATGTGCAGACCGCTTTGCGCCATCATGGAAAGAAGTCCGATAGTCTTTAAGGTGACTGTTTTGCCACCGGTATTGGGACCTGTCACCACCAAGGTCCTGTATCCATCTCCCACCGATACGTTGATTGGAACTACCTTCTTGCTGTCGATGAGCGGATGTCTGCCCCTTCTGATATCAAGCACGCCTTTCGAATCAATGAGGGGTTCCTCCCCCTCCATCTTACGAGAAAGTTTTCCCTTTGCCATAATAAAGTCCAGCTGCAAGAGCAGCTTTTGATTATTTTTAATATCGTGGTAGTGTTCTGCCACTGCTTCAGACAGTTCTTTGAGAATCTTTGCGATTTCACCTTCCTCGGCAAGTTCCAGTTCTCTGAGCTCGTTGTTCAGGTTGACGATGACCTGCGGCTCAATAAAGAGGGTTGCCCCTGCCTTGGACTGATCGTGGATAATCCCCGGAAATCTGCTTCGATGCTCCTGCTTAACCGGAATCACATATCTGCCGTCGCGCATGGTAACCAGCGCATCCTGCAAATAGGTTCTGTTATCTGCTGTATTCAAAATATGGTTTAACTTGTTTTTAATTGCGTCATTTTGCCTTGCAATGCTGCGCCTGATATCCTTAAGCGCAGGTGACGCATTGTCGCTCATCTCATCTTCAGACAGAATGCAGCGGTCAATTCTCTCAGAAAGTCTGGGCATTGCCACAAGCAGCTCCGTCATGGAGGAAATTAGCGGCATAGGAGGCAAATCGCTCCCCTTAGTAAAGGAAATGACCCGCTCAGCAATGCGCAGATTGAAAAGAATCTGCAAAAGCTGTTTCATGGTCAATGTGCCGCCTTTTCTTGAAAATTCAACGCTTGAGACGATATCATAGATACCGCCTGTAGGCAGCGCTCCTTTATGCACAATAAGGTCAACCGCTTCCGTGGTTGACCTTAGCTCTTCTGAAATTACCCGTTCATCGGTATAGGGAGAAAGTTCAGAGATGATTTCCCGGGTCATCTCTGAACCTGCCTCGCATTTCAGAAGCTCAATAATTTTGTGATATTCTAACACTTCCAGTGCTTTTTTGTTCATAATATATCCTCTATCGATTATTTTTCAGTTTTTCAAGTTCACTCTTGAGCTGAATGTTCTCCATCTGTAAATCGAAAAAGGAATTCTCGAACTCCGTGCATTTGGATTGCAGTTCTTTGAAGCGTTCGTCGCTTTCCTGCTTCTGGTTTTTCATCTCCGCCATATTATCTTTATATTGGGCAAAGTTTTTCTTTGCGTCCTCCCACATCTTCAGATAATACTTGGAGTCGTTTTCCATCTGCTGTTTGGCAGTGCGAAGCAGTTCCACCTCACGCAGTGCCTCAAAGTACTCCTCTGCAATATTTATGGCAGAAAGGATACTGATATTGCCCTGCATTGCGTCTCCGCAAGCTCTGCTGATGAGACGCATTTTGTTATCGACATACTCGGCAATTCTCGTAATTTCTTCTTCGGATTTATCTCCTGCGATTGTGTATTCCTGTCCGTAAATTTTTACAGTTACTTTGCTATCCATATGTTCACCTTTTCTGTATCTTGTGTATTGCTAAAATCAGTTAGAACTCTCTTCGCCGTCATTCTTCCGGCCCTCCCGCCGGACCTCGGACTCTCGCCGTAGAGTGCCACGCACCATTTCCTGGTGCTGCACTCCTGACGGGGGTCCTACCTACGACTCCTCTTCGCCGTCATTCTTCCGGCTCGACTCGCCGGGTTAGGACTCCCTTATTACAGCCTTGAATGCGTCTTTCAGGGCTTCTAAAACTTTGCTGTGTACGCCGTCGGTTTCTTCGTCGGTCAGGGTCTTTTCGTCGTGTCTGTAGGTCAAGCTGAACGCAACGCTCTTCTTACCTTCATCCACCTGCTGGCCTCTGTAAACGTCAAAGAGTTTCACATCTCTGAGAATCTCTGTACCAGACTCCCTGATTACTTTTTCAATGTCACGCACCTGTAAATCCTCGTCAACAATCATTGCGATATCTCTTGAAGTTGACGGATACTTCGGCGGCTGATGGTACAGAATTTCTCTATTTGAAAGTTCTACAATCACGTCAAAGAACAGTTCACTGATATATGCACGTGTTCCAATTCCGTATCTTTCGCTTACGTCCGGATGTACTTCACCCATGATGCCCAGTTCAACCTCCTGACCATTTGCGTCTTTGGTGATAATACGAGCGCATCTGCCCGGGTGATATACCTTGTAGTCAGATTCAGCTACAAAATCCAGTTCTTTAATTCCCAGTCTCTCCAGCATGGTACTGATGATTCCTTTCAGTGTAAAGAAATCTTCATCTTTGCCGTAAAGACCGAGAGACAAGTTATAAGATTCAATCGGAAGAGCCTTTGGATCCATCAGATTGTTCATAAAGGTCAAAGCAAGCTCATAGGCTCCTACTCTTTCGATATTTCTTGCATAGTTTCTGCCCAGAACTTCTAACATACCTGGTGTCAGAAGGGTTCTCATGGCAGCAGTTTCTTCTCCCATCGGATTGATGATTTCAACCAGATTTCTTTCCCAGGAATCTTCTTCAATTCCGATGTTATCTAAAATTTTGTTGTTGGAGAAAGAATAGGTCTGAATCTCATTAAGACCCATGCCGCAGAGCAGGTTTCTAGTCATATCACGCAGTCCCCAGCTCTTGGAAACGGTTCCAACGGTATCAGCCTTCGGCAGTGTCAGCGGTAAATTATCAAATCCATACAATCTTGCAATTTCTTCGACACAGTCAATTTCTTCCTTCATATCCTGACGAACAGTCGGCGGCGTTACCAGCATGATATCGCCTTCACCTTCTACCTGCATGTCAAGTCTTCTCAGATATCCTTCCATCTCTTCTCTAGGAATATCAGTACCAAGCACCTTGTTCACCTTGCTGACTCTACAGCTGATAGTTACAGGCTTTTGCGGATTGTGATACACATCCACGCTGCCGTTTAAGACTTTACCACAGCCCAGCATTTCTACCAGCTTGCAAACTCTGTCAGCTGCTGCTTCAGCAAGGTTCGGATCCAGTCCTCTTTCGTATCTTGCAGAGGCCTCCGTTCTCATTTCTAGCTTCTTCATAGAGCGATGAATGGAATTCTTGTGGAAGCATGCGGACTCTACCAGTACTGTGTTGGTATCATCTACGATTTCAGAGTTGAGACCACCCATGATACCTGCGATACCGATTGGTTTTTCAGCATCGTTAATCATCAGCGTATCGGAATAAATATCTCTTTCCTGTCCGTCCAGGGTGGTAAATTTGTCGCCGTCCTTTGCCACGTCAACGATGATTTTTCTGCCCGCAACGCTTCTAATATCAAATGCGTGAAGTGGCTGACCGTATTCCATCATGACAAAGTTGGTGATATCTACCATATTGTTAATCGGTCTCATGCCAGCTGCCATCAGTCTTTGCTGCAGCCACCACGGAGACTGTTCGATTTTTACATCTTTAATGACTCTTGCAGTGTAACGCAGACAGTTCTCATTTCTGACTTCTACGGAAATGTAGTCGGACGCATTTTCATCAGTCTTTTCGCATTCGTTTTCCGGATAAGTCATTCTCTCTTCAAATACTGCAGCCGCTTCCTTTGCCATGCCCAGCATGCACAGGCAGTCCGGACGGTTTGGCGTAATGCAAAAGTCGATGGCATAATCGTGAAGTTCCAAAGCTTCCACAAAGTCTTCACCCAGATGTTCGTCCCAGTTGCCTGGCAGCATCCAAATACCATCTTTGGAAATATACGGTGCAATCTTATCTTCGATCCCCAGTTCCTGTGGTCCGCACATCATACCATTGGAAACAATGCCTCTCAGCTTGCCCTTGGTAATCTTTACACCGCCTTCTACCTTTGGCTGACCGTGAAGCGGTCCCGGAATATGGCTGTTATGCTTTGCAATCGGGCAGTAACCACCCTCGTAAATGTTGGTCGCTCCCGTTACAATCTGCAGCGGCTCATCTTCTCCCACGTTAATCTGACAAACGACCAGTTTATCTGCGTCAGGGTGCTGTTCGATTTTATCGATTCTGCCAACCACAACACCTTCAATACCAGTTCCAAGCTCATCACAAGTTTCCATATCAGAGCCGGACATAATCATGCGGTTGCAAAATTCCTCAATTGGCACATTGACATCTGTATAATCTTTTAACCAATTTAATGATACTAACATTGTATATAACCTCCTATTTGAACTGCTCGATGAATCTCATGTCGTTTTCATAGAGGTAACGAATGTCATCGATTCCGTACTTCAGCATAGCGATTCTCTCTACACCCATACCTACTGCAAAGCCGGTATACTTTTCTGTATCGATGCCGCCTGCCTGGTGTACGTGCGGGTGCGTCATGCCGCAGCCCAAAATTTCAATCCAGCCGCTGCCTTTGCAAACAGGGCAGCCCTTGCCGCCGCATTTGAAACAGGAAACGTCCATTTCTGCGCTCGGCTCGGTGAACGGGAAGTGACTCGGACGGAACTTGGTTCTTGTCTCCGGACCAAAGAGCTGTTTCGCCATATGGTCAAGAGATCCCTTTAGGTCGCCCATATTAATACCCTCACCGATAACCATCATTTCAATCTGATGGAACGTTGGAGAATGCGTAGCATCCGGGGTATCTACTCTGTAACATCTGCCCGGAATCAAAACTTTATATGGCAGCGCCAAATCGTGCTCTGCTCTGATTTCTGCCGAAGAGGTATGAGGTCTTAATACCGTATCTTCGCTTACATAGAATGTATCGGTCATATCTCTTGCCGGATGGTTTTCCGGAGAGTTAAGCGCATCAAATGTGTTATACACCGTATCTACATCCGGTCCTTCGTAAACGGAGTAGCCCATGCCCTTAAAGATTTCTACTACTTCGTCGATTACTTGCGTAATCGGATGTTTTACACCGAATACGACTTCTTTGCCCGGCTCGGTTACGTCAATTTTTTCTGCCTTGAACCTAGCTTCTCTTGCCTTTTCTTTTACTTCGGCAGCCTTCTCGGAAAGGAGCTGTTCAAACTCCGCCTTTGCTTTGTTGGCAGCCATACCCAGCGCTTTCTTTTCTTCTGGCGGAAGCTTGCCCATGGATTTCAGGATTGCTGTCAGTTCTCCCTTTTTACCGAGAATCTTTACTCTTACGTCTTCCGTATCTGCTAAAGAAGTGGCAGCTTCAAGCTGCGATTTTGCTTCTTCCAGCATTTGCTTCAGTTTCTCTTGCATGTTCTTAAACCTCTTTTCAAATATTTCTTTGCCCTTATATACTAAATTTATTTGTACCTCGCAGCCTCGTACATTAGAATGCCCGCCGCTACAGAAGCATTGAGAGATTCCAATCTGCCCTTCATCGGAATCTTGACTTTGATGTCCGCCATTTCTATCAGTTCCAAAGATACGCCATTGCCTTCGTTTCCGATGACCAGGGCTGTGTCTTTGGAAAGGTCCACATCAAAATAATCATTGTCGGTATCAAAGCAGGTGACCGTAAGGCGTTTGCCCAGACTGTCCACAAGCTTTCTAAGCTCCCTATTATCCTCGACATGAATAATAGGGATCCTAAAGACAGATCCAGCTGCACTGCGAATGGTCTTCGGCGAATAGACATCACCTGTGCCCTTGACAATCACAGCAGCAGCGTACCCTGCACCCTCGGCAGTCCGCAAAATGGTGCCGATATTGCCCGGATCCTGTAATCTATCCAAAACCACCAGATTGGTACCTGCACCGCATAGGCTCCCCAGCTCTTCTGCGCTATAGGTCTGCTTTTCTATGACGGCCATAATGCCCTGGCTGGTCTCAGTCTGTGCAATTTTGTCAAAGAGTTTCTCATCCATGACATAAATCTGCTGCGTCTTTAATGCTGGCGGAACCAGTGATTCCTTCCCTTTTTTGCTCACTATGTAATGAATCTGCTCAGAAGGTGTCTCCGCCAAAAGATTTTCTCCCTCGACGAGATAAAGTCCTTCTCTATCCCGATATTTCTTTTGAGATAGTTTCTGGCATTCCTTGAATATTCTGTTTTCCTTAGAACTAATTTCTTTTATCATAGTAATTACACGAAAAAGCCGGTCAAAAAAATGCCGGCTTTTAAACATAGCGCTTGTGTCTTATTTCTGCCCACTTAAGAAGTCAGGCAAATCGAATCTGGAATTGCTCTGATCCTCGTCTTTGGTCTCTTCAAAGATTTCACCAAGGGTTACGCTTCTTCCTGTCAATCCATTTTCAGTGGTCACAACCTCCTGCGGTGATTTCTTCTGGAAATTGCTATAGTTTACGGGAGCCTCATCAAGACCCTCTCCAAAGCCTGTTGCAATAACAGTAATTGCAACCTCATCATTCATTTCTTCGCTGACAGCCGCACCAAAGATCAGAATTGCTTCTCTATCTGCCTGCTCTTCTACCAGACTTGCAATTTCGTTGACTTCCAGCATACCCAGGTCATATCCGCCGGATACGTACAGCAGGATAGCTCTTGCACCTGCAATGGTGGTCTCAAGCAACGGACTTTCGATGGCGGATGTAACTGCATCCTTGGCTCTGTTCTCGCCGCTTCCTCTGCCCACACCCATGTGTGCAATACCTCTGTCCGTCATGACGCTCTTGACATCGGCGAAGTCTACGTTGATTAATGCAAAATCCGAAATCAAATCAGAAATACCCTGTACACCCTGTCTCAGGATGTCGTCTGCCATAGTAAATGCCTGCAGCATGGAGGTGTTTCTCTCGCAGTTCTGTAACAATTTATCGTTTGGTACAACAACCAATGAGTCTACATACTTCTTTAAAAAGCCCAGCCCCAGTTCAGCCTGATCCTTTCTCTTCTTTCCTTCAAAGGAGAAAGGCTTGGTTACAACGCCTACAGTAAGGATTCCAAGATCTTTGGAAGCCTTGGCAATAATCGGCGCTGCCCCTGTGCCAGTACCACCGCCCATACCGGCGGTAATAAAGACCATATCGGAACCTTCTAAAAGGCTTGTAATCTCATCTAAAGTCTCTTCTGCAGATCTCTGTCCAACTTCTGGATTTCCTCCTGCTCCAAGACCCCTTGTCAGCTTCTCACCAATCTGAATTTTGGTTTCTGCCTTACATCTATTCAGCGCCTGCCTATCGGTATTGACTGCGATAAACTGCACGCCCTTCAAATCAGCCTCCATCATTCTATTGACTGCGTTACAGCCGCCGCCACCGACCCCGATGACCTTGATGACTGCTGCATTATCCTGACTTGTCTCAAATTGCAACATGCTAAATTGCCTCCTTGCATCCCATAATATATTTTATTTTATCACACAATTTATTTCTTTGCACCATTTTTTTATTCAAATTCTGGTGAAAACGGCATATAATTATGCTCTCCCAGATGAATTGTGCCTCTCGTGGTGTCGCTTTTCAATAAATTGTTAATTACTTTCTGTAAGTCTCCGCTTTCCAGTCCGCTTAAAATTTGCTTTGCAGTGCCCTTTACCACAAGTGTGTCGTATATGTAAGCCCGCAGCACGATACTGGATACATCAATACGTTTAAAATAAACATCTCCATTCTGCATTGCGTGAAGCATAGTCAGCGTGGTTTTCAGCGTCGCTGCCTCCTCTGCCTCCACTTTTTCACCTGCCGACAACTTACTGATAGTAAGTCCCGTAAGCAGCGTAATCTTAGGATCGACCTTGCTTTTTCTAAGAACTAGTCCATCTTTATCGATGACCACATACTGCTCGCCATAAACAATAGCCGCAATCTGAGTCCGCTCCTTAACCTCAATAATCAGCGTCGACGGAAGCTTCCGCCTTACACTGACTTCCTCAAAATAAGGATCTTTCAGAAGGTTGTCCTCAATTGTGCTAACATCACCGCCCCAGAAAATATTGTTGCCTGTGGTTGCTACTGCTAGGTTTCTCACTTCCTCTGCATCGTAATATCCGTTTCCGTCTACCTCAATAGTCTTGACGTCGAAAAAACTGGACGAAAGAAATAAAGCTGCCGCTGCAAAAATTCCAATGAACACACAAAACCGCAGCAAATAGTTTTTCTTCTTTCTGACCTTCTTTTTTCGTTCAACCTCTTTAAACTCTATGTCCTTATACTCGCTCATCCTTTTTCATCTCCGCATAAATCAGTTCAGTTGCCTCAAGAGGTGCGCAGGCTTTGCTGGCATTGCTCATCTCAGTAAGAGTCGTTAGATTATTTCTAAGTCTCATCACTTCAGAAAGAAGCAGCTCCGAAGTCAGATTTTTTTCTTCGATAAGAACTGCGCCGCCCTTGTCCGCTACAGATTTTGCATTAAAGAACTGGTGGTTGCCCGTTACGTTTGGTGACGGAATCAGGATCGAAGCCTTGCCGCAGACCGTGGTTTCAGCTACAGACAAAGCCCCTGCACGGCTTATGATAAGGTCTGACGCACCCAGATAAGTTTCCATGTCATTGATATAGGACTTCACCCGAATGTTGGGCTGTATCTCGATTTTCTTTTCTTCAGCCTTTTTCAGAATTTCATCATAGTACTGACTGCCTGTTCCAAAGATAAAGGTCACACCTTTATGACCGTTTACCGCTTCCATCAAATCAAAAGCTACTTCGTTGATTTTTTCAGCACCTTGGCTCCCGCCAAAGGAAAATATTACAAAATCATTGCTTCCAATATCAAGTTTTTCTCTTGCAGCCCGCTGATCCACATCATAAAACCGCTGACGTACCGGATTTCCTACATTCACATGTTTTTCCGGCTGATGAAAATAATGACTTGCCTCCGGAAATCCCAGGAAAATTTTATCCGCAAATTTTTCCAGCGTCTTATTTGCTACACCCGGATAAGCATTCTGCTCGTGAAGATAGCACTTTGCACCGTATTTATGCGCTGCATACATGACTGGCACGCAGACAAAGCCGCCGGTTCCTACCACAGCATCAGGCTTAAACTTCTTCATAATCCTAAGCGCCTGACCAATCCCGCGCATCGTAGAAAGTCCAGTGTCGAAAATCTTAAAAATGTTACGCCGATCAAGCCACTTTGCTGATACCAGCTCCATCGGATAGCCCGTACCCGGCACGATGTCCTTTTCAAGTCCGATGTCATTTCCAATATAGAGAATTTCTGAATCCGGTTCTTTTTCTTTTATTTTATCTGCAATGGCAATGGCAGGATAAATATGTCCGCCGGAGCCGCCGCCTGTTACAATCACTCTCATTTTTTCTCTCCTCAATCTGCCTTAACCTGTCTTAATGCATTTTTGTCTTGCCGCTCTCTTCACTGCCGCCGCTCTGTCTGGAAATGTTCAGTATAATCCCCGAGCATCCCATGAAAATCCAGAGGGCATTACCGCCGTAACTGATAAACGGCAGGGCGATACCTGTTGCCGGCATAGATGAAGTCACAACCGCAATATTTAAAACAACCTGCAGACCAATCATGATGGTGATTCCGCCCGCAAGAAGCATACCGAAACGGTCTGGCGCATTGAGGCATACGTGGAAGCACCTCCAAATCAGCACCGCATAAACAGCCAGTAAAATCAGAAGCCCTATGAGCCCCAGTTCTTCGCCGATGATAGCAATGATGAAGTCATTCTGCGGTTCAGGCAGGTACAAATTCTTTTGGATGCTCTTGCCAAGTCCCAGACCAAATAATCCGCCGGAACCGAGAGCAAGCAGAGACTGTACTACCTGAAAGCCATCGCCGAGAGCGTCTGCAAAAGGATCTGTAAAAGCTACAATTCTCTTCTTCCAATGCCGCATACCGATGTCGTCTCCGATAGCAATCAGTCCGACCACAGCCGCGCTTCCGGCGACTGCTGCACCAATCACGTATCTCCACTGCAGTCCTGCAAGAAACATGATTCCCGCAATAATACCGCACACCGTGATAGCCGTAGAAAGGTTCGGCTGCTTGATAATCAGACCGCCAAAGACCCCCATTAGTATCAGCAGCGGTAAAACACCTTTACTAAAAGACAATATCAGCTTTGTATCGCTTGCCAGAAATGACGCCGTAAAAATAATCACGGCAACCTTTGCAATTTCTCCCGGCATAATGGTGAAGCCGATGTAAAGGGCTCTCGTCGCACCGCCTTCCTCTCTGCCCAGTGGAGTCAATACCAGAAGCAGAAGGATAAAGCTGGCAAGAAGAATCAGGATAGAAAGCCGCCTGAAAAGGTGGTAATCCAAATAGGAGCAGACCGCCATAATCACAAATCCACTGAGGGCAAAGATACCCTGCCTGATCAGGTAATCATAAGGAGAGCCTGACTCGTTGATAGATTTATAATAGCTGGCGCTGAAAACCATAACTACCCCAAAGATGACTAAAATTGTCACCATAGCAATAATTACAAAATCGCTCGCTCTTAAGTTTTTCCTGCTCCATAAGTTTAATTTCATTATCTGTCTAACCCGCTGACACACTGCTTAAAGTGGTCTCCCCTTTGTTCAAAATTATCATACATATCCCAGCTTGCACAAGCAGGGGAAAGCAGCACCGTATCTCCCGGCTCTGCCATCTGCGCCGCCATGCGCACACATTCGTCCATATTCTTGCAGCTTACAAAGTCGGTAAATCCCGCCTTTTCCGCCGCTTCTTTAATCATATGTGCATCTCTACCAAGAAGAATTAACTGTTTTATGCTGCCGTCAAATTCCTTCACCAGTTCTGTAAAATCCTGTCCCTTGGCATCGCCGCCTGCAATGAGCAGGATATCCTTTTTGATAGCCCTGATTGCTGTCACTGCCGCATCCACATTGGTTCCCTTGGAATCGTTATAGTATTTTACGCCGTCTACCTCACCGCAGTATTCCAGTCTGTGGGCAACACCGCCAAAGCTTTTGATAGTATCTGCAATCACCTTAGGTTCAATCCCCGCAAAATAGCAAATCGCTGCTGCCGCCAGCGCATTTTCCAAATTGTGACTGCCGATGATTAAAAGATCATCAACTGCGCATATTTCTATTATATCTCCATTTTTCGTTTTCATGACAATCTGCCCGTCTTTGACAAATGCGCCAAAAGGCAGTTCTTCTTTTCTGCTGAAAGGCACGATATTTGCCTTGCAGTCCTTTGCCAACGCATAACAGGCTTTGTCATCGTAATTGATGACCAGATAACCGTCTTCTCTCTGGTTTTCAAAGATCTTCGCTTTCGCTTTTCCATAAGCTTCCATGGTATGATGACGATTTAAATGATCCGGGGTCAGATTCAAAATTGCCGACACCACTGGCTTAAAGTACCTGGTGGTTTCCAGTTGAAAACTGCTGGTTTCCGTTACCAGCCATGCGTCCTCCTCTGCGTCCATAGAAGCAGAAATCACAGCCACACCGATATTGCCGACCACGTAGGTTTTTCTCTTCGCCGCCTTGAAAATTTCGCCAACTAGCGTGGTTGTGGTAGTCTTCCCATTGGTTCCTGTGATCGCAGCATACCGACCGTGTCCGATTCGATAAGCAATTTCAAGTTCTCCTATGATTTCCACACCGGCTTCCTGTGCTTCCTTGATAAAAGCAAGCTCAGGGCTCACACCCGGGCTTAAAATCAGCATATCGAACTGCCCCATGTCAGCCGGCACCCTGTCAAAGTAACAGGTTACCCCTCTGCCCCTGAGGAAGGCAAGAAGCTGTCCATCTATCTTTTCTTCCTTTTTTGAATCCTGAATGGAAACTTCTGCGGAAAGGCGAAGCATTGCCTGTGCTGCAGCAATTCCTGATTTTCCCAGACCTACGATTAAAACTTTTTTATTTCGAATGTTGTTTAAATTTCCACTCATCGTCTTACCTCTTACCCTAACATTTTTCTTTCCTGTTTAATCTTTCCATTTTCAAATCATATATACACTGTCAAATACGTGCGATTAGATATTTGCAACAAGATACGCGATGCCGCAGCAAACCAGTGCAATAAACCAGAACATAGCAACTACGTATTTTTCTTTCATGCCGCACATTTCGAAGTGGTGGTGCAGCGGGGCCATTTTGAAAAAGCGTTTGCCGCCGGTCATTTTAAAATATCCCACCTGAATGATAACAGACAGTGCTTCCAGTACATAAATCAATCCTGCAACCGGCAAAAGAAATTCCACTTTCATAATAATCGCTGCAGACGCCAGCGCACCGCCAAGGGCCATAGAACCGGTATCTCCCATGAACAGCTTTGCAGGGTATCTGTTGAACACCAGAAAACCTAAACATGCGCCGGTCAGCGCTGTACAGAAAATCGCTGCGCTATTATGCCCAAACTCCATGCCGACGATGGCAAAGAAGAATGCTACCAGCGCTGTAACGCCAGAAGATAAGCCGTCCAGTCCATCAGTCAGATTCACCGCATTTGCCATAGCAACAACGACAAAGATGACAAAAGGAATGTATAGCGCGCCAAAATCAATATACTTGTCGATGAACGGAATCCATACCTCAGTTCCGTAACCAGAATAATTTGCCATATATACGGCCAGTGCCCCTGCAAAAAGAATTTGCAGCACCAGCTTCTGCCATGCACGAAGTCCCAGATTATGTTTTTTTGCAACCTTGATGTAATCATCAAAGAAGCCGATTAATCCAAAGAGCAGTGTCACCGCTAACATAACGAAAGTGTCCGTGGACACATACCCACCGATAAAAGTCATTAAAACCAGTGCCGCAAAGATAGCGATGCCGCCCATGGTAGGCGTTCCTTCCTTAGAAAGATGAGACTGCGGGCCCTCTTCCCTGATAAACTGCTGAAACTGTTTATGTTTGAGAATAGGAATTTCCAGTGAGGTCAATATCGTGCCCGCAATCATTCCTAAAGCTGCTAAAAATACGAGTTGAAAAATCTGCATGTGTGTTACTCCTGTTCCTTCAAAATTTTATCCACAATCTCCTCCATGCCCATGGCTCTGGAACCTTTTACCAGAACGGTATCTCCCGGTTTAAAGAGTCCCATAGCTTCCTCATAGAATTGATTCTTTGTATTATAGAAATACACCTTCGTATCCATCCCTGCGTGGTTTGCCCCCAAAGCTATATCTCCTGCTTTCTCTCCTACAGCAATCAAAAGATCGATATTTTTTTCTGCGGCGTAAACACCGATTTCCTGATGATAAACAGCAGAGTTTTCTCCCAGTTCATTCATGCCGCCTAAAATAGCGATTTTACGGTTTCCCTTAGCGCTGACTAAAGTGTTCAAGGCTGACTTCATGGAGTCAGGCGCCGCATTGTAGGTGTCATCAATCACCTTAATTCCTCTGGCTTCCCTGATGGAAAGCCTCTTTCCAGTCAGTTCCATAGCTACAAGGCCTCTTGCTGCTTCCTCGATAGAAACACCCAGCTTTCTGCATGCCGCAACGGCAAGGCTTGCGTTAAGCGCATTATGCGCGCCTGGAACCTGCAGAGAAATCCTGTACGTCTGTCCTTCCGCCGCCAAAGTAAAAGCAATGCCCTCCGTCCCGAAATCTTCTATATCCTTTACAGTATAGTCTCCCTGATCTTCTTCCAGAGAAACCTTAATCACATCATAGTCACCCCTAAATTCTGCTTTCTGCAGCATATCGCAGGAGCTGTTTACAACCAGAGTATTTTCTTTCCCGAAGTAATCGGTAATCTCCATCTTGGCGGAGAAAATGCCTTCTCTGCTGCCCAAATTCTCGATGTGAGAAATCCCCACATTGGTAATAATGCCGATGTCAGGTCTAATGATGTCTACAAGGCGATGGATTTCACCAAAGTGATCCATTCCTATTTCCAAAACCGCAGCTTCCATTGTATCATCAAAGGAAAAAATCGTCAGTGGAACGCCGATATCATTATTGAAATTTCCTACTGTGGCACCGGTACAATACTTTTGTTTTAAGATAGCATGCACCATATCTCTGGTACTGGTTTTGCCCACACTGCCAGTAACAGCAACCGTTTTCAGCTGCAATCTCTCAAGATACCAGGCAGCTAGCCGCTGCAATGCTTTTGTGGTATCGGAAACCAGAACTGCGCTGATGCCCTCGGGCACTGCATCTTCTCTTGCAGTAAGCACCGCCGTGCAACCCTTTTCTTTTACCTGTGGTATAAATTTATGAGCATCATGTACCTCTCCCACAATGGGGACGAATAAGTCTCCTGCTTTTGCCGTGCGGGAGTCTGTGCAAACTGCAAAAATCTCTTCTTTGCTCTGTCCAGAAATAATCTTTCCGTCCGTCGCCTTTTCAATTTCTCCTAAAGTTATCGTGTTCATGTTTCACCTTTTCTATTGACGCCAGAACTTCCTCACGATCGTCAAAATGTATTTTATCTTCTCCAATAATCTGATAGTTTTCGTGTCCTTTACCTGCAATGATGGCTATTTCACCATCCTGCAAATGCTCCGCCGCATAACGAATCGCCGCTCTTCTGTCTGCAATCACCGTAAAACAGCTTCTCTGTTCTGCAAGAACTCTGGTAATATCGCTGATAATTACCTCCGGCTCTTCTTTTCTCGGGTTGTCGGAAGTGACCACTGAGAAATCTGCAAGGGCAGCTGCCGCTTTCGCCATGTCTGTTCGTCTGTTTTTGTCTCTCTGCCCACCGCAGCCAAAAACCACAGTCAGACGCTTCGGGTGATAATCCCGCAAAGACTTCAGTAAATTTTCAAGGGCTACGCCGTTATGTGCATAGTCCACCATGATGACTTTACCGGGACCTGCCGCAAACATTTCCTGTCTGCCCGGCACCAAGATTTCACGCAGTGCCGTACGAATGCTTTCCTTGCCTATCTTCATCCTGCTGCAAACCGCCGCTGCTGCCATAGCATTGTAACAAGAAAATTTCCCGGGTAATCCCACAACCAAGTCTATATTATAATCGCCTGTAATCTCAAATTCCACTCCTAATTTTCCGGGAATTTTGACATAATCCAAGTTCTTTGCCTTAAAACCGCAGTGCTTCTCCATTCCATAAGTAACAATCTTGCAAGCACTGTCCTCTACCATTCGCTGTGCATATGGGTTATCTGCATTTATCACCGCTTCCTTACAGGTCTGAAACAACTGCGCCTTGCAACCCGCATATTCAGCAAAATCCCGATGTTCACCGCGCCCGATATGATCTTCTGACAGATTAGTAAACACGGCATAGTCAAAATACAGTCCGTGTACTCTCTTAAGCTTCAGCGCCTGAGACGACACCTCCATCACACAAGCGGTACAGCCACAGTCTGCCATCTTTCTAAGGTACGCCTGCAGCTCCACCGATTCCGGCGTCGTATGGGTGCTTTCAATGATTTCTTCTCCTGTATCCGTATGCACCGTTCCAATCAGCCCGCATTTTTGTCCTGCTCTTTTCAGTATTGCCTGTATCATAAAAGTCGTCGTCGTTTTTCCCTTAGTACCGGTTACCCCGATAAGACAGAGCTTTCGGGCAGGATAGCCATAAAACGCGCCTGCCATTTCCGCCATCAGCTGTCTGCTGTCTGTAGTTCTGACAACCGTAATATCATCTGACAAGCTAAGAGCTTTCTGGCAGACCACTGCCCTCGCCCCTCGCTTAACTGCTTCCTCTGCATAGTCGTGGCCATCATCTTCCGCACCTTCAATGCAGACAAAGACGCAGCCCTCTATGACTTTATCACAATGGTAGAAAATTCCTGTAACTGCAAGTTCCAAAGAACCTTGCATACACTCATAATCTGCATTTTGCAGCAGTTCAAAAAGTTTCAGTTCAAATCTCCCCGATTCTTTGCTTTCAGTCTATTCTCTATATAAGTATACCTTTCCGCCTTTCTTTATCTTCTTACCTGCCTTCGGATACTGCTCTACGACTGTAAAGTCTTCGTTCTCAGATTCCTTCGGTATTGCCTGGTATTCCAAATCATATTTTCCTAAAACGCCGATAGCCGCACTGTAGCTCTTGCCTTTTACATTCGGTACATAGACGTATTCGGACTTAAGCGCTTTTTCTTCTTCCTCGGTGTACTTCGGATTGACGCCTAAATAAGGAAGTGCATTTTCCATGAATTCCTTGGCAATCGGTGCTGCTGTGGTACTTCCGAACTGAATGCCTTTCGGGCTGTCTACAACAACCAGAATGACAAACTGAGGGTCATCCATCGGCGCCATACCAATAAAGGAAGAATAAGTATCTTCTGAATAGCCTCCTGTAGCCGATGGCTTATCTGCTGTACCTGTCTTGCCGCCGATACGATAACCTGCAACTTTTGCCTTACCGCCGCCACCCTCGGATACGACATACTCCATAATTTCCTTCATTTCATCTGCTGTTTTGGAGGAAATAACTTTGCGGACCTCTTTCGTTTCGAAGGTCTTCACCGTATCCCCGTTGGAATCGGTCAATTCTTTTACCACTCTGGGCTGCATGAGCACACCATCGTTTCCGATAGCACAGACCGCCGAAACCAGCTGTATCGGTGTTACCGCAACTCCCTGCCCATAGGAGATGGTTGCAAGTTCAACTGGTCCGATTAAATCTTCCGGCTGTACCTGCGCTGTCGCCTCTCCTGGCAAATCAATATGAGTCAAAGAAACGCTGGTAATTCCAAACATTTCCAAATAATCATAGTACTTCTCTTTGCCCAGCTTCATCGCCATCTGGATCTGTACTGGGTTGCAGGAATTTCCTACAGCCTCTTTCAAAGTTTCAGTTCCATGAGGTACACTGCTCCAGCAGTGGAGCGTAACATGCGTGCCGGGCACTTCGTAACCTACGTTACATTGATACTTAGTGGTAAGCGATGTTACACCTTCTTCCAGTGCAGATGATGTGGTAAGCAGTTTAAAGGTTGAACCCGGCTCATAAGTGTCACTGATGATAGGATTTCTCCACATCTGGTTCAGGTAAGTGCCTTGTTCTTCCGTTGTCATCTTGTCAAATTTTTTCTGTTCGCTTTTCTTAACAGGCGTCAAAGGTTCATTAGGATCAAAGCCTGGATTGGTCGCCATGGCGAGAACGTCGCCAGTTGCAGGATCCATGACAAGACACATAATTCTGCTGGCGTTGGTTTCCTTCATACCGTTTGCCACAGCATTTTCTGCATAGTGCTGCAGCACCTCGTCTATGGTAAGAACCACGTTAAGCCCGTCTTCTGCCTGATAGTATTTTTCTTCTCCATAAGCCAGAGAATTTCCGTTAAGATCAGTATTCTTAATCCATCTGCCAGCTACGCCACTGAGATATTCATCATACTGAAATTCTACGCCGCTGCGGCCTTCGTTATCATCGTTGACACTGCCCAGAAGCTGAGAAGCAAAATCCCCCAGAGGGTAATAGCGTTTTGCGTTTTCAGCAAGTTCAATTCCGTAAATTTCCAGTTCTCTGATTTTATCCGCTGTTTCTTTATCCAAATACTTGGCAATTTTAATCAGCGCCTGTTGTTTCGTGATTTTCTCTTCGACTTCAGCAGCTTCCATATCTAAAACCATGGCAAGCTTACCGCTTATCTCTTTGATTTCTTTGTCAGTAGTGTAGGCTTTTTTCACATCGGAAGGTCTTGCCCAGACAGTATAGCATGCAGCGCTGGTAGCCAGCTTCTCTCCGTTGCGGTCAAGAATAGAGCCGCGTTTGGCTTCAATTGGAATATCGCTGGTCTGCTGATCAATTGCCATACCACTGTATTCTTCCGCCTTTACTACCTGAATCCATGCCAGACGAAAAGACAGCAGCAAGATCAATATACTGATGATGCCAAAGGTGATAATCACTCTCTTTTTATTTTTTCCGCTAACTCTCGCCATATTCCTTTATAACTCCTGTCTGATATTTTCTCCATAGATAGCAAAAAGAGCCAGACGTTCTAGATTATTCAATTGTCCGGCTGCATTCTATGAAATTATTCCCAAAAATAGTATACGGTTTCTCCGTTAGTTGTATGCCTGTTCTTTGATTGCCATAGCAAAATTTTCTGATGGTCTGTCATCCTCCGTCACATAAACACACTCCCCATCTGTCGGATATACCATACCGAGCTTCCCTTTGGCAACTTTTTCTATATGTTCTACATTATTGGCACTTTTAATTTTGATGTTGAGAGTATCAATTTCTCCCTGGATTGCCTCATTGGATGAAACCAGACTGTTGTTCTCTACCTTCAGTTCAGCAGAGTATGCGGTCACTACGACCATCACAATACAAATCAGTCCAATCATCAATGCCCCTGTTAATATTCTTCTTTTGTCTTGATTTCTCATTAGTATTCCCCATCAAATTTTTTCGCAGACCCTAAGCTTTGCGCTTCTGGATCTCGGATTTATCTCTAGTTCTTCCTTGCTGGGAAGAATTGGTTTCTTAGTAATTTTGTCAATATCTGCTTTTTTTCCGCAAACGCATACTGGAAACTCTGCAGGACAAGTGCACGGATTGGCCCTTTGCGCAATAGTTTCTTTGACAATGCGATCCTCCAGCGAATGGAAGGAAATCACACAAAGCCTGCCGCCCGGCGCCAAAACATCACAAAACTCTGAAATTGCGTCCTTTAGCTGTCCCAGTTCATCATTTACCTCAATGCGAATTGCCTGAAAAGTTCTCTTTGCAGGATGAGGACCTTCTCTTCTTGCTTTTGCTGGAATGGCGCTTTTAATCAACTCCACCAACCGACCGGTTGTTTCGATAGGCCCGTCCTTTCTTCCATTTACGATAAAACTCGCAATGCGAGAGGCCCACTTTTCTTCGCCGTATCCGGAAATGATACGTCTCAGTTCTTTCTGATCATAGCTGTTCACTACATCGTAGGCAGTAAAATTATCGTCCTGACTCATCCGCATATCCAGCGGTGCATCATGCATGTAAGAAAAACCTCTTTGGGAATTGTCCAGTTGGAAGGATGATACCCCTAAATCTAACAATGCGCCATCAATGTTAGCAATCCCAAATTCCTGCAATACCTGTCTGATGTCTGAATAGTTGGTTTGCACAAAGAGTTTTTTACACGGATAGCCGGAAAGTCTGAGCTGGGAAGCTGCCAGCGCGTCTCTGTCACGGTCAATCCCGATTAAGAGTCCGTCCTTTGACAGCCTGCGGCAAATTTCGGAGGCATGTCCGCCGCCGCCAAGAGTGCCATCCACGTAAACGCCATCAGGTTTGATATTCAGATTTTCAATACATTCTTCCAACAGAACTGAAGTGTGTTTAAACTCCATCTTATCCCCTAAAATCTATACTGCGCCAAGGACTCTGCAAATTCTTCAGAATCCATTTTGTTTTCGTTATCCGGTGCGTCCCAGACTTCTTTACTCCAGACCTCAATCTTTCGCATAGCGCCCATTGTCACCAGTTCCTTATCGATGCCTGCGTATTCTTTTAGTTCCGCCGGTATAACGATTCTCCCCTGTTTATCAAATTCGCAGTCAACCGCATTTGCACAGAAGTGACGAATAAATGCTCTAACCTTTGGATCCGATTCAGGCAGCGCCTCAATCTTATCCATCTGCTTGTCCCATTCATTCATAGAGTAGATGTAAAGGCACTTGTCCATACCCTTAGTCAGTACGCACCTGCCTCCCAGCTGATCCCTGTGTTTGGAAGGAACAATCATTCTGTTCTTGGCGTCTATTGAGTTGTTAAAAGTCCCCATGAACATGGATTTTCCTCCAGTTTTATACAAATACGATATACTACTACGATTTTACACACCCCATTTTACACCACTTCCCTCCACTTTTCAAGATTTGTTCCCCACTTTTTTGAATTTCTCCCCCATTTTTTTGATTTTTTCACCTTTCA
The DNA here is from genome assembly GCF_009936115.1 of Anaerotruncus sp. 80. Lineage (NCBI taxonomy): Bacteria > Bacillati > Bacillota > Clostridia > Eubacteriales > Oscillospiraceae > Anaerotruncus > Anaerotruncus sp. 80. The sequence goes on from NZ_QWES01000001.1 coordinate 184,356, forward strand.
ATTCACGAAAAAAAACAGCTTAACTACATCTTGTACTACCCATTTTCTTTGCACCTAAATGTTGCCTTTCGCATAGGATATATTAAACTTACATAGCGACAGCTATGCCTTCGGCGAATCTTCTCCGAAGTCGTTTAAAATATAAAGTGAGGTAATGAAATATGAACAATGAATCTCTGGTATACCTGAACAAGGTTTTCACCGATCTTGAGATAAAATCCTGTCCTTTGATGACTCAGGTTTGCACAACACCTGAAACCTTCGAGCAGCAGCTGTCTGTCTTTGATCCACAGGAAGAAACTTGCGGCTGCAGCGACTGTTCCTGCGGCGACTGCTCCTGCTGCCATAACTGCGGATGTTCTTGCGGATGTTCCTGTGGATGCGCTTCCGATCTTGATTGCTCCGATTTGAATTTTGTTGTTGACAGCACCGAAGTTATCATCAGTGATTTCGACCTATCGTGCCCATCTTCTATTGAACCCTGCAACGTCACAGTAGACGGCATTCCTGTAGATATGCTGGAAGTGTTCAACGAAAGATACATGGCAGCAACCAATGATTTAATGAGCCGAATCGGCGACTGCTCCTGCATGGAAAGCGGAAATTCAACCAAAGGATATCTGCTGATTTCCGGCGTAGGCGGTTTCCACGCAAAGCTTTCCATCATTCTGCGAGGCAGCGTTTTCAGCGGTGGATGCTGCAAAAAGTTTAAATTAGTTTTTACCACAAGAAACAACATTTGCTTCAATATCCCAGGACAGTCAACTTTCGCTACGTCCCAGCTGTGCCTGCCTTGCACAACTGGCGGAATTGCCCCGATTATCAATTTCTCCTTCTCCGCAAACGGCACCCTTTTGAATCCTATGATTACTGCCTGCCAGACAAACGGAAACTGCAACCTGTCTGTCACCGGCTGCCTAGTAACAGAACCTATCGCAAGCGTACAGGTTACAAGACAGACTTTATTCAGACTGGATGCAGAGGCGCTTCCTGTACCTTGTGATGATATCGAAAAATGCAGACAGAGTATAGGCGAATGCGGTCTTGCTGACGATGACAGCAACGCATTTTCTCTGAGACACAGATGTTGTGATGACGGTAGGCGTACAGAGCAGGAAGCCGACAGCTGCAGTTGTGGTTGTGGCTGCACTACTGCTTCCAGAGAAAACCGCACCACTTCTATCGCCTGTCAGTTCAACGGTCGTAACGGCTGTAATTTCTAATTTGCTAATATGAAAACAATTCGCCAGCGCCTTCGCGCTGGCGGTTTTGTGCCGACATTTTGAACCTAGCACTACAGCACCTTTGTACCGGCACTTTTATGTCGGTATTTTGGATATTGAAAATCTATGTATATTCTTTCCAGTTTTCAGTTTTTCAGCAAACGGTTTTCAAAATCATAGACTTTCCATGTAAAAAAGAAGACTCTACCATACATGTTCGGGCAAAATTCCCTTTATGATACAGAGAAATCGGGATATAATAGATATCATAAAGAAAAGCTTGCAAAACGGAGGTAGCCGGCATGAAGAAGAAACTGCTGACAATAGTTGTAAGCCTCGTAGCATTGGCTGTGTTTATTCGGTCGCCTCTGTCAAATTATCCGGTAAGTCTGGCGGTTATGAAAATCTACAGCGAAATCCATGCGCGTGACAGCATCATGGAAGAAAAGGGAATCAAGCTTCATATTCCCGGCGGCAGTGCCGCGAAAGAGAAGAATTGGTATCCCTTTGTGATGACTTTCAATGCCGATGCAGGATTCCAGCGATTTACGGGAGAGTCGAACCTGAAGCTGACCATCCTGTACAACTTTCCGGCTTTTAATCTTTGGAAAGGCTGCAGCATGGTCTATGATTCAGCTTCGCCGTATTACAACGGGTTTTACGGCGCTTATCTGGTTTGCCGCGGAGAAGACGAAACCGTGCCTTACGGCTTCCTGCCTGACGGAAGCCTGGACCCTGAAGCTGCTGCACAAGTGCCCCGGTTTGACTTTCAGAAACTGGTTTTGCAGGATTTTGGCATCAAAACAGATACGCTGGTCTTTGACTGGAAAATAGAAAAAATCCGGACGAAGGTAGCTTATCTTGGAATTGATGGCTGGACGCAGACAGATGCAAGGCTGACGGTCAACGGGATGCAGCACCAAAAAGAAGATTTCCGCAGATCCTATCTGCAGTATGGTCCGCCGGGATACCCTTTGCCGGATATCCCGCCAGAAGCAGACTTTGCGCCGGTGGATATGATAGGCAGATTGTACGGCAGGTACTTTGCAGAATGGGACACGTCAATTTTCTTTTACGTGCTTGCTTCCAATCAAGAAGTACTGGAAAACTGTGACAGGAATATTTTATCCCGCAGCATTCTGCAGTGAATTTATCACACACAACGAGGAGAAACGAAGATGAATACTATAAAAATCAACGGTATATATCGCCACTTCAAAGGCGACTACTATTTACTGGTTGGCACGGCCAACCACTCAGAGACTGGGGAGACCTATGCGGTTTATCGAAAACTATACGAAGACTGCGGGCTCTGGATTCGACCTTTAGACATGTTTCTGGAAGAAGTCGATCATGAAAAATATCCTGATGTGAAGCAGAAATATCGATTTCAGCTTCAGGAGATAAGCAGCGTAAGAGACGAAAATAACCGTTAAAACGCCAGTGCTTTCGCCTGCGCTTTTCCGCAAATACTGTCCCCCAAAAATAATTCCCATATGAAACGCTGGGCTTTCTTTCTATAAAAAAGAGCGTGCCGACGAATTATCGTCAGCACGCTCCTTTTTATCTTCGACTGAACATCATATCTTTCTTTCGAATTGGGTTTTTCCCATATCGAAGTCGCTTAATCAGTTTGACAATCAGCACAAGAATCAGTGCTATAATAGCTATAACCAGTATTGCTGCTGCAATCATCATTCTGAAAAACTTATTAGGCTTCTTGAAAATATCCTCCAGAGTCTTACTGTCCTCAAGCACTTTTCTCCCCTCAGGCGCCCCATACTTTTCAGCAATGTCCTGGGGATCCATAGAGTCCAGATAGGATGCCAACGCATACCACTCTTTCAGCTCACTTCCATTTTTATCGTAAATAATGTGATCTTCAAAATCAGTGATTTCCACTCCATTTTTATCTTTTGGCACAACCGACAAAAGACCGTAAGACATAGAGTTAACCGTGCCCAGCATTTGCGCCGAATAAAGGTCAGCAACCACCCGGTACAACTTGTCGGACTCGGGCTCAGTGGTATTTCCTTCTTCGTCCAGCACTTTAATATCAAAGGCTCTGTTTAAAATCAGTCTATTCGGATTATACGTGTAGGTCAGACCGCTGAAATAAAGTCTTGCAGGACTCATGATTTCAGAAACGGATATATCGATTTCAGCCGCCAGTTTCAGTTCATCCCCTGTCAAATACACGCTGACCAGCGGATAGCCTGCAACACCATCTTTTCCCGTGCCTAAAGACAGCGCGTTGAATGCGTCAGCTACAGTAACTCTTCCTCTCGAAAAAGAGCCTCTGATAACACCAGCCGGTGCCACCGCAACATCTACTGGTACATAATTGTTACCCTCCGTCCTGCGCACACCATACACATAAGAATCGGCAATGAGATTGCCCAAAGCATCCTCTCCCTGCTCCTGTCCAAAAACGTCAATCCCCGTAAAATCTACTGGATTGCTGACTAAAGTTTGATCCCAGCTATAACCGTAGAGGTTGAAATATTTCCTGTCTGCCAGTTTCTTGAATTTGTTTACTGCATCTGCAGTTTTCTTACTATCCTTAATTTTATTATCAAGAGGTATCAGTTCATAGTCATCAAGTTGGTAGTCGTCTCCCTTTTTCACAAAGGTCACGGCACCCAATTTTTCGTTGTACTGTCCGCAGGAAGCGATTACTGTATCACCCTTTATAATTGGCTGCGAAAACTCAGTGTGACTGTGTCCACTGATAATCAAATCAATGCCATCTACTGATTCTGCCAGAATTTCATCCTCGGAAGCTTCCGGATTTGCTGAGGTACCGCTGTGGGAAATGCATACAATCAGATCAGCCTCCTCCTTGCTCTCTATCTGCTCTACGACAGCCCGCGCGGTTTCCACAGGATCCTTAAAATAAGTACCGCTTTCCGGCGCATAGCTTGCCGATTCCTTTCCGAAAATACCGAAAACAGCTACTTTGACACCGCCGCGAACAAAGACCTGATACGTCTGATTGACCCCATATTCATTCATGGCATTTTGAAGATTTTCTCCATCAGCGCGCAAAGCTTCTTCCCCAAGGGTTTTCTCCCAGTCTATGTTAGAAATCACCAGCGCCGGCACTTTATCTTTGGAAGTCTTTGCCGTGCGGAGCATTTTTGCAAGACCTTTTGAACGATAGTCAAACTCATGATTACCAAAGGTGGTCGCATCATATCCCACAGCTCCCATCATCCGAAGTTCACTTGCCTCTTGTTTGAAAATGGTCTGAAAAGGTGTGCCCATAGAAAAATCTCCCGCATCAAAAACGAAAGTCTGGGCATTTTCTTTCTTTTTCCCATCGATAACAGTCTTGATCTTCGCAAATTTTTCAAGATGGGAATGCATGTCGTGGGAAAATACGATGGAAATCGCATCATTTCCCACTGTGTCCGCCAAAGCTGTCGACGGAACAATCATCATCAGGGTCATACAAAGGACCAGTGCTTTTGCCAGTATTTTTTTCATCATATTGCCTCATATTCTCTGTTTACCGGATTTTATCCGATTTTTTGTCTATTTTATCACAGTTTGTCGAATTGTGCCACCAGTAGTTCTTTCTTCTCTTTAGAAAGCTTCTTGATAGCAGCCTCTCTGCGCATAGCCTCTTCCTTGGTTTCAAATTCTTCAAAGTATACCAGGGTCACTGGGCGCCTTCCTCTTGTGTACTTAGCGCCCTTTCCGCTGTTATGAGCTTTTTCTCTGCGTTTAAGATTTGTAGTGTAACCCGTATACAGGCTGCCGTCGCTGCACCGCACCATATAGGTATAATTCATAAATCCACCTCGTACTCTCTACACAGTATATCACAAAATAACAAAAAAGACCTGGTATATTTTCCTCCAACTTTCAGACAATAGAAACAACTAATACGCTATTGAAAATTCTATTGTATAGGAGGATTTATGACTGATTACCCACTTCTGATTGCTCTTTTTTCTGTTCCGTTTCTTCTGGGCAGGCTGCGCACCTTCCGGAAAGGTCTCGTTACAAGCCTGTTTATACTGCTACTCTTTCTGGGAAATGGCAGTCTTTTGACGCTTATCGTTCCTATCAGCAGCGCTGTATTTCTTTTTTTCATGGAAAGAAAAAGGGCAGTCCCTGCAAGAGAGCAATCTGCCTTTGTAAAAAATCCTTTTTCCTTTATGATGACTATATTTCTCATTTCTATGGCAATTTTCTGCGCTTTTGGAGATGCGTTCTATCACTATGGCTTGTTTCTGTCACTAGATGAAAAAATCCTTGCCTTGGGAAAACAGTGTGCAAGCTTTGGTCTTCTGTTAGGTCCTCTTGTTCTTGGAAATCGGTGTGACCGCAAAGGACCTTTCAGCGCCGCAGTTTTTCTCTCCCTGTCGGCAGAGCTTTCCATCCTTTTCGCCGGAACCGCTCAAAGCAGCGCTTTGCTCTTTGTCATCGGAAATTTTCTTCTATCTTTTTCTATTTCCGGCTTTTTCGTGCTCATGCCTTTGCTTTTTTCTGCATTCTACGGACAAGAGAATTTTCTTCGCATGTATCCCGTCTCAGCGGCAAGCGCCGCCCTTTGCTGGGGAGTTTTTAGATATTTCTACATCAGTGACTGGTCAAAATCAGTAAGTCCGGCGTCCTTCCTTTTGAGTCTTTTGATTCTCATTGTCGTCTCTTCCTTTTGCGTCTTTCACGCCTGGAAAAGAAGACTGGTTTTAGTACAGCCGATTTAGACCTGCCTGTCCTTTTTTATCAGAAGGACCTCTTCAGCAAATTCAGCTTTTTCCTGCCATTTTTCTGGCGATACATTGTTTTCAGCCAGCCTGTTCTTCACGTAAAGTCTAAACAGGGCATACAGCACAGAGCAAATCGGAATGAAGATAATCATGCCGGCAACACCCATCAGGTTTCCACCTACAGTAATAGCAACCAGAACCCAAATCGACGGAAGGCCAATGGAACCGCCTACTACGTGCGGATAAATCAAATTTCCTTCTATTTGCTGCAGCACCAAAAACATAGCTAAAAAAATCAGAGCTTTCAGCGGGCTTACCATGAGAATCAGAAGCACACCGATTGCACAGCCGATAAACGCTCCCACCATAGGAATGAGTGCTGTAAATGCAATCAGTACAGAAATCAGCATAGCATACGGCAGCCCGAAAATTGTCATCGTCACAAAAAACATTAGACCCAAAATGCAGGCTTCCAGGCACTGTCCGGAAATGAATTTTGAAAAAGTCTTACTGGACAGGCCCAGTACATAAAGAACCTTGTCTGCAGTCTGCTCTTTCAAAAACGCATAGAGAATCTGCCTGCCCTGTCCTGCCAGTTTTTCTTTTGCCATAAGAATATATACCGCAAAGACAAAGCCAATGAAAAAGCTAACAAGCGCCCCGATGATATTGCTCACGGTGCTGATTCCGCTGTTTATCATAGTTGTTGCGGCATCTTGAATCAGTACAGAAACCTTTTGCACAATTTCACCCCAGTCAACCGCTAGCTGCTCTGAAATATTCTGTACCACACGAAAGTAGCCCATATTTGCACTAATCCATTCCTGTACTGTATTAAACGCTACTGGCAGCTGCTCTGCAATACTCATCATGGTTTCCGAAAGCTGCGGAATGATGATATACATGGCAACTACAATAATGCCAAGAACCAGCGTCAGCGTCACCAGAAAAGAAACTGCTCTGCTGCCCTTTTTCTTTCTGCTTTCACCACGAAAAAGTCTGTTCTCAATCTTTGTCATAGGCACGTTAAGCACAAATGCAATACAAGCACCCAATATAAACGGAAATGTAACGTCAAGAACACTGCCCAAAGATTCCATTACAAGTCCAATATTTTTCACACCCAAATAAAACAAAATGCACGCAAATGCAATGAGTATGGTCGTTTTTATGTTTTTCTTATTCCAGTCCAAATTTTATTCACCCTCGTTTCGTTCCTGGCTTATTAACCTTGTTCACAGCCTCATACACAATATAATATATTTTAGCACAGAGGCAGGGAATCAGTAAAGGGGTTCTGCGCCAACTTCGATACTATTTTCCCAAGATTTTGAGTTCCTTCTGCTTCAAAGCAGCCCGCAGGGCGCACAAGAAAAAAGCAGCCGTTCTGACAGGCGGTTCTTCCCGTCACCAAAAGGCTGCTTTCTTTCATTTTTCCGCAAGCGGCGCGATGCTATCTTACCAGCTCGTAGCCCGCATCCTTTACCACTGCTTCAAAAGCATCCATGGAAATTTCCTTTTCGCTTTCTACGCTGGCAATACCGGATTCCAGATTAACCTCAGCCGTAACACCTTCCATTGCGTTAAGAGCATCAGCCATGTGTTTCTGGCAATGCTGACACATCATGCCTTTAATCATCAGTTCATATTTCATTTTTTCTTTCCTCCTTATTTCCTCAGCACCTGTGCAAGAAGCAGCCGGTGCGGATAATCGTTTTACTTTAAAATTTCTAAGACGCAGTGCATTGAGCACTACACATACACTGGACAGGCTCATGGCAGCCGCCCCAATCATCGGCGACAGTTTCAGACCGAACATCGGATACCAAATTCCTGCCGCAACAGGAATACCGATAACGTTATAGAAAAATGCCCAGAACAGATTTTCTTTGATGTTTCGAATGACCGCTTTGGAAAGCTTTACGGCAGTCACTGCATCCAAAAGATCATTTCTCATCAGCACAGCGTCCGCACTTTCAATAGCAACGTCGGTTCCCGCACCGATAGCGATACCGATATCTGCTTTGGCAAGCGCTGGTGCATCGTTGATACCGTCACCAATCATGGCAACCTTATGACCTTCAGCCTGCAGTCCTGCAATATGCTTTTCTTTGTCGCTAGGCAAAACCTCTGCAATAACCTTTGGAATCTGCAGCCTTTTTCGTAAGGCTTCCGCCGTCCGTTTATTATCTCCCGTCAGCATGACCACATCAATCTTCATCTCTGCAAAAGCATCTATCGCCGCTTTACTGCTTTCCTTTTCCACATCGGCGACAGCAATGATACCGATTACTTTCTTTTCTTCAGCAAAGATCAGCGGCGTTTTTCCTTGGTCAGAAAGAACGCCCAGTTTGTCTTCAATACCCTCTGTTGAAATTCCAGACTCTTTCATCAGTGCAGCATTTCCCGCAAAGTATTTCTTTCCGTCGATGACAGCCTTTACGCCTCTTCCAAATACCGCCTCAAAGCCTTCGGCCGCTTCCTGCTGCACCTGTCTTTCTTTTGCATACTCCATCACAGCTTCCGCCAGTGGATGTTCGCTTCCTGCCTCTAAAGTCGCTGCAATTTTTGTAAGTTCTTCCTCGCTCATACCAAAGGTAGCAATATCCGTTACCTTTGGTTTTCCCTCTGTAATGGTGCCTGTTTTATCCATAACAACAGTATCAATACTGTGCGCCGTTTCCAGCGCCTGACCGGATTTGATGAGAATGCCGTTTTCGGCGCCTTTTCCAGTTCCAACCATGATGGCAACCGGCGTTGCAAGACCCAGTGCGCACGGGCAGGAAATCACCAGAATAGAAATGCCGATAGATAGCGCAAACTCAAAGCCATACCCTGCAATCATCCATATAACTGCAGCAATGATAGCGATAGCAATAACTGTCGGTACAAAAACTCCTGCGATTTTATCCGCCATTCTGGCGATAGGCGCTTTGCTGGCGCTGGCCTCTTCAACTAAACGAATAATCTGGCTGATGGTGGTATCTTCCCCCACTTTGTCACAGCGCACTTTGATAAAACCGGTTTTGTTGATTGTCGCAGAAACTGCTCTGTCACCAGGCTGCTTTTCTACCGGAATGCTCTCGCCTGTAATAGCAGACTCATCAACACTGGTTGTTCCACTGATAATTTCACCGTCTGCAGCGATGCTTTCGCCCGGTCTTATGACCAGAATATCTCCTTGCATCAGTGCACTGGTTTCAATACTGATTTCTTTTCCGTCCCTCTCTACTGTAGCTGTTTTCGGTGCCAGATTCATCAGCTTTTCGATAGCTTGACTGGTCTTTCCTTTGGAACGGGTTTCCATATATTTCCCTACTGTAATCAAGGTCAGAATCATGGCTGCAGATTCAAAATAAATATCCCCTGCATAGTGATGTACCAGCGCCATATCTGCCGTCTCAAAGCCGTGAACAATACGAAAGATTGCAAAGGTTCCGTAAAGAATCGCTGCCGAAGCCCCCATAGCAATGAGACTGTCCATGTTGGGGCTTCCTCTGAAAAGACTTGGAAATCCCTTGAGAAAGTATTTCCGGTTCAAAAACACGATCGGTATGAGAAACAGCACCTGTGCCAGTATATTGGTCAAAGGATGCTCCATATCCATATGATGACCTGTCAGCATTGGCCCCATGGAAAAACACATCATGGGTATCAGAAGCGCCACCGACCAAATTAATCTTTGCTTCATCTGTTTGGTTTCATCAAGCGCAGCCTTAGATGCACTGCCATTACTGCCCCCGCGGGCTGCGCCGTTTCCTGCACCGCCCTCAGCACTTTTCCCTCCATCGTCAACAAATGCGCCATAGCCGGCTTTTTCAACTGCTGTAATAATTCCTTCCGTATCCAGTTGGTTTTCATCGTATTCGACCTGCATAGTGCCTGTCAAAAGATTAACGCTGACCTCCTGACTGCCCGCAAGCTTCGTCACAGTCTTTTCTACTCTGGATGAGCATGCCGAGCAGGTCATTCCCGTCACTCTAAATTTTTCTTTCATAACTATTACCTCATCAGTTTATGCAGGGTATCGCAAAGCTCGTCGACCATCTTGCTGCCGCCCTGCTTCACATCTTCCACTACACACGATTTAATATGTGCAGAAAGCAAAACTTTATTAAAAGAATTGATTGCAGCGCTGACGGAAGCTACCTGATTGACAATGTCAATACAGTATCTGTCTTCCTCTACCATCTTTCTGATTCCACGAATCTGTCCCTCTATCCGTGCTAATCTATTGATTAAATCCTTTAATTCTGCTTCTTCTCTGTGTTTGACACGCTCAGAGCAAGCAGAGCATGATTTTTCGCTCATAATGCGCCTCCTGTTTTCTCGTGATACATATAGTATACCCCTGTAGGGTATATTAAATCAAGTATTTTTTCTCGCCTGTGCATATATTTCGTAAAAATCCTCTAACTATGCACGCAGGTGTGCATAGAATTAGAAAAAAGCAAAAAAATATGCACTTTTGAGCTGTTTCACGCTGATTCATCTACTGAATCTGCGATATTTCATTCCCAAAAATGCATATATTTCTTGTATAGTCCGAAAATATGCACATTCTCCGAGAAAATTATGCATATTTTTAAAGAAAATGGCGATTCTATGTACACCTTAGAGTCACCCACCGGCAGCAATGCATCGGTTTACTTTCCGAACACCAATCATAGCTTCCACATTGGTTCCCGCCTCTACCTCTGTATAGAAGCAGTAGGTTTCCTCCGCACGGCTGTCTTCTGGCACCGGTGCAGGCAGCTTTGCCATATAAATGGTAATTTCACCTCCAAGGGGTGCTTCCTTCTGGTAACGAAGGTTCACCGATGTAACCTCTTTTTCCTGAATATCAGGAATAAGTCCCCAAAGCATGTCAGGATAGTAAGTGTTGTTCATGTGCAGATTGATATCCACATCGCTGTAAGCCACCTGCTTCGTACCGACTTTTTCAAATTTCAAATCCTTCGGCAGGCGAAACCTGTCTTTCAGCCCCATCTCGTGAGGTTCTTCCATCTCATAATTGCTAAGATCCACCTCAGAGGCTTTGCAAAGCTTTCCAGTCTCATGATTGACAACTGCCCAGACGCTATAGCCCTTTGCCACGATTTCACCTTTGCAGACCATGACAAAACATCTGATAAAGGTTGCACCCTTTTCCGGGCAGCGCCAAGTCTGTACCGTAATCTCATCGTACTTTTCCGTCTGTTTGTAAATTTCAATGGAAATTCGCGTCAGGATAAAAGCCTTGCCGTCCACAAACAGCTCGTAATAAGTCGGTTTGCGGTCGCGCATTTGATGGTCTGCAGTCTCAATCATATACCGCTGTACCAGAGACGGCCGCAGATGATTATTAATATCCACATCATGACTGGTGATTACATAATTGTCCGTGTATCTCATTTCCACCCTTCTTTCTATTCAGTCTGAAAGGTATTATAACATAATTTTTTTTATCCCACAATCTTGTAATATTCTCTCGCCGTCACCATGTACACCAGAGCGTAAATCCCTGCAAAAATCAGGAAAGTCACCAGAGTGCAGATTGCAAAGAGCCCCACATTGGTCATAGCAAATACTAAAAGCAACTTAGTAATCATCTTAAATGCCGCAGCAATATGAATGCCTGCCATGACAAGAGGCACGAAGAACACCATCAGCACCTGTTTACGAATGGTCGCTTTTACTTCCTTCTTGCTCATGCCTACCTTCTGCATAATCTCAAATTTCTCTTTATCATAGTAGCCCTCGGAAATCTGTTTATAGTAGATGATGAGCGCTGCCGCAAATGTGAATACAATCCCCAGGAAGATGCCCAGAAACAGAAAGCCGCCAACCATCTCTACATAATCACCTGTTTCTTCTTCTTGCGTGGCAACCCTAAGCATTTCGTAGTGCAAACCAAGCTCACTGTCATCTTCTCTAAGCGCCTGTGCATAGTTGGCATTCAGCTGTTCATCGCAGTCAGTATAAATGTTCAGGTGGGTATAGAGGTAACAGCTGTTTTCGTATCCACCATTTACCACTGTAAGAAGATTCTGCAGTGCTTCGTCATCTGCCAGAATTAAATAGCTGACATCGGTCATACCATTTTCTATCTCTGCCAGCTCCAGAAAACCGTCTACTTTCTCTTTCAGATGAAACTGTATGTTTCCCACTTTGAAATCCTCAGAAACATCAGACAGAGTTGTATACATAGCAACTTCGTTTCCGGTAAGTCCTAGTTTTTTGCCTGTCAACCTAGTATATGAATCCTCTGTCATAGCTGCAAAGCTTACCATGTCTTTTATATTCTCCTGTGTTCCCCTTTCAAAAATGTAGTTTTCTTCGCTTCTTATTGCAACAAAGGGAAGGAACTGATACGCCCTAATATTTTCGATTTTTACACCCATGCTGTCAGCACGATTTTTTGCGGCATTTTCAAGTTTTCCCATATCATCGTTTATTTTTGCCGTGCACTCCTGAATATTAATATCTCCCGGAGCCATCTTGTCAACAGTATCATTCATACCGAAAAACAGGCTGACCGTGCCAGATACCATGACAAGCACCATAGTAGACAAAATGCAGATGTTTGCAAGTCCCACCGCATTTTGCTTCATTCTGTAAATCAATCCGGAAACTGCCGTAAAATTGCCCGACTTATAGTAAAACTTTTTATTCTTACGCAGTGCCTTTAAAATGACGATACTTCCCGCAGTGAAAAGACAATAGGTGCCGATTACAACAAGCACCACCGCCACAAAGAAAAGCATTAACGCCTTCAGCGGATTTTCTGTAGTAATTGCAATGTAATATCCTGCCCCCAGGCATAAAAATCCTACCAGAGCCAATGCGCCTTTTGCCTTCGGTTCTTTCTCCCCTACATTTCCTCCGTGAAGAAGTTCAATCGGCTTTGCAAGGCGAATACTCATCTGGTTTGCCAGTGTCGTCAGCACAAAAAGCGCACCAAAGAGAATCGCACTGTAGATGATGGCATCTTTAGAAATCTCAATTCCAAAAGGTGGTTCTGCGCCAAAGACCCAGTTTAGAAACAAGTGTACCAGCTTGCTGAACAGAATTCCACTGAACATGCCGCAGATATAGGATGACATCGAAATCAGCATCCCTTCTATCACCAGAATTCTGCCGATGTGTCGCTTTTCCATACCGAGAATATTGTAAAGACCGATTTCCTTTTTTCTCCGTTTCATAAGGAAGCTGTTGGTATAGAACAGGAAGATAAAGGAAAATATTGCCATAACTCCTACGCCCAGTCCCATAATCATGCTGAGACTGGCAGACATAGTCGATATTCCCTCATTCATGGCAAGAAAACAAATGATATAAAACATCCCCGTAATTCCTGCTGAAGCCAAAAAATACGGCAGATAAAACTTTCGATTATTTTTAATATTGGTCAGCGCAAGCTTCCATGAAAAATTTTTAGCCACGTTTACCACCACCTGACTGCAAAACCGTCAGTGTGTCCGAAATCTTTGCGAACATCTCATCTTCGGTCATATTTGCTCTGTAAATCTGATGGAACACTTCACCGTCTTTAATAAAGAGCACTCTGCTGGCGTGACTTGCCGCTTTGGTACTGTGGGTCACCATCAGAATCGTCTGTCCCGCTTCATTGATCTCACCAAAAAGTTTGAGCAGACTGTCGGATGCAGCAGAGTCCAGCGCCCCTGTCGGTTCATCTGCCAAAATCAGCTGCGGACTTGTAATCAACGCTCTTGCAACCGCCGCTCTCTGCTTCTGTCCGCCAGATACTTCATAAGGATATTTCTTCAGGATATCTTTAATTGCCAGATGTTCCGCAATAGGAGCAAGCTTCTTTGCCATTTCTTTATAATTTTTCTTCGCCAGCACCAGAGGCAGGAAAATATTGTCCTGCAGTGAAAAGGTATCCAGCAGATTGAAATCCTGAAACACAAATCCAAGATTATCACGGCGAAATGCGGAAATTTCCCGCTCAGAAATCGTTACGATATTTCTGCCGGCAAGGAGCACCTCGCCGCTGGTCGGCTTATCCAGCGCCGCTAAAATGTTGAGCAACGTGGTTTTACCGGAACCTGATTCCCCCATAATTGCCACATATTCACCCTCTTCAACAGAAAAAGACACATTGGAAAGTGCCTGCACCTGATTTCCTCCAAAGCGGGTCGTATAGATTTTCTTCAAATTTTTAACTTCTAAAATGGTCATTTTTTGAACCCCTTTCTATGAACATGGCTCTATGATAGCAAAAAAGGGAACATAAGTCCTATACATTCCCTTACAATCCTTTATTCAAATCTTACATTTTCGTAAGTCCCAAGCCCCAGCTTCACCTTCGTGCCCTTGCCCACCTGCGATTCGATGGTCATAGTGTGTCCCAGCTTATTCATAATCATCCTGCAAAGATAAAGCCCTATACCCGTTGACTTCTTATCCTTGCGTTCAGTATAGCCAGTATATCCTTTATCAAATATCCGCGGCAGATCTTCCTCCTGGATACCGATTCCCGTATCCTCAATCACAAGCGTACAAGGCAGCACCTTGTCCATATAAATAGAAATTTTTCCGGACGGTGTATATTTCAGCGCATTGGAAAGCACCTGCTCCAGCACAAAGGAAAGCCACTTTTCATCGGAAATCGTCTTTGCATCGACTCCCTGATAATCCAGAGATATCTTTTTCTTAATAAAGATTGTAGAATATTTTTTTACTACTTCACGGATAATCCTGTCAAGATCTTGCCGTTCAATGCGAAAGTCCGTGCTATCCGCACCCAGCCGCAAATACTGCAGCACCATCTCCACGTACTGTTCCACCTTAAACAGTTCCATAACAAGCTGATCTCTGCACACTCCAGGCATTTCACTCTGCAGCAGTAAATCCATAGCAGCAATCGGCGTTTTAATCTGGTGCGCCCACAGCGTATAGTACTCAATCATATCGCTCATAGCCTTGTCTCTTTCCGACACCGCCGCCGAAGTCGTTGCATACAGGGATTTGATAATTTTCAGATATTCTTCTTCAATGGCATTGGCAGGCATTGGCAGCTGCTCCGGTCCAAACTGGATTCTCGCCCTGATATCCTGCAAAACTTCCTGCCTCTGCCGAAATCTTGCATAGCTGTAAATCATGAACACTAAGGCAAAAAACAGGCAAAGCACAATCGCATAGATGAGGGCGTCATACGGCATCCCAAAGAGAAATGCCACCAGACAAAATATCCCCAGATACACCAAAAACAGCAGCGCCGTCTTACATTTGCTTCTAATATATTTTCCAATCATAATTATTCTACCAGATATCCCATACCTTTCTTCGTCTTAATAAAATCATTCAGTCCGCTGGCTTCCAGCTTTCTGCGAAGTCTTGCCACATTGACGGTAAGTGTGTTCTCATCTACAAAGCTGTCGGTCTCCCAAAGCCGCTCCATCATATCATCTCTGCTGACGACATTTCCTTTTCGCTCCAGCAGAATCTGCAAAATGCGAAACTCGTTTTTGGTCAAGTCGATCTTTTCTCCCTCATAGGTTAAGCTTGCATCCCCCATATTCAGTACCGCGCCCATGTGAGTCAAAACAGGGCTTTGCACACCGAAATCATAGGTTCTGCGAAGCAGCGCCTGCACCTTTGCAGTCAGCACCGCAAGGTCGAAAGGTTTTGCAATAAAATCATCTCCACCCATATTCATAGCCATGACGATATTTATATTATCTGATGCCGAGGAAATAAAGATGATTGGAACCTTGGAAACCGCCCTAATCTGGGTGCACCAATAATAGCCGTTAAAAAAGGGCAGCCCGATATCAAGCAGAACCAAATCCGGTTCAAAGCTTTCGAATTCTCCCATCACATCCTTAAAATTTTCCACACAGTGGGCGCTGCAATTCCATGTTTCTATATGATGGGCGATAGATTTTGCAATCACCACGTCGTCTTCTACAATGAGTATTTTGTGCATGTTCTCTTCCCCCTTTTTTGATTCTATTTTACCATTCTTCTTTTTTCTTTGCAAGAAAAGGAAACGCACGGGGGAGCAGTGTACGGACGCCCTGCTACGCTTCTCTTAAAAGACGGGCACAGGGTATATCTTTAACCCAAATCTCGATTTTCTGTAAAAAAGTCGATTTTAGGTTAAGACGCCGCGCTGAAATGGCGGTCGAAATGACGCCGGTCATCAAAAAGATAGTATAAACAAACCCGCCAATTGATGGTATAATACTTCCATAGAATGCTTTTAGAAAAAGATTGAGGTGATATTTTATGACACAAATCAGACTTGGAAAAACAGAAATTATTACAAATAAAAACGGATTCGGCGCACTGCCGATTCAGAGAATTTCTTATGAAGAAGCTGATGCTTTGATTATGAAGGCTTACGAGGCAGGTATCACTTTCTTTGATACTGCCAGATTTTATACTGACAGTGAAGCTAAACTGGGAAAAGCGCTGAGCGAGCGGGGACTTCGTCAGAAAGTCTACATCGCCAGCAAAACCATGTGCAATAGCACTGAAGAATTTTGGTCGCAGCTTGAAACCACCCTCACTAATCTGCAGACCGATTATCTGGATCTCTATCAGTTTCACAATCCCGCTTTCTGTCCAAAACCTGGCGATGGCACAGGGCTTTACGAGGCAATGTTGGAGGCTAAAGCCCAAGGGAAAGTTCGCCACATCGGCATTACCAATCACAGACTGGCTGTGGCTCACGAAGCCATCGAATCCGGGCTTTACGAAACACTGCAGTTTCCGTTCAGTTACCTTGCCAGCAAAGAAGAAGTCCAGCTGGTAGAAAAATGCAAAGAAGCGGATATGGGATTTATCGCTATGAAAGCTATGGGCGGCGGGCTGATTACCCGCGCAGACGCCTCTTATGCGTTCTGTGCGCAGTACGAAAATGTACTTCCAATCTGGGGTGTACAAAGGCGGGAGGAACTGCAACAGTTTCTGGACTGTGAGAAAAATCCGCCGCAGATGGATGCTGCCATGAAGGATTTTATTGCGCAGGAGCGAGCAGAACTTGCAGGTGATTTCTGCCGCGGCTGCGGCTACTGCATGCCTTGTCCTGCAGGCATTAAAATCAACGACTGCGCCCGTATGTCACTGATGATTCGCCGCGCGCCGACAGGTATCTACATGGATCAAGCTCATCAGGAGGATATGGAACAGATTGCAGAGTGTCTTCACTGCAATCAGTGTAAAGAACGCTGTCCTTACGGACTGGATACACCGGCATTACTTGAAAAGAATCTAAAGGATTATCGGGAGCAATTGAAGAAATAATTACAAAAATGACCGCATGCTATCAAATTATGCTAGCTGCGGTCATTTTCTGTATTTAGTTCTCTTTGCAGATATTTTAAGGTCGTTTCTGGCAGCAACTGCGCAAGTTCTTTGCTTTCTGCGCCTTCGCTCTTCAAAAGTGCTCTGACTCTGCTGGCACTGATGGCCTCTCCACCCGCGGTCAGGCGAGGAATTTCTTCCACGCTGATTCCTGCTTTAGGCAGTCTTTTTTTCAGAGTTTCATTGTAGATTTCTGTCACCGGAGAAAAAGGCTCTGTCCCCAGAAAACGCACCGATACGCCCAGCGCCGGAGCGATATATTCTGCGAACAGCTCTGCATCTATGGCAGCATGTGCAAAAGCCAGATTTTCTTCCTTCGTAAAATAACTGGGAAAAGTCAGGCTAGATACCGCATAGCGGCCGCCGGGTATTACGGTCACATTCCTTAAATCTGCTGTTCCTGCCTTTACCATGGCAAAACGATCCGCAAAGGAAAACTGCGAAACATCTTCTTCTACTACTAAAAGAAATACATGGCTGCAGGCTGAGGCAGCTTTCTCCACCAGATAACGATGCCCCCTCGTAAACGGATTACAGTTCATCACCAGCGCACCGACAAAAAATGCATCGTCGAAGGCAGCGGATGCCTCTTGTCTGTAAGTTTTCAATTTTTCTACATACTGCGCAATCCCTGCCTCGCCCCATTCCAGCAACGCCGCATAGGGTCTTGCCGTTGCTGCAAGGCGAAATCCAAGACCAGTAAACTGCATTACTTTTTCTGGTTTGGTGAAAAGATACAGGCTGCGGAGCCCCTGCTCTGCGGCTTTCTGCGCCAGATGGGTTATCACCTTAGCAGTTAAATCTTCACCTTGAAATTCAGGATGGACAGCGATACCCTGAATCATATCACCCTTGAGACTGCCGCAGGCGACCAGCCTGTCATGGAAAAATATCCCAGCAGTATAGTCCACCGCTTGGGGCAGTGTAAGTCCGCAAAGGGAAAGCAGGCTTTCCGCCTGTTCTATGTTGACGGTTTCAATATAAAACATGGTTCTCATTCCGTTCCATTTTTGTGAATTTTGCAGAAAACTGTCAGCTCATTGCCGGTCGACAGCTTTCGCAATAGGAAAGTTATGCAATCCCACTTTTGAGTAGGGCATTTGCACAACCTTTGGGGATCGCATGCGACCAGGTTGTGCAGATTCATCTAAAGCAGGAGGGTTTGCACAACTGCGGACTAATCTGCGCTGAGAAAGCTGTGCAGAGTTGTGCAGATTAGACTGTTTACAGACAACTTTGCAAAACCCAAAACAGTCTTTTGCCGTAAAAGTTGTGCAGACAGTTCTTTTATAGAAGGATTTGCACAACCGCCAAGTAAGTGACGGTGAAAAAGTTGTGCAAGCAAACCCTATTACCACTTCTAATGCACAACTTTTGGGAATCGCATGCGACCGGATTGTGCAGATTTGTCTAAATCAGGAGGGTTTGCACAACTGCGGACTAATCCGCACTGCGGAAGTTGTACAAATCGAATTATATCTAACACATTTGCGAAAGCCCGTCTCCGCAAACAAATTCTGCGACTTCTATTTCACCGGCACGTTGTAAATAGTATCCAGCAGCGTTCCATCTCGATATAAAACCTTCGCTACTTCCTTGTTTCCAAGTGTCGGTTTCTTTGCTTTTCCGTTTTGCTTTTCAGCTGCATCCCGTAATTCTCTGATATCTACTACTGGAAGTCCTGCCGCTGCAAATTTTTCAGAAAGCTCTGGACGCAGCGGATTTACTGCGATGCCACGCTGGGTTACCAGCACATCGACTGTGGAGCCCGGTGTGGATTTGCAGAGAACCTCGTCCACTACGATTGGCAGACGGGCACGGGAAAGAGGCGCAACAATCATGGACATCTTTGCGCCGGCAGCTGTGTCACTGTGGCCGCCGCTGCCGCCCATGATATAGCCATTGGAATCGGTATGAACGTTGACATTAAAATTAGTGTCGATTTCAGTTGCGCCTAAAATTACCACATCCAAGCTGTCAACAGCGCTGCTAGCAGCAGAAGGACTTGCATAGTGAGATGCGCTCACCTCCCTATGATTTGGATTGGTTCTGATGGACTCCACCGCACCAAGGTCAAAGCACTGCACATCCAGCAGAGCTTTGAAGCAACCGCTTTTCATCATATCTACCATGTAACTAGTGATTCCCCCAAGACCGTAGCTGCCTTTGATACCGCGGGCAAGCATGATGTCCTGCAGGTATTTTGCAGCTGCAAGGGAGGCACCGCCTGCACCGGTCTGGAAAGAAAATCCATCGACCAGAAGACCGGATGCTTCAATGGCTCTTGCCGCGTAATCGGCAATCACAAGCCCTACCGGGTCTTTTGTGATTTTGGTTGTGCCAGAGACGATGCCTGATGGCTCTCCAATCTTGTCGACACAAACCACATAATCGATGTAATCCTCCGCAATGGAAAAATCCGTCAAAGGATAGTCTACCAGATTATCTGTAATTACCACAGAAGTTTTCGCATACATCGCATCCGCAAAAGCATATCCCAAGGAACCGCAGGCGGATTTTCCGTACTTACCTGTGCAGTTGCCCATAGGGTCTGCGGTCGGCGCCGCGATAAATGCCACGTCGATAGGCGACACACCGCTGATAATGTCAGAAGGTCTGCCTCCGTGGGTTCTGAAAATCACCGGCTTATCCAAGATCCCTTCGCTGACAGCCCTGCCCACAACGCCGCCCATATAGTCTGTTTCAATGCCGGTAATTACACCGTCTCTAATGTATTCGATAAAAGGCGCATGGGTATCAAAAATCGAGCTGATGTTGACATTCAAATCCCGGATGCCAAGCTCACTGATGACATCCAGCACCATCACTGCTACCATGTCGCCATTGCGCAGGTGATGATGAAAGGAAATCGTCATGCCGTCAGAAAGTCCCGAAAGTTTAATCGCCTCTTTCAAATCTTTTACTAATTTTGTTTTCATTTTACAGGACCTCCCTTCATTGCCTCTGCCGCCGCAAGGACCTGTCTTGCCCTAGCTACAATCGGTGCATCAATCATCTTGCCCCGCAGAGATACCACGCCTTTACCCTCGGCTTTTCCCTTTTCGATTGCCTCAAAGACATCACGGGCGTAGCGGATTTCTTCCTCTGTCGGACTAAAAATCTCATTGATAAAGCGCACGTGGCGCGGTGAAATAGAGGACTTTCCAGAAAATCCAAGGCTCTTTGCAAATTTCGCGTCGGCAATGAGACCTTCGTAATCTTCCACATCAGTCCAAGGTGTATCGTAAACGTCGATTCCTGCAGCCCGTGCCGCCATAACCATACGAGAGCGAGCATATAAAATTTCTGTTCCTTCCTTGGTACGCTTGCACTGTAAATCTGCAGTCAAGTCTTCTCCTCCAAGGAAAATCGCCGCAACTCTGGAATCTGCCGTTGCAATTTCAAAAGATTTTTCCACACCCAAAGCTGTTTCAATCAACGGAATCAGCTTAATTGTGCCAACTTCCATACCGCTGGTCTTTTCCACCTTGGCGATTGCGTCAGAGATGGTCTTTACATCATCTGCGCTGCTGACCTTGGTCGGCATAATCATGTCCGGCTTGACAGGTACGATGGCTGCAAGATCCTTTTCCCAGTAAGGACTGTCGATTGGATTGATTCTAACGATGACTTCTTTTGTAAAATCAAGAGAACGGATTGCGTTTCTCACCAAAATTCTTGCAGAATCCTTTTCGGTCTGGGCAACTGCGTCCTCAAGGTCCAAAATCACGCTGTCAGAGCCGAGAAAATCTGCATTGAGCAGCATATTTGCACTGTTTCCCGGAAAAAATAGCATACTTCTTCTCATTTACTGCTCTCCTTTCCCGCGGCATATTGCCGTTTCAACTCTTGCACGAATCGTGCAGTCCACCGCACCTCTGTCACTGGCGGTGACCTTTACGTCGGTTTCTCCCAGTTCCTCCAGGGTCTGTCTGATGACTGCCTCGATTTCAGCGCCAAACTGCTCGTAAACCACAGATGTTACTGAAAGCACAACGCCGCTGCCAGAAGGCAAGGGTGCAATTTCTACATAAATATCGCTGGATTCAAGGGTTCCAGCGCACGCATTTGTTTTAATCATAGCGATACCTCATCAAAAATCATATATAACATGGTGCAAAACGCCAGCAAATCCGCACTGCCGCCAGGACTTAAATTTCGCTGGACACATGCGCGGTCAAACTCTCTCACCATGTCTAAACTTTTTTCACTCTTCCAATCTGCCTTTCGCAAAATCTCACCTGCTTTCTTCTGCATAAAAGCGAGACCTTCGGCGCCGCCTCTGTAGACCGCATTGCTGTCTTCTGTTCTTTGTATCAACGCCAGCAAGGTTTTTACCAGTGCTGTTTCCTGTGCTATGCCTTCACAGAGGGCGCTTCTGAGAACAGGCAGTCCTACCTGAAATGCAGTAGCAAAGCCGGAGGCAGCCTCCGCCCGCACGCCGCCGCAGGCGGCGCGCCCACGGGCATACAGCCCGTGGGTTGCTGCGGCAGTATCCTGCCGCAGCAGGGCGGCTGAAAGCTGGGCGCAAAGCGCCTGTAATTCAGCTTCTTTTAGGCCTGCCTGCGCCTTTGGCACCTGAACTGCAGTATGCGTTCCCTTTGTTACTTTAGCTAAAAGCATGCCAAGCGCACAGCACAAAATCCCCATAGAGAAAATAGCTCCTTTGTGGGTATTGACCCCTTTTGTCGCCGCATACATGGCGGTTTCTCCACATCTGCCGATACGGCGTAATACAGGAACCAACTGCGCCGGACTTTTTTTGTATCCGTCAATGCCGGCTTTGGCACAGGCTGTAAAGCAAGGAAACAGCGCTGCGCTGCTTGCCAGAAACAGCGGATAGTCCATGTCGTCATGGGCTCCGCTGTTTTCTCTGTCTACAAGTCCCGGCTTTGGTGTCACCGCCGCTTCAATTCGCAGGGCGGTCACCGCCAGTTCTCCAATTTGTTCTGCTGTAAGCAGCGATAGAGCCGACTGCCCCCTCGCTTCCCGCAGGTCTACGCCGCTAATTAGTTCTGTGATCAGTCCGTCTTCTATCACATTACGCATTTTTTGCTGACAGTTGTGCAAGGATTCTCTGCATTTCATTGTACACAATCATGTATCCTTCGTCTACGCCCATGCCTGGTTTTGCCAGAATCTGATCAGGCTGGGTTGCCATAGCCAGGTTGACGCAAACCTGCGCAGAGCGGTCTGTTTCGTTGCAGGTGCCGCCCTGGTACGCGCCGATTCCTTTTTCTTTGCAGTAGATAACTGCTTCTACGATATTGTTGATTCCGCCAAGGTCTGGGGTCTTAATCTGTACCATGTGACCTGCCTTGTTATCAGCGAAATATTTGATGTCTTCTAAAGTGTTGCACCATTCGTCTGCCACCAGTTCTACGTCGATTCCGCGGCGATCAACCTCTGCAGTCAGCGCTGCCAGCGCTTTCATCTGGGCTTCTCTTTCTTCAGCGTCCATCGGACCTTCGATACGCAGTTTGAATGGTTTTGCTGCCTCTACTAAAGTAGCGATATAGTCTGCCATCACTTCGTAATTGTTGACACCGAATGCCATACCGATGGTACCGTACACGTCGATATGCAGCACCGGCAGATAGTCCTCATCATGACGGAGAGCGATAATTCTGTCTCTCAGCCATTTTACATATTCCAGTAAAATGCTGCCGTCTTTTCCCAGTTTTGTATCTACGTTGTTAATCAGAGCGTGAGGTAGAACGTCAGCACCCTTCATAATCATCTTATCGGAGTTATCGTAACGGTTATCGCCGGACTGAGTGAAGATTGGAATCTGGCGATATTCCGGCGTGAGACCGTATTCGTCTGCGATAACTTCACACATCAGCAGCTTCTTTGCCTTTGCCACTGCGTCCAGCACCGCCTGGGTCACACCGTAGCGAATGGCAGTGTGCAGACGCTTGCCATCCACTTCTACGGCTTCTACTTCCGCTGCCAAAGTGCGGAAAGAATCCAGTTCTTTCCCTTCCAGCACTGGCGCTACATGTTCCATGATAACAGGAATAAAGTCTTCTGCAAGGAACAGCGGATCTCTTCCGCCTGCTCCGCTGTACTGTACAGCTGCACAGTCACCGTAGGCAACCTGACCATCTTCCAAAACCACCATAACAGAAATGGATTCACCAGCCTGTCTTACTGCCTTAAAGCCGTCAGTTACCGGCTCTCCGATATATGCAGAACCATCAGATTTTGCACCTTTTTTAATCGCTCTCTGGTCGTCAAAGAAGAATCCGGTTCTTCCGCCAGAACAAATTATTTTTTTAATTTTCATTTCAATTCCCTCGTCTATATTTCAAACTACCATTTACACAATTTTCTGCGCTGACATATTTCCAAAAAAACTGCATTTTTGTCAGTCTTTTTGCGATTTTTACCGCAAAAACATGAATTTTTCTGTCTGAACACTGACAAACCAGACAAAATCCAAAGAAAATGTCAGTTTTGTCAGCATTTTTCCCAAAACTGCTGACAGATTAGACAAAAAACCGATTTTTTGTCAGTTTTGTCAACGTTCGCCCGTTTTTTCGCCTAGCATCACCAGCGCCCACCAACGGCTCTCGATTATTTCCAAGGTCTGCCGACCAGTTTTCCTTTACTGATGGAGTAAACATCGTCGATTACCATCTGGAAGGAAGCATCTCTCTTTTCTGCCTGTGCACGTTCTTCAATTTTTTCTCTGTTGAAATCGATCAACTCTTTGGAAAGCGGCACATTGGCAGCATTTAAGATACGAATTGCGCCGTCATTGTCCCTTGCCGGCAGCATTTTTCCTGCGTTTAGTTTGCTCGGTGCAAACGGAATATCTAAAACACCTGCCTGGAATGCTCTAACAGTGCCCACTGCCAAATCGCCTTCGCCCAGTTCAAAGCACTTATCTACAATACAGCGGGTTTCTGCGGAAATAATCATCATTTCATTTACAACATGGCTGGTGTTGGAAAGCTGCTGGTCGCAGAGCATGTTGATCATCTGTTTAGTGCAGCGCAGTCCCTGTGCGTTTGCTTCCTTGGTCGGAACGCCGATTGCTTCGTGCGGTGTCTTTACGATAACTTTTGTTGCCTTTGACAGCGCTGCGATGGCGCTGCCCCAGGAAATAACGGAAAACGCCTGAGCTTCGTCCTGCGGGAAACCGCCCATCCACTGATGTAAAACAGTCGTTACTTCTACATCATTATAACCGTATCTCTTAAGGTATTCTTCAGTCAGACTGCCAAGGGAACGGATGGCTGCAACGTCCTGCACCAGATTGCCGCACTGACCGTAGCCGACTGTTATGTTCTTTACCCCCTGTTCAGCAGCCAGCAAACTCTCGATGATGGCTACAGAATGGGAAATGCAAGGCGGAACCAGAGTACCGGTAAGTGGTCCGTATGGCTCTCTGTTAATGCTGACGCCAGCTTCTTCATAAATACCGGTCAGTCTGTCGCAGTACTGCCAGTCCCTGATGGTTTTTTCCAGGCTGACATTTTTTGCATAAGGAATATTATAGGAAATACCGCCGCCTTCATAGCTTGTGAAACCGCCAGCGTAGGAGATTTCCGTCAGAAGTCTTGCGTCAGGTGTACCGTGACGCACCTGTACCGGTGTGTTCAGTTCATTGATAATGGAGCGGCATGCATCTACACCGTGGTTTACGATGGGAAGACCGTTGAGCATGGACTTGCTCTCTCTAACCGATTCCTGAATGCCCACTTCCGCTTCTTTGTAGCGATTCTGTCTCGTATAGCTGTCTACTGTAGTCGGCAGCAGGTCTGCGCCACCCTTGTCCTGCAGATAAGTCAAGAGGTCGATATGCTCCTGCACTAGAGCAACACCAGCTCTCGGCTGCACTAAAGTCTTGCCCTCTTTCTTTGCCTTTACCAGCTTCTTTCCAAAGTTTTTGTTTTCCGGCAGGCTCTGATGAAATTCTACTGCCTTCTCAAAATTTACATCTGCGCCGGTCGGCCACTGGGTCAAAATTTCTTTCTGAATTCCATAGAATTCATCGTTTGTCAGTTTCTTATTTTTCAATTCCATAGGATATCAACTCCTTTTTCATGATTCTTAGTGCTGTATCCGGCGCATGTTTGGCGAGAAGGCCCATGGCCGATAAAATATATGCTTTGTCCAGCAGGATTTCCGCCTGCCTCGGTTTTAAGGATGCGGCTTCTGCCACATCGTAAAGCACCCCTCTTGCGATTTTCTCTATATTCTTTGCGTGAATGAGAGATCCGCCCGTGATGACCGCTTTTTCTACAGCTGTCAGATCTTTACCTTCCTGCAGCCATGTTTCACCAACCGGCGTATAAACTTTTTCCACGCGTCCTGCGTGGCGGGTCATGCCCACCTTGACTGCCAAAGATGCCAGCGCAAAATCCAGCGCCGCAAGTTCTTCATTTTCAGGCAGTGTATCTGTTTTATCTGTAATCAGAGTAAGCAGCTGC
The DNA here is from genome assembly GCF_009936115.1 of Anaerotruncus sp. 80. Taxonomy (NCBI): domain Bacteria; kingdom Bacillati; phylum Bacillota; class Clostridia; order Eubacteriales; family Oscillospiraceae; genus Anaerotruncus; species Anaerotruncus sp. 80. The sequence continues at coordinate 210,057 of NZ_QWES01000001.1, forward strand.
TGCGCCCTCTCTGCAGACAACCCCGAAAGCCGGGAAACTGCGCCTATTCCGGCAGCTTCTACAATGCCTGCTGCACTGTAGCGCATGCCGATATCCCCTTCCACGGTTCGCTTTGCATAAGGCTCAGGCAATCCTTTGATGACCGTATTGACACCGCTTGGCTCGCCCAGACTCATGGAGTAAACGTCTGTGGTAGCGCCGCCTACATCTACGGCAACCAAATCTCCCAGTCCTGGCTCCTTATCTGTGCCCTTTGCCAATAGCTCCATAGCGGAAAGTACCGCCGCCGGTGTCGGCATCATAATGCCCGAAATCAGCTGACTGGCTTTAGAAAGTCCTTTTGCCTTGATGATTCTGTCAAGGAAAATTTCCCGAATGCAGTTTTGTGCCGGCTCGATGTTCAGTTCCCCAAACCGCGGCATCACGTTTTCTGTTACGATTACCTGCTTTCCGGCTTCCTCCAAAATCTTTCTGCAAGCACCTGCTGCATTGCGATTGCCCGCAACGACGATTGGAAATTCTGCGGAAATTCCTGCCAGCATCTGTGCATTTTCTATAATGGTGTCCTTATTGCCGCCGTCAGTACCTCCTGTCAAGAGGAAAATATCAGGTTTCAGATTTTCGATTTCTTCTGCGTCCTCTTCGGTCAGCTGATAGGAATAAACCTTCATGACCTTCGCCCCTGCCCCAAGCGATGCCATCTTTGCTGCCTCGGCAGTCAATTCCGGCACCAATCCGCAGCTGATCATTTTCAGACCGCCAGCGGCACTGGAGCAAGCATACCTTGCATCAAAATCCACCGGACCGATTTTTTCCTCTAAAAGTGCCAGCGCATTTGCCAGTCCTTCATTGATATCGGTTTTTACAGTGGTGTAGCTTGCCGCTGTTGCGCAAAGCCGCTCTTCTGCAAGGTCCACGGCAGTTACCTTAGTATAGGTGCTGCCGAAATCTATTAATAGTATGTTCTTCATGACTTCACCGACCCATTACAGCCCCAAGTCCTCCTTCAGACACGAAATGGTGTCTTCCGGTGCTGTTCCCGGTCCAAATACCCGGTTAAAGCCCATTTTCTTAAATCTTGCTTCCACTTCGTCAAAAGGCTGCTTGCCGACTACGATATTGCCGCCTACATAGAGCAGAATATCAGAAAGACCTGCTTCGCTGCACTTTTCTCTAAGACCGCGGCAATCAAGCTCACCGTGACCGTAAAGGGAAGATACCATGATAGCATCTGCATCAGTTTCTACTGCTGCAGCAATGTATTCTTCCTGGGATACCATGACGCCCAAATTAGTCACATCAAACCCCGCTTCTTCAAAGGCGTGATTCAATATCTGGATCCCTACTGCATGAACATCTGCGCCAATGACGCCGATGACTAACTTCTTTTTGTTTTCTTCCATGATTCACCTCGAAATTCAAAATCGATAAATGTATTACATCTTTATAGTACATTGTTATATCTCATTTGTCTACAACCAGATTGTTTTTTTTTGGCACTTCTTATTCAATATGCATTTTGTGAAAAATTTGCACGAAAAAACAGACCCTATTCGGGTCTGCGTCATAGTCATTTCACTATAAATTTTGTGACTTTATATATGCCTCTATTGCATGAAAGAAAACTTCCGCCTCGTCTACCTGACGCTTTACATCTTCCTTTTCAATCACAAAGAAATCCCCATAATCACTCTCTGTTCTTAAAGAAAATGCGCTCTTAATAATATTAGAGAGCTGCTTTTCAAATACACCCGTCTTTATATATCTCATTTGAAAATTGGAAATCACTCCTGAATGTTGCGGAAATCCAACCCATCTAAAGCAAGTACTGCACGTGCTGCATGAAAAATTACATAATAAGAACGATTTGCTGCAGTATCATACATCCCCATTTCCAGAGTTCGCCTAGCGTCAGTCAAATACCGTTCAGCCTTTGACAATCTGTATAAGCATAAGTCCTTTTGCTCCTCACTATACAATACTGATTCCCTCCTTTATTACATTCTGAAAAAAAGGCAAAGAATCAGAATAGCGATGAAAGGTTTCTGTATCCTGCAGCTTAATCGAAAGCAGTACGCCATACTGCAAGTCAAGTTCCGAAGACAAGTCACTGACTTCTCTCCTGTAAGCTGCCAGCTCATTTTTTGAAAGATCCACAAGTGCCAGAATATCCAAATCTGACTCTTCATCATTATCCCCTCTAGCATAAGAACCATAAAGCCAAATATGATTTAGTTTGTTCCCAAAAATATGGCACAGTGCGCTGCGAAGCTCTTCTAAAATATGATTCAGTTCCAGGATTCTCACTTGCACCACCTCCTTGCTTATTTATCCCTATTATACTATTTCCATTATAGAAAATCCATACAAAATTATAAAGAGCTGCAGGCATCTTTTACCTGCAGCTACTTTAATTCTTATAACAACTCTTCCGTTACCTTTTTCAACTCTTCTCTAATTGCGATGTGCTGCGGACATGCTTCCTCACATTTACCGCAACCGATACATTCCTTCGCCTGTTTCAGACCGTGACCGGAAACCAGCCAGCTTTCCTGATGCTGCGCCATGGCTTTGTCCCGATAAAGGGTCAGGTAGTTCATGGCAGTAAAGGATCCGGAGATGCCAATCTGTATCGGGCAGACCTTTGCGCAATAATTACAGACAGTACACGGAATCATCGGTATCCTCGCCAGTTCCTCCTGCGCATTTTTCAGCGTTTCTCTCTGCTCTGCAGTAAGTCCTGTAAATTCCCTCATGTAGGACAGATTATCTTCCATCTGCGCTACATTGCTCATGCCGGAAAGTACTGTCATCACCCCGTCTAAATCAGCCGCAAAGCGAACTGCCCACGAAGCAACCGATGAATCCGGTTCTGCTTCTTTAAAAATCTTAACGACAGATTCCGGCGGTGTTGCCAACATGCCCCCTTTTACTGGTTCCATAACGATAACCGGCTTGCCGTGTTTTTTTGCCACTTCGTAACAGCCTCTGGACTGTACAGTCGGATTTTCCCAATCCGCATAGTTGATCTGCAGCTGCACAAACTCCATCTCCGGATGGGCTGTCAGAATCTCTTCCAGTTCCTCCGGGGTAGAATGAAAAGAAAATCCGACATGCTTAATCAGTCCCGCCTTTTTCTTTTCCTGCACCCAGTTCCACATATCATACTCGTCGAAATAACGGCTTCTGCCCTCTCCCAAATTGTGCAGCAAATAAAAATCGAAATATCCTGCGCCTGTCTGTTTCAAAGAAACCTCAAACTGTTCATAGGCTTCTTCCTTGGTCTTGCAATTAATCCATGCTGCATTCTTTGTGGCTAGCTGAAAGCTTTCCCGTGGATATCTTTCAACCAGCGCCTTGCGAATCGCATCTTCCGAACCAGCATAAGCCCAGGCTGTATCAAAATATGTAAATCCCGCTTCCATAAACAAATCGACCATTTTACTGGTTTCCTCTACATCGATGACGCCGTCCTTCTGCGGCAGTCTCATCAATCCGAATCCCAGCTTCTTAATGTCTTTCCCAAGGTCATTCATCACATTTCCTCCTTTTTGTTGAATTAAAGTGCGTACGCTTTGAAAATCTCTGGCAGACAGGTCTCGCAAAATTCTTCTGTGCGCGCTCTCAGACTGTAGCTGCCGTCACTTACACTCCAGCAGAACATCTGCCCGTAAAGTATATCCGCCAAAGTATGGGTTAAAACTTCTGCCGGCGTATCTTTTGCCAGATTTCCTTCTTCTACCCCTGCCTGAATCAATCGGCTGATCGAATCCAGATCAAACTTGAGCTTTCCACGGGGACCTGTCTCCTCCGAAGAAGAAATATCAGACAAACTTCTGATCCACTCCTGAGAAAGCTTATATCCGCTGTCTTCAATACATGCCGAAAAATGCACCATATAATAGATGATTTTTTCTATGAAAGTATCCTGCAGGCTCATGGCCTTATCCAAAACCTCGCTGAAAGCACCATATCCAAGCGCAAATACAATATCCTCTTTCTTCTTAAAATAAGTATAAAAGGTGCCCTTCGAAACACCTGCCAGTGCAGTGATCTCGTCAACTGTCGCCTGAGAAAGTCCTTTCTCTGCGATAATTTTGCTGCCTGCATCCAGCAGTTTTTTCTTTGTTGCAAGGGCAGCAATCTGTCTGCTCGTCATAAGCGTGCCTCCTTTTTCTTTATTATACTGTATAATTGACTATCAGTCAATGACTTATAGTCAATTTTAAAAAAACTGCACTGCTTGATATTTCCTCATCAAACAGCGCAGCTTATCTCTTGCAGCATATGTTTATTTCCTATCCTGCTCCCACAGTTTATCTGCCACCGGCGCCCAGTTCTTTGCATATTCTGTGCACTTTCCACAAAGATGCTCACAGGATTCCGGCGCTTCTAAATCCGTAGATTTTGCTCCGGTCTTCTTTACTAATTCCTGCAGAATTCCTGGGTTTTCCAGCATAGGGCAAGGCCGCAGATGATTGTCATTAAACGGCTGTCCATCACGATATGCAAGAAATAGCGGCTGACGCAAACAATCAAGAAGTGACTTTTCTTTGATATTAGCGCCGGAGTAGTGAATAAATACACAAGGTTCCACGTCTCCGTTGGCATTGATATGGCAATACCTTTCCCCTGCCGCAATGCAGCCATGTACAAACTCTCCATCGTTTTGAAAGTCAATCGCAAATATCTCTTTACCACCTGTAATACCGCGGATTTCCCTGATTTTATCGTGCATATAAACTCTCTGTTCCGGTGTCAAAAGCAGTTCTGTACTCGCATTGACACCCACCGGCATATAATGGAAATACCATGCAAAAACACAGCCTTTATCGATAAGCATATCCAGGAATTCATCACTGGTTACAGTCAAATAGTTCTTGCTCGTATAGCAAATCGACACACCGAAAGGAATTCTCTTTTCATGCATCAAATCCATCGCCGCCAAGGCTTTCTGGAAATGGCCTTCTCCTCTTCTCCCGTCGTTGCTTTCTTCAAAACCCTCAATGCTAACCGATACAAAGAAATTACCTACTCGAAGAAGGTCGTCACAGAATGCTTCATCAATCAGTGTACCGTTGGTAAACGCATGAAATGCACAATCGCTGTGTTTTTCGCACAGACGGATAATTTCCTTTTTCTTAATCAGCGGTTCGCCGCCGGTGAACAGAAAAGCGTGAATACCCAATTCTTTACCTTCTGTGATAATTCTATCCATATCCTCAAAAGAAAGGTTCATTTTATCGCCATATTCCGCAGCCCAACAACCGGTACAGTGCATATTGCACGCTGTTGTAGGGTCCATCAGAATAATCCATGGAATATTGCACTGGTATCTTTCAGACATTTTCAGAGAAGTCTTGTAACCACGAAAACCAGACTCATATCCGGCATTTAAAGCAAAGGTCTTCAAAATATGCGGATCCACATTGCGCAAAATATTTTGTGTATAATGGGTCCACTTGCTATTCGGGTCTTTTGCCAGCTTTCTCAAAAGTTCATAGGAAGAACCTTCCCATGCGTCTCCTAAAATTTTCTCCAGCATATTAATCATAGGAAGCATAACTTCGGTCAAATCCTTTTCCTGTCCCTTGTTGATAATCGACTCCAAGCCTTTTTCGAAGGCTTTTCTTTCCATGATATGTTTTACATCCTTTACCAAAATATTCCACCTCCAGTTTATTCGTCTCTATGAAGATATATTTCCTTTTTTTCGTAACATATTATACTGCACTTTTCAAAAATTAGAACTAGACAATTTCCTGGATTTGACTAATCAAAAGCTGCACCAAAATGGTGCAGCCCGTATTTTCTGCATGTCTCCTAACTCAGAGGGCATCGTTCTTACTCACCTTCCCGTTTCCAGTGGCTGGTCTAAAACCATCGAACAAGAATTCCCCCATTACAGTGGCGGTACCGTGCAGGATTCTCACCTGCTTCCATCTTAGCGCCCAATCCAATCGGGAGAACATGATTTAATAAATATCTTTTTTTACATACCGCAAATAGCCGGCTCCAATCCCAAGCAGCCCAATTACCATCCCGATTGCGACCAGTGTCCCATCGAGACTGCCCGCTGTCACGATATCCGCTCCTTCGCAGTAGGCGAAAGGCGTCACATATTTTAAAAACGCCGCCACTTCCGCAATGTTGGCAATGAGATTCAGAAAATACATCATAAAAGCGATGCCAAGTCCGGCGCCCACGCTGCCTTTACGTGTGAAAGCAGAAATCCCGAAGCAAATCCCCGCCAGCTCCAGTTGCAGCAGATAATACGCAAGATGCAGCAAATTGATTTCCCTCCAGGGAATCGCTTCACCTACCGCCGCTATAGCACACACAGAAATCCCATAAACCAGCAGATTTATCGCCGTCACCTGCACCAATACCGCAAGGAGTTTTTCCGTCACGACCCGCCTGCGGCTAATCGGATGGGGCAGCAGGAATTCAGCCGTTCCATCTTTTTCTTCCTTGCTCAAAATGCCAGCCGCGCACAGACAGGCATAGAATGCGCCGCCAAGCCCCAGCACATTCCCACATTCAATAGCATAAAATCCGGTCAGCATGCCGAAGTTCAGACGGTCCATTCCAAAAGCGTCGGAAAAAGAGCCCATGGAAGCAAACACATCGCCAACACTCTCCATCTGTCCTTTCATCTCCGGAAAGAGGAAGATGCAAACTGCCAGAAGAAAAGAAATGGCAGCAGTCCAAATCAAAAACGAAACGCGTCCCTGTCTCAACTCATGTCTAACCAATATCACAGCGCCTCACCATCCTTTTCATAATAGTGAAGAAATACCTCTTCCAAATCCGGCTCAGATACGGCGAGATCCGCAATCTGTCCATCCGCAAGCCTTCTCAGCAACTTGTTCATATCGCCGCTGTAAAGAAAGCTGGTCTGCCCCGCAATCTCTTTCCGGTCACGAATTCCGCAAAGTCCGTCAAGATTTACGCTGCCGCAAACCGCAACACGCCTGGCGCTGGTGCGAGAAAGCGCCTCTACACGATCGCAGGCAATGATCTTCCCTTCACGAATGATTGCGGCACGGCTGCAGTTTCGCTGCACCTCTGACAAAATATGACTGGACAAAAAAATAGTCGTTCCATCTGCATTGCGCTCCCGAAGGATTTCAAAAAATTCTTTCTGCATCAGTGGGTCAAGACCGCTGGTCGGTTCGTCCAGAATTAAAATTTCCGGCTGATGCTGCAGCGCGCAGACAATGGCGACTTTTTTCCTGTTACCAAAAGAGAGTTCCTCCACTTTTCGTTTCTCAGAAAGTTGTAATCTTTCACAAAGCCGCACAGCTTCCTTTCTGCAGTCCTTTTTTCGCAAGTCCGCAGACAGCTTCAAGATATCTTTCACCCGCATTCCGCGATAAAAAATTGCTTCCGACGGAAGATATCCAGTCCTGGCAAGAATCTGCTCTCTTTCTTCGCAAGCAGCAAGTCCGCTCACCCAGGCGTCTCCTCCGGTCTTTTTTATGAGCCCCATCATCGTGCGGATTGTCGTAGATTTCCCTGCGCCGTTGGGACCGATGAATCCAAAGAATTCTCCTTCGGAAACGGTCAGACTGACGCCGGAGATCCCCCGGTTTTTTCCATAATATTTAGTCAAATTTTCTAACTTGATTGCATCCATCTCGTCACTCCTTCCGAAGATAAATACTTTTCCAAAATGCGATCAGTCTGGTAAAATCCTTTTCCATTTCTGCGGTATTCACAGGTCCTCGCTGCACCATCTCCCACAGATATCCTTCCGACGCCCAGTACATCTCCCTGTACATCATGGGAATATCCAGTCCTGGCACAAACTGCGCCGGATCAAAGTTGATACGGGCACGATCCGCTTTCAGGTTAAAATACCGGTGATAGCTTTCAGAAACAGCTGCGCAGATTTCCGGGTCCTTTTCGTAAAATGCTTTGATGGTAAAATTCGCCATGTCCGGATACTGACTGATCAGTTCCATTTTTGCCCGCATGCCCCGTTCCATGCTCTCAAACAGCCCCTGCTGGCTGTAGCATTCGCATTCGGTCAAATAAGCAATGGTCTTCTTTGCACAAGTATCCCACAAAAACAGATATAATTCCTTCTTGTTGTGAAAATAGTGGAACAGCAGCGATTTGCTGATTCCCGCTGCCTCTGCGATTTCACGCATAGGACTGTTATGATAGGTATTCTGCGAAAAAACCTTGTAACCTGCATTGATGATTGCTTGCTGTTTTTCTTCCGGCAAAGAAAAAAATTTTTCGTTCACGGTAACTCCTCCATTCCCGACCGACTTTATTCTATTATAAAGCCGTTGACCGATTTTGAGAAGGGTGCAATTCCTTCTATCCAGTTTCCTGGTATTTTCCTACGGCAGGTTTTGCATATGATTGTGCATATGTCGCCACTTCATCACTAATTTGCACAACTTCCACTCCTGCTGGTTGTGCAAATCCTACTGCCCACGCTGCCTCTTGCACAACTTTTGCGCTCCGTAACGCGAAAAAACATTTTTTTCATCAAAAAAGTTGTGCAAAACGAGTCATTTTTATCTTGCTTTGCACAACATACATAATATTAAACGCCACGATTTTCGTAAAAGTTGTGCAAATTACTTTTTTCAAGCTTTCCCTGCACAACCGAACCAACAAAAAGTTGTGTAGAAACAATTTTTATCGCATCATCTGCACAACCGCAATCTGAAAACGCGTATCTCCCGCAATACATTCTTCTGACCCTGCGATTAAATATCACAGATAACGCAATCACATGCTCCGCTTCTTGTTCATCACCCGTTTAATCTGATCTACCACGTGGAGAAAAGACCCCTTGTCCACCTTATAACTATAGGAAACCAGTTCCCCGCCCCGCTCGCAAAAGCTGCGCAAAAACTGCTTTTCCTTAGACGCGATAAAGGTTTCATAGCCTTCCGGCACGATGACTACATCGTTCTCAGCAAAGAACTGTTCCTCTTTTCCAAAGAACCCCGCAAGCTGCGTCGCCATCCCTTCACTCCAGCTGCCCAGCCCCTGGCAGTTATTTCTGACTACACCCGCGAATGCGTCGCTGGCGCAGAAAATGCCCACCTTCTGCGTATCTCCAATTTTAGCCAGACGGACAATAGTATGCACCGACGGCGTCATGGCAACCATCGCAAGCGGTTTATTGCTTCTGAGGTAGGATTCCACCTCTGTAAAATGGGTGGACGTAGTTAAAATCAAATCGTAATCCGCATTGAGACTTTCCGCCGCTTCCTTGATTCTGTCAAGATCAAAGGCTGCCGTCTCAGCATAGCCAATCTGGGAAAGCTGTCCCTCAATCATCTGTAGCGTCTCAGGATTACAGTCCACCAAAGCAACCTTCACCACATCGTACTTTTCCGCAAGACCTCTCAGCTTCAGATTTAAGTAGATTTCCATTTCCCTTGGCGTAAACCCCAGACTTTCCAGTCTGGTGAAGAGTTGGTCGATTGCTATCATGGCTTTTTCCTTGCGGCTGGCAAAATCCTCTTTCTGATCTATGACAAAAGAACCGCTGCCCTGCACCATTTCTACAAAACCCTGTTCTTCCAGATATTCATAAGCGTGCTTAATGGTGCCGCACGCTACGCCGATTTCTCCGGAAAGATCCCGCACCGTTGGCAATTTAAACCCCGCAGCCAGCTTCCCGTCTTTAATTGCATCGGAAATTCGCTCCGCAATTTGCTTGTAAATCGGCTTCTGACCTGCCGTGTCCAGTTTAAAATCCACAAACATAGCTATTTCTCCACGGCAAGATATGCTTTCCTGCCATCTTCATACAGATTATTTCCCTGACTATCGATGATCACAACTGCCGGAAGGTTTTCCACTTCCAAACGGCGCACCGCCTCTGCGCCCAAATCTTCATAGCAGACTACTTCCGCTTTTTTGATGCACTTGGCAAGGAGCGCTCCAGCACCGCCGATGGCGCCAAAGTATACCGCACCGTTTCGTTTCATGGCCTCGATTACCTCTGGCGAACGCTTGCCTTTTCCAATCATGCCCTTAAGGCCCAAATCCAAAAGCGCCGGTGCATATGCGTCCATACGGTAGCTGGTCGTTGGTCCCGCAGAACCGATTACCTGGCCCGGTTTTGCCGGTGCAGGTCCTACATAGTAAATAATGCTGTCCTTCACATCAATGGGAAGCGCCTTTCCCTCTGCCAAAAGTTCGCAAAGCCGCTTGTGCGCAGCATCTCTTCCCGTATAAATCACGCCACTAATCAGTACATTATCTCCTGCGCGCAGGTCTTTTGTCTTATCTGCCGTCAGCGGCATCGTAATTTTCTTCTCCATATCTTTCCGCCTCTCCTTCTATAATACTGCACTCTTATGTCTGGTTACATGGCAGTTGATATTGACTGCGCACGGAAGCCCTGCAATATGGGTTGGCAAGGTCTCGATGTTGACTGCAAGCGCCGTGGTTTTTCCGCCAAAGCCCTGCGGTCCAATGCCAAGTGCATTGATTTTCTCCAGCATTTCTTTTTCAAGGTCTTCATAGAACGGATTTGCATTTCTCTCATCTGCCGGACGCATAAGGGCTTTCTTCGCAAGAAATGCTGCTTTATCAAAGGTTCCGCCAATGCCGACTCCTACCACGATAGGCGGACATGGATTAGGGCCTGCATCCTCTACCACCTTCAGGATAAATTCTTTTACACCGGCAAGACCGTCAGACGGCTTCAGCATTTTAATCTGGCTCATGTTTTCACTGCCAAAGCCCTTTGGCGCAACGGTAATTTTTAAGGCGTTGCCTGGCACGATGTCATAGTAAATCACCGCCGGCGTATTGTCTCCTGTATTGACTCTATCGATGGGATCCTTGACGCAGGATTTGCGCAGAAAACCTTCCGTATAGCCCTGGCGCACGCCTTCGTCTACAGCGTCCTTCAAATTTCCGTCGATGTGCACCTCCTGCCCAATCTCAAGAAAAACGCATGCAAGACCGGTGTCCTGACAGATTGGCACTTCGTCTATATCTGCAATCTGATAGTTCTCTTCGATTTTATCTAAAATATTTTTTGCAATGTCAAAAGGCTCACAGGCTTTGCATCCTGCAATAGCACCTTTGATATCCTCCGGCAGATGGCAGTTTGCCTCGATACAAAGGTCTCTGACCGTCTGTGTAATCTGTTCTGCTTTGATTTCTCTCATGATATGTTCCTTCCTTAAATGTGCAGCTTAATTCTGTTCAAATCGCCGGTTTCAACATCCCAGCGCTCGCCTACAAGACCGATAATCAGATACATCTCCTGCATGGAGTCATAAAAGATTTCTTTCAGCAGGCGGAAGTTTTCAATCTCACCGGTAGAACGGACGTGGATTCTAGGGCCCGTGCAAGGGTGTACCAGCTCGCCGATTTTCACGTGATCCTCGTCAAAAAAGCTGACGGAAAGATCCTGCGCGATGTATTCGTTGACTGCATTTTTCAGCGCATCGATGTCGATATCCGGTTTTTCCTTAAATCCCAAAGAAAAGCCCCTCTTGATATCTCCATGATAGCACTTCTGGAAAAGTTCCTGGGGCATGCAGTGCTCCACAAGGTCTTCTGCGGTATGCGCCATCTTACGATAACGAACGGACTTGTGCACAGTCTCCGCAATATCCTGAGGAAGCGGTCCAAATAAGTTCGGTCTGGTAATGATAATCTGCTCCCCTACACCGATTAAAAGCTGTGCGTTGGTTTTCAGGAAAGGAAACAGTAGTTCAAAGTGCTCGATGATAACTCTGCGTCCCTTCTTGATGGCTTTTTCGGTCGCTTCTGCCAGTTCGTGCATTTGTGTAAATGCAGACTCAAAGCGCACATCCATGTGATAAGTATGAGGTGCATAAAACCCTTCGTCTTCATCTACATCTAAAATCGGCAGTGGTCTTACATTGACGCCGCTGTCATCGTTGCAGAGGTCCAGACCCGGAAACATGCCCTTAATCAGCATGCTCTTTCCGGCGCCTGCCTCGCCGATAATTCCAATGAGTTTATCTTCTGGATCCAAATACTGCTGCGCAATCTGCATCCCCAGCTCCAGCATACGCCTGTTTCCTCGGGGTGCAAAAAACACGCTATATAAATGAGGAGAATTGACCATATAATTTCTTTGTTTCGGCATTTTTCCAACCTACTTTCTTTACGTATTCATTGTCATCATTGTATCACATTTTTTATGATACATCTACTATTTTGTATCAGATACAATTTTGGTGCAATTTTGCTGAAATATTTGCTTTGCAATAGATTCTGATTTATACAGACGCATATAAGACGGATACTAAAACAGCGGCCTTCATCTGCCGCTGCTCTATGTCCTGTAATTCAACCCTCTATAATACCTTTTAACCTTTAATATCCTGTTTGATGCTGGTTGTGGATATATCTGGTGTCCTTTCCAGATAAACAACTTCTGCACCCTCTTCCTTAAGGAAATCAAATTTTCCTTCCCAATCATCTCCAATAACAAATGTGTCCACATGATATTCATGGATATCCGAGCGTTTTTGCTCCCAACTAGTTTCCGGAATGACAAGATCCACATAACGGATTGCTTCCAAAAGCTGCTTTCTCCGCTCATAGCTAAAATAGCACTTCTTCTGCTTTTCATTCCAATTAAACTCGTCGGTAGAAAGAGCCACAATCAAATAGTCTCCATACTCCTTAGCTCTGCGAAGCAGATTAATATGCCCATAATGGAGCAAATCAAATGTACCGTAGGTAATTACTCTTCTCATATTTTCTCCCTTACTTAACTTGTACTCTTCCTTAGGAGGATATCCGCCAAACGTGCAGATGCTTTTCCGTCGTTTAAAAGATTATACTCCTGATTAAATTGTTTCACTGTAGAATCGTGCTTATCAAAATCTATTGCATGAATTGCGTCCGCAAGCTGCTTCTCTGTCTTTACAATTGGCCCCGGCAAATCAGATGTCTCAAGATAAAACCCTCTTATTTCATCACGGTATTCCTCCATATCATACATATAAAACAGCATAGGCCGTCCCAGTATAGCATAGTCAAAGAATACGCTGGAATAATCCGTAACAAGAAGATCTGCAGCAATATATAAATCATTGATATCATCATAGGAAGAGACATTATAGATAAAGCCCTCATATGCATGAAAATCGAAATAATCCGCAACCAGATAATGCGCTCTGAACAAAACGATATATTCTTCTTCCAGCTGTTTTTTTAAATAGTCGAAATCTACCGGATTTTCGTACACATACCCCGCCTGTGCATCGTGCTGATTATCCCTCCAGGTGGGCGCATAGAGTATAATCTTTTTGTCGCATCCGGAAAGACCCAATCTCTCTTTTATTGCCTGCACATCATCGCCAGTGAATGTATTCAAAAAATCATTTCTGGGATAGCCGATTTTAAGAATCGCTTCCTCTTTTCCAAACTCTTTAAGATTCCATGCAGAACTAAATTTTTCTGTGACAAATTGACATGGTGACAACAGATAATCCAGTCGTTTCGTATCTGTTTTATACTTGCTGCGGATTTCTCTGACCGAATTCATTGCATTATCTGAAACAGTAATATCATAGCCCAGCCGTTTCAGAGGTGTTCCATGCCAGCACTGTACATATACCTGCTTCTTTGACGGCAGCCAGTGATCCAGCGCGCGGAAGTTAAAAATCCAATATCCTGCTCGGTGCAGATATTTCTCACATTCTGCACTCGGATTTTTTACAACTTCAGTATTAGGATTTTGTCCCAGCCACAGATAGTCCTCCGGATTTTCAAAAAGCCAGATAAATCGAAAGTCAGAAAAACGAGAATCCTTAATTAAGTACTCATAAACAGCCTTTGGACTGCAGGCGTAACTTTTACCATTGTATGCGCCAAAAATTATCATTTTTTCGTCAGCTGCGGTGCCGATTCCTCTGAATCGATAAATAATTCCCCGTATTCCGTAAAGAGTGCTCCTCATCAGAATCCGCAAAACAGTTGATTTTTTTGCTATTTTTTTTAATGTAGGTATCATCTTCAAAAGAGCCTCCTATTCAGTAAGCAGTGTTTCAATGAATCCACACAATTTCTCTGTGCAGTCGTCCAGACCAACTTCAATATACTTTTCCCGAAATTCCGCAACGGCACCCCCGTTATAAGGATTACGGAGTTTATCCGCCAGCTGTTTTTCTGATATGCAGACATATTCTCCAATTGCCTCTTGACTGAGATCTACATTAAGACCTACATTTTTATCATATTTTTCAAGATCCGGCTGATAAATATATAAATCACGGTCAAGGATCGCAGCTTCAAAAGCTATCGCCGAATAGTCAGTGATTACCTTATCGCAAATTCTAAGCCATTCCATAGACGAATACTTCTGATCCACAATGACACCTCTTTCCTCTGCCCAGCTGTAATCTCCCTGATCCAGAAAATGCTTTTTCAAAACCAAATTAAAGGTGTTAAAATCGAATTGGGAAATCAGTTTCTCCAGCTCGAGCTCCGAATTTTTACGGAAAGTCGGCACATAAAGCACGCTTTGTTTTTCTCTGACTGCAGGATAATCTACTTCCAGCCTTTCTCTTGCCACTGTATCCTTTCTTCTGATAAAGTCAATTCTTGGAAGGCCGTAATAAACCAAATTTATTTCCGATGTTCTGAAAGCCTCTGCAAAATATTTTCCTGTAATTTTGCCAGGTGCAAGAATGTAATCATAATTTCTGTGCATTCTCATAGCCTCTGCAACGGCTTTGCTGTGACCATCAGGACTTTCAACATTCTGCCAGCCGAATTTCTTAATTGCACCAAGGGCGTGCCACATCTGAACTACCTTCTGACCCCTCTTTTTGGGCAGTACCGACACCAAAATACAGTAGCCATCAAGAATAACCACTTTAGCTGATGCTAGATGATACATCTGTTTCATTAGTTCCAGACCATAGCTGACTGCTCCGGCTGCAGATTTTTTCAATGTTTTTGTAAGCACAACGGTTTCTATGTTCTGTTGACGCAGACAGTCTGTCAGAAGCTTTATATCCAGTGTAGACTCATCTGACTGACGGCTGATAATAGCAACTTTGTTTTTCAGCCTAAAAGGCCTGAAAAACAAATTGATAAAACGCAGAACTGCTGTTGCCCCATATATGAGAAATTCAGACATCAATTTCTCCCTGCTTTCCCTAATTATTTTTATTTGCTGCAGCATGCTGATCTCTCATTTTATACAGAGCCCTCATGACTGAAGCGATTGGATAAAATTTCCTAAAGTGTCTGTATGCACCCGGATCTTCTGAATTCTTTACGAAACAGATATCCGCCTGGTTCATGCATTCCTTCAGTTTTGATTTCGGGAGTCTTCCCATGATATATTCTTCTATCAGTACCTTTTCGCTGACAAAGGTAACACCGGTGTTTTCAACTTTACTGTTCATATCTACCGGCTTACCGAAAATCATGTAGTCGGCAAACATACCAGGAAGGTTGACGTTGCATCTTGTAACCGCATAACCGGACGCACCAAAACGCATGTTTACTTCAACGAAGTAGACCTTTCCATCGGCGGTTTCGATTAAGTCGATATCATATAAACCATCGAATTTCAGAGTACCTACAAAATCGATAAGCTTATCAATCAAAGGCTGCATGGTTTCACACGAAAGGATTCTCCCAGTAACGGCAACGCCTCTGTGCTCATTCTGACCGCCCTCTTCAGCACCGAAGAAACCAGGGCCATTAGCACCCGCCTTAGTGCTGACTCCAAGAATAGAGTATTCCTTCTTAATGTCCACAAAATCTTCTACCAGCATTTCGATATCTTTCTTCGCAGAAAACTCTTTCAAGGTATCAATGAGTTCCCGCTCACTGTAGCACACCCGCATCCTGCTCTTTGAGCTGTTTCTGCTGACGTTCGGCTTGATAAAACAAGGATACGTAACCGTCTCCGGAACGTAGAATTTACCTCCTACGGTTCTGATTACACAACTGTTTAATACTGGTAAGCCTGCTGCAAGGGCCAGTTCCTTCTGTACTCCTTTGCTCATCAGCCGATTAATTTCTCCCTCTTTATTATCCGCATTCGGAAGAAAATAGAACTGACTCAGCTCTTCCAGATATTCATCTGCAACAGAAGCCACCAAATCGTCAGCCGGTATCAAAAGCATCTTGCGGGCAGGATCTGCTAAATCCTTCAGCATGTTTACAATATTAATACTCTTTCTTCTGGATACGCACATATGATATGCCTTGATATATTTACTGTAAGCATCCGGTTTGAGCATTTTCATCAGATTTCTCAGCTTCGGCCTCACCTGGAAAATTCGCAATATCTCTACTTCATACCCCGCTTCACCCAAAGATCTTGCCATACACAGATTAGAGCAGTAGTTACGACCTGCAACAATCACACGAGGTTTTTCTGAGTTCACGTTTCGTCTATTTGTTTTTTTGGTCTGTGGAAATCCTAAGAGAATCTGTTTCAGAGGGCGAAGCTGTGCCGCCATTCCTCGTTTCATCTGTCCCAGTGACCGTCTAATTTTTTTCAGTCTCTGTTTAATCTTTTTTTTGCGTGCAGTCTTTGTAATTTTCCTGATGAAAAGTTGTCCCGGTGCAGGGTCCTCATCAGAATAGAGAAGCGGAATATCCGCCTCTGCAATGCAGGTATTAAGTTCCCTCTTTGTCATAAATCCATGAATATAATCATCCCACGCCACTTTTTCGTAGATAAAGCTCCTACCATAAGCTGTTACCTTTTCCTCTTCCGGCATATGTTCCTGTCCGATAGCCTCTTTTACAAACAGTGCCGGAAGATTTACTCCGCTCATGAAATAAGAGTAGTTAGGACCTCCACTCCGCAAATTCACTTCATTAAAGTAAATCTTATCGCCGACAACATTGAACTCCAGATCAAACATACCGATATAGTGATACGATTTCATCATCTCAATAATCTGCGTCTGAATCTCTCCAAGCTCTGCAAAAGGAGCTACTTTTCCTGCCAGAGTAACGCCTTTTTCATATTGTGCCACATTGGTTTTCCGGATGATTGCCGGAATAATAATCTGCTGATCCAGACAGACGCCAGACAGGTCAATTTCATTTTCAATATTGAGAAACTCCTGTACTAAAATCGAACGATTCGCAAATTTACGCTGCAGCTTATTGAGATGGCCTCTGAGCTCCTGCTTATCATTACAGAGTTTCATTTCTCTTTTATAGCCGGTAATACTTTCGATAGGCTTTACAAAGCAGGGATAAACCAGATCCTCCGGGATCACAATATCATTTGCCAAAGAAATAATCCACTCCTTCGGTGTAAGCAGTCCGGCCTTTCTTGCAAGATTTCCCTGAACAGTTTTGTTCATATGATCCACCATAGCGCCGGCCTTTCCACCTACGATAGAAGGCATCACAAAGATATCTTTCAGTTTATCTCTATTCATGTCCATCACAGAAGCAGTATAATCATCTGCTGGGAACAGCACCGGTCTTACTTTTTCCCCTGAATACTGAAACAGCGCTTCTAATAGTTCCGTGTCTTCTCCATCTTTTACTTTTTGGGATACGACTTCAATAGACCTACGGACATACTTACTGCAGCAGGCGATGTCTGAAAGTCCCGGTTTATGAGCATTGGCGACTAAATCCACCATATACCCGGCAGCGCCCAGAGAACGAATTACGGCAAGACCCGTTGAGTAATTTCTGGAAAGAACAACAACCAGAGGCTTTTTCCCTTCATACTCTTTTTGTACCTTTTGTCGCTCCTTTTCTTTCAGAAGCGCTCGATATCTGTCATCCTGCTCATCTGTAGGAATCAAGCAGAAATTATATTTCTGGTATTGCTTATAACTGATACCCAACCTGTTTCTTGCATCCTTAATCTGCTTCTCCGCATATTCTCTTTTCCAGCCAGCCGTTTCCATTGCAAAGGCGAGACAGGCCTCTTTTTGCTCTTTATCCCGTTCTCTGCGGCGAAGTATCTTCGCATATTCCTCTGCCTGCTCCTTCTCGGAGTACTTCCAGAAATCATATTTGTCGTAATCTGCCAGAGAGATTCCCAGTCTATTACGGGCATCTTTAATCTGTTCTCTGGCATACGCTCTTTCCCAGCCGGATTCTATCAGAATATGATTCAAATATTCATCTTTAATCTGTTTTTTTCGTTCCCGCTCAGTGACTTCTTCCAAAAAAATCCTTTCCGGATTTGCATCCTCATTATCGCAGATAATCTTAATATCTGCCTGTTCCATGCACAAATCCAGTTCAGCTTTTGTCATAAAGCCGTGAAGATAATCCTCCCAGGCAACCTTTTCATAGATATATGTTTTACCAAATTCAGCTAGAACTGCCTCCTGTGGTGTATGCCGCTCACCACATATTTCCTTTACAAAAATTTCCGGAAGATTTACGCCACTTTTATAGTAAATATAATTAGTACCGCCGCTTCGCAGATTGTTCTCATTAAAGTAGATTTTGTCACCGACAATATTGAATCCCAGGTCGAACATACCAAAATAGTGAAATTCACGCAAAAATGCTAGGATTTTCTCTTTGAAGTTTCCCAGTTTTTCTACTGGAAAGGTTTTTCCTGCCAGCGGAACCCCTACATCATGCTTCCCGATTAGTCTTTTCCAGATAATACCCGGCAACACAACTCTCTGATCCATGCACACGCCTTCCAGGTCAATTTCTTCATCAATTTCAAGAAATTCCTGTATCAGAATAGAACGATTGGCAAAGTTTTCTCTCAGCTTCTGTAAATGCGCACCAAGTTCCTCTTTACTATCGCATTTTGCCATCTCCTGCTTGTATCCCAAGCTGCTTTCTAAAGGCTTGCAGTAGCAAGGGTACACCATGTCTTCAGGAATTGTTATGTTCGCATCTCTTAAGGAAATCACCCATTCCTTCGGAATTAGAATGCCCACCTTTCTGGCAAGCTCTCCTTGTACACTTTTGTCCATGTAATGCTTCAGACTTCCCTGACCGCCGCCTACAATACCCGGCATAACGAAGATATCCGAAAGAACCCCTCTATGCAGGTCCATAACTGACGCAGTATAGTCATCTGTCGGAAACAGAACTGGTTTTTCTGGATATCTGTTGGCATAACCGAGAAGGGCTTCGACCAGCGCAGTATCTTCCTCATCCTTCACTTTCTTCGTCAATACTTCAACGGCTTCATGAACATATTTACTTTCTGCAATCAGTCGAGAAGCGTTTTCTTTATATGCACTGGCAATTAAATCCACCGTATATCCTGAAGATCCAAGGGATCTGATTACACTGAGACCAGTAGAATAATTTCTTGAAAGTACTACAACTAATGGTTTTTTATCATTCATTGTTTTCCCTCTTCCTCTTAAGAGATTTTTATAAATATCTTTCCACTACATGATGCATTCCCCTATGCTCCTGAAGATAGAACGGCAACTGTAAAACATTAGGTGCAGGAGATGTATTTCCTTCTATGAGTACTGGTCCACTCTCTGTAACAGCAATGTCCCAGCCCACATAACCAACACCTTCCACGATTCTGCCCGCCTTATCAATTAACGCTTTTACCTCATCCCAGTAAGGTACCTGAAACCCCTTAATTATTTCACCTGTAGCGGGATGCGTTTCATAGATTTTTCCCGACAAATCAATGGCATCCGTCATAACTTTACCGCTTTCCAAATCAATCAAGGCAAGAACGCCTCCATTATGGAAGTTATCCACTACTGCATCCCCTCCTGCCATTCTGAAAGCAGCATAAAGGATGTGCACTTCGTCATCTTTAAAAACAGATACCACACGAAGCGTATTCACTGCTCGTTTTGAAAATCTACTCATATCCGGATGCTGAATCAGATATCCCTCAACGATGCCTACAGGAAGCGTCTTTATCCGATCATAGCTGGTTTCTACGCTGTCTTCAGAGATGTCAAAGACCTGAACCCCAGATCCGCAGCTTGCCGACAGCGGCTTATAAATCACTTTTTTTTCATTTTTAAACTTCTCTGTGAATTCCTCCAAGGACACATCTTTATTGTATGTCCATACTCTTCCCAAGCAGTCACCGAATACCTCATTGAATTCATTCTTATTTCTAAAGCAGGCAACATTTTCCTTGTTCGTATTATATTTTTTCCTAAGTGCATTTGCGTCGCCCTTTGTAAAATAAGTTTTCTGGGTTTCTTCGTCAGTCTCCCAAAACCTGTATGCTACATAATCTTTATATTCTGCGCCGCATTTAGCCTTTGACTCCTCCATTTTTTCTTTTGCTACTTCGTAGCTCCATCCGGTATTTTCCATTACCGTATGAAGGAATTTTTCATTTTTTTCAGCTTTTCTCTTTCTCTGTGCCTCTTTCCTCTGGTATTCACTTTCCTGCTCGTTTATAGGAATTTTATAAAACTCATACCGATTATAATCCTTATAGGTAATGCCTAACCTCTGTCTAGCGTCTTCAATTTGTGCTACAGTCTTCTCACGGCTCCAGCCCGTCTTACTCATAACAGATAATATATTTTCCTCTTTTCTCTTTTGTTTTTTTAACGCTTTATCTGCAGATTTCGACGAATCTGCCTTTTTTCTAAAAAAGCTAAACATATGATATCCTCCTTTTTCCTGACTTTCATTCAGCGCTATATTGAAATTTACTATTTTACAGCCCTTCTATCTCTAATTCGATATGGAATTCTCATCAAAGCAGCAACAAAGTAAAACCGTTTAAAATACTGATAAGGCTTCGGATCGTCGTCAGCTTTAATAAAGCAAATGTCTGCGCTATCCATCATCATTCTGCCCTCAGACAGACTCAAATCACTTCTTACATATTCCTCCAGCAGAATTTTTTCGCTGACAAATCGCTTTCCTGCTATATCAAGACTACAGTTCAAATTCAGTTCCTTACCCTTCAACAAATAATCTGCATACATCGCAGGAAGATTTACACCGCACCGGGTAAAGGCATGAATTGATGCCCCCGCACGAAAGTTCAGCTCTACAAAATAGATATTTCCATCTGTTGTTTCAATAAGATCAATGTCAAATAAACCAGTGTAATTCAAGGAATCGACAAAAGCAATGCACTGCTCGACGATAGGCTGCAGAAGCGAATGAGAAACCGTTTCCCCCATTAACGCTACGCCTTTTCTCTCCCGGTGTCCGCCTGCTACAACCCTAAAAAGTCCCGGCGCTATAACGCCTGCCGCAGTACTCACCCCAAGCAGCGAATACTCCGCTTTAATTTCTGCAAAGGTTTCAACCAGAATTTCAAAATCAGACGATGCTGCGTACTCACGTAAAACACCGTTGAGTTCGTCCCTGTCCCTACATTTCATCATTTTTGCTTTAGTATCCTTTGAACTGACATTCGGCTTTATAAAACACGGATACACAATTGTTTCCGGAAGTTCAAACTGTCCGTTTCGGGATTTCACCAATACACTGTCAAGCACAGGTAACGAAAACGTAGCAGCAAGTTTCTTCTGCACAGCCTTGTTCATCAGTTGGCTTAGCGCTCCGGCACAATCTGAAATATTAGGGAGTATATAATAAGGTTTCAGTTCTTCTAGGTTCTCATCTATAATTTGTGCAGTATAATCATCTACCGGTATCAGAAGAGTTCTGCCATTTGACGCTGCAAGATCCGACAAACTGTGAAGAAGCCGCGCCGGATTATCTCCGCTCACACATTGGTGAAACTGTCTTACATACTTGCTGTAAATCTCCGGCTTCATTCTACTGAGCAGATTCATTACTTTCGGTTTCTTCTTATATACACGAAGGACATCTATCTGATATCCTTCCATTCCCAAATCTCGAGTCATCGTAAGGATATTGCCATAGTTTCTGCCTACTACCACAGCAACAGGGTGTCTATCATCGGCCTTTCTAGTATCCGCAATATCTTTTTTCTCCGTTTCTCTTTGCAAAAGATGTTTGACACGATGCTTCAATGCGCTTAAACGAATCCTTTTTTGAAAAATCTTTCCAGGTGCCGGATCGTCTGTATTTGAAAGGAGCGTGTAATCAGCATTTTTTATACAGCGATGAAGTTCACGCTTTGTCATATAGCCATAAATATAATCCTCCCAGACAACCTTTTCATATACAAAGGTTTTTCCAAAGGAAGTAATCGTCTCATCCTCACTGCTGCGCTCTTCTCCTGTGATTTCCTTTACAAAAATCTCCGGCAGATTTACACCGTTTAAATAGTACGCAAAATTAGGCCCACCGCTGCGAAAGTTTACTTCGTTGAAATAAATCTTATCCCCGCAAAGGTTTAATTCCACATCAAACATCCCAACATAGTGACACTGTTTCATGAGCATTTTAACACGTTCCAGGGTTTCACCTAATATATCTGGCGGCAACATTCTGCCGGACATAGTAACGCCTCGCTCATACTCTGCTACCCTGATTTTTTCTATGATTCCCGGAATAATAACCTTTTGATCCAAACAGATACCGGACATGTCATATTCCTTATCAATATGCAGATACTCCTGAATCAGCACAGATCGGTTACTGAAAAACTTTTTCATCTTCATCAGCTGCCCTTTTAATTGTGTTCTGTCCCAGCATACCATCATTTCTGTTTTGCGTCCAGAAACACTCTCAATAGGCTTCACAAAACAGGGATAAACCACGTCTTCAGGAATAATAACTGTCTCTTTCAGAGAAACCCTCCACGCCAAAGGTGTCAAAAGCCCTGCTTTTTTCGCTAGACTTTCCTGCATCGTCTTGTCCATCAAATCAACAATAGAACAATCAGAATCTCTTGTAGTATGCGGAATCAAAAAATGTTTATCCAATACTCCGCGATTAGAATCCACCACAGATGCAGTAAAGTCATCTGCCGGAAAAAGAACCATTTTTTCCCCACAGCATTTTGCATACTCCATCAGCACTTCCATCAACGATGCCCCAGTATCGCCCTGAATCTTAGGTGAAAGAACTTCTGTTGTTTTATTCAGATATTTGCTGCTAGAAATAATAACAGAACTTCCTTTTTTCTTCGTACTGGCAATCAAATCTACCCGATAGCCAGCAGCGCCCAAAGAACGAATAATGCCAAGTCCGGTAGAATAGTTTCTTGAAAGCACAATCACAAACGGTTTCAATTTACTCAATATAATCTCCTTGACTGTAATATCTCAAAATAGTTTTTCCATCTGTTGTATATATATGTCATAATGTTTAAATTTCAATGATATTTTACATATTCTTGATACTCCATTATATAACATCATGCAAAAAAAGTCAAACAGGTCAAAAGAACTGCTATGCAGTTTACAGAAACATCAGGGCTATATAAAAGGGTGTCGCATCATCTAAAAATAGAAGATTCTGCAACACCCATTTCTTTTCACGCAGAATATATTTACCTGCGTTCTTTCTATTTGCACTAACGATAAATGCGGTTCGCCTGATTGGACCACTTTGTGTAATACTTCATTCCGTTGATTACCCGAACTCCACGCACTTTGTAATAATATCTTGTACCATTTACAAGATTACTTGTATTCTTCAGTGTCCGTTTAGTTCCGTCCGTTGTAGTGTAAAGTGGCTTGCTACCGTAGCCACCCGACTTTGTACTTTTGAAAATCTCAAAATAATCCACTTTATATCCATAGGATCTTTCCCAATTGATACGGATATAACCATCCCCCAGTTCCGAACTTGCTGTCAGAGTAGTTCCTTCTACACCATCTATGATATCCTGATTTGGATTCTCTGGGCTTTTATATATGCGGTTGGCTTCACTGGACCACTGGGTATAATATTTCGTTCCGTCGATTACCCGAACTCCACGCACTCTATAGTAATACCTTGTGCCATTCACCAGATTGCTTGTGTTCTTCATCGTACGTTTAGTACCGTCTGTCGTGGTGTAAAGTGGTTTGCCATCGTAAATTCCTGATTTTGTGCTTTTAAAAATTTCAAAGTAATCCACTTTATACCCGTAGGATTTTTCCCAATTAATTCGAATATAACCGTCCCCCAGTTCCGAACTTGCTGTCAGACTAGTTCCTTCTACACCGTCTATGATATCCTGATTTGGATTCTCTGGGCTTTCCGGATTTTTATAAGTGCGGACGGTTTCATTAGACCACTTTGTATAATACTTCGTTCCATCAATTACCCGAACGCCACGCACTCTGTAGTAATACCTCGTATCACTTACTAAATTACTTGTGTTCTTCATCGTACGTTTGGTACCATCTGTCGTGGTATAAAGTGGTTTGCTGTCATAATTCTCCGACTTTGTACTTTTGAAAATTTCAAAGTAGTCTACCTTATATCCATAAGATTTTTCCCAATTGATACGGATATAACCGTCTCCCAGTTCTGAACTTGCGGTCAGAGAGGTCCCCTCTACACCGTCTATGATATCCTGATTTGGATTCTCTGAGAGAGACGAATCCTTGCTGACCGTCACATAGTAATTTTTTGTATATTTACCAGATGGAGATTTCACCTTAATCGTAATCTTATTGTCGCCTTCCTTCAGACTGTTCCCACTGATTGTCACAGTTGCATCACTATCATTTTTCATAGTCTTGATGGTCAATTTATCTACAGAAGCGCCTACCGTCGTCTTCACTGTATAGTTTGAAGTAAACCGGTTAAAACTTTTGGTAAATGACAGCTTTTGATCTCCTGCGGACACAGTAATGCTGTCTAAATAACAGTTATTACTTGCCGCACTGGGCTTTGCCGCAACTGTACTCGGCATACTCTTATAGACGGGAATCTCAAAAGTGAAAGATTCACTCAAAACACCGAAATCATAATAGTTATTCTGAATTAAGGATGCCTGCGTTGCTGCCGAAAATATTGCTGTTGCATATTGATAAGTTCCGATTCCCGAAAGCCCGTTCATGATATTGTATCTTTCGTAGTAAGAAGTATACTGATTCCTTTCCAAAAAAGTACTGGCAATATAAATTGCGCCTCCTTTAACTGCTTTTTCCAAAGTATTCCAGGGCCGTAAATAACTAGTGTCAGTCTTATTCACACCACCTGCCGCATAAACAAGCCCTTTGGTTGCTGCACTGCCGTCAGGACTGTCTACCGACCCAATATTATACACATTATAACAGTTTTCAAAGGTTTTTCCACTGTATGTAAATTTATGTCCGTTTATCATAAAATCGCTGCTGCCTAGTTCCTGTCTTGTCTTAGTCGCCAGATATACAGGACTGATCACATACTTTTTCCCGTTATAAGTCTGCTCTGCGGCACTGATATAATACTTTGCCGCAGTTGACGGCAGTGCAGTAGTTGAAAGAATTTTTTTCACCAGAGATTCTGTCTGATAGGTAGGATCATAATTATTTGGCTCAAACATAAAAATACTGGATTCCGTCAGCCAGTTTCTAGGATCCATATAGTAAGCAACGCCCTCTTTGGAAGCTGACACCCACGAATCTCCATCTTTTCCGATATAAGTATGCTTATCAAAGTCATAATCTCCCTTTTGAACAGATTTAAATCCATCCGAGAAATTTCTTGATACTAAATTCGCATTGGAATTTGCACATTGCTTATTCAGCGCTTCTTCCCATGTAAAGTCAACGTGTTTTGCGCGGAATTTCCAATTAGGGTGATTCACATGAAGTTTTCGAAGCATCGTCTTATAGCTTTCAGGAAAACCTTCTGACTCAAGCATTGCCTCAAACTGCGCATCGGTCAGTGCACCGCCCCCAATACCTTCAGAGGGACTGTCCATATCTACATAGCTTGCAGATATGTAATAGTACGCATTATTATAATAGATTTTATACCAGGACGAGCCCGCAGCGGTCTCTGCTGCCAAAGCTACTTTCACCTGTGTCCCTTTTTCCAGAGTTCCTTCACTGGAAAAATCCGTTCCCGGTCCTTTTCTATAATTAATCGTAGAAGTTGTCTTTCCCTCTCTATAAGAATAATTAACCGATGCCAAATCAGAACGAATATAACCGTCTCCGTAACTGCTGGAAATCTTGTACCAGATATCAGTCTTATTGCTACTTCCTGCAACTGTATACTTTTCTTTCTCTATATATACTGTGGATCGATATGGAATTGCTCCAACGATAGAGGAAGAAGTGGAATAACTGCTGCGTATATTAACGCCGTCACTTTCTGTGATAGTCGCCGTCGCTTCCGGTACCGATACTCCGTAAGACTCGGAAGTTACAACAAAAAGACACGTCACAGCAATGCACAACAAAAATAATACTGTTCTTGTAACATGGATTTTAATCGTCATAGACTCTTGCCTCCTATTATTTAGTAGAAAGGGTTCGATATATCTACTATTTCATAATTCAGTAAATCTCATTAGCTTATGATTCTTCAGTGCTACTTTTACATTTTATAGAATTCATAGCAATGGGGTTCTTTCAAAATACGATTGGAACCATAACTGCGTCCAGTATACCATAGTTCGACTTCTTTTTCAAATGTATAAAAAAGGTTATAGTCTGCTGATAACTCCCCATAGCGTTTCCCCAATGCTTCTCTGCTGGTGACGCGCCCCAGCAAATCATAACTACCCTTCAAAAGGGTGGTTTGCTCTAGGACTATAGCCCTTCACTACAGGCTAGCATCCCAAAGTGCTAGCTTTCACTTTGTTCAAGCTACATTGCCGTTGCCTCTTTAGCCACCCCACAAAGGGGTTTTCTTTATTTTGTAAATGGGTCGTTATACTCTTTCACGCTCAGTTTGTCAATCGCCTGATCATGTTTTTCTTGCTCTCTGACATATTTTCGGATTGTTTCCTCGTTCAATCCAACTGCAAGTTGATTACAAATGTACTCCGCAATTCGTTCTGTGTTTTTTCCTGCGGTATCAACATAATATCCCTTGCACCAAAACTCTCTGTTTCGATATTTGTATTTCAGCTCCCCGAATTGCTCGTACAGCATCGTACTGCTCTTCCCCTTGAGGTAACCTACAAATTTTGAAACAGAATACTTTGACGGAATCTCTAAAAGCATGTGAATATGGTCAGAGCAGACCTCTGCTTCTACAATTTTTACACCTTTCCACTCACAAAGCTGTCTTAGAATCCTACCTATTTCTCTCTTGTATTTCCCATAAAAGATTTTTCTTCTATATTTGGGTGCAAACACAATATGGTATTTGCAATTCCACTTGGAATGCGATAAACTGTTAATGTCATTCATACTCATTGAATGTCCTCCTTCTCTATTCTTCTTTGCAGTTGGCAGACCGCATTCCAAGTATAGCAGAAGGAGTTTTTTTATTCAAATGTGTAACATTTCCGGAACCTCGCGTCCAATGCGTGGTTTTCTCATATACAAAAATACAGGCATGTCTCAACGCAGTACATGCCTGTTTCTACATGGCTATTGCAAGGTTCCCATCGACACGTGAATTTCGTTTCCACATACAGCTGCTTCAATTGCCGCCTGCAGCCCCTTTGTGATATCTGAAAGAGCCATAGACGGTGTATCCTCCTTATCCGCTACTTGCTCCGGAATAAATGGCACATGAATAAAGCCTGCCTTCATCTGAGGATACGATTGTTCCGCTAAATGTAGGGCCTCATATAAAAGAGTATTGCATACATAGCTCCCTGCCGAATAAGAAAGATTCGCAGGAATTCCTGCCTGACGGATACGTTCCACCATCGCCTTTATCGGTAACGTCACAAAATACGCAGCTGCGCCATCTTCATGTATCGGAATGTCGATAGGCTGATTGCCATCATTGTCAGGAATGCGCGCATCAATCAAATTGATACCAATACGCTCCACCTCAAGGGCGTCTGCGCCGCCTGCCTGCCCAACGCACAGCACTATGTCCGGATTATGCGCTTTTACCGACTGAGCCAATACAAGCCCTGCTTTTTCAAACACCACGGGAATCTCTGCTTTTATAATTTCTGCACCAGAAATTACGTCCGGCAGCCTGTGAACTGCCTGCCATGACGGATTGGTATTTTCCCCGCCAAAGGTCTCAAATCCTGTTACCAAAACTTTCATCTTATCAACCTCCTCGTATTTTCTCAAATACTCCGTTTCATTCATTAGATTAAACTATTCTGTTAAAATGTCAACAGCTTTTCTAAAAGTATTCCCTGATAGCAAAAGAACCGTAAGCGGGTCATCACCTTGCTTACGGTTCTTTTATAGGAATACAACTATGTGTGTCGTTTGCTATATTAGTTTCTCTCGCCGCACAGTTCTAAAATCGCAGAGGCAAACATAGCCCCGCTTGTCAGAAGTACGTCTAAATCAGCAAATTCATCAGGTCCGTGCATTCTGTTGTCAACCCCCGGCATTGCGCAGCCAAAAGTGACACCGTAAGGCATATTGTGCACATAGGAACCTCCGCCTATAGCAATGCAGTGTCCGACAAAGCCCGTATAAGCCTCATAGCACTTTAACAGCGTCTTAACCAGTACCGTATCCTCAGGCACGTGGTGCGCTTCCTCTCTTTCAGCCTCATACTGCAATCCTTTTTCTTCCGCCATATCCTCAATAGGTTTTAAGTTTTCCAAATTTGCGCAAATCGGTGTACGTGAATCAAATTCACCGGTTAACGTTTTTCCATTATAATTTAGAATATCAAGGCTTACAGTAATTTTGCCGGACAGTTCATCCTCCATATAGATACCGGCAGCCTTTCCGTAATAATCTCCATGGGGAAAGATTTCCTGTAAACTCTGTAGCTTTTCAAAGCCTAAGGATTCAGCAACCGGAAGCCTCACTAAAAGCTGCAGCATCGCAGTCGCAGCATTTCTCGCCTGCTCCGGTCTGCTGGCATGGCCGCCTTCACCATCAGCAGTAATTCCAATGAAATCACCTTTCAGCTTTTCCAGCGAAAAATCCACATTGGTTTCTTCTGAAACCACATTTAAGATATTTTTTAAATCTTCCGCAGTCAGACCCTCTATCACTGCCTTTGCCGAGCTTGGAATCACATTGATACTGCTTCCGCACTGCACAGATACAATGCGCGGCAGTCTTTTATCTTCAGGAAACTCTGCTGTCAAAGCTCCTTTTAAGCTGCCCTTTTCAATGTTGACAACGGGAAATTCTCCGTCAGGTGAAAAAGCCATCTCTGCTGGTTTCGTTTTTGCTCTGTACATCTTCAAATCCAGGCAGCCCGATTCTTCATCGCAGCCAAGGAACAGCCTCACATTCTCAGCCAGCGCAATTCCTTGTTCTTTAATAGCGCGAAGTGCGTAAATCGCTGCCAGAGCCGGTCCTTTATCGTCAGCGGTTCCTCTTCCATAAACACAGCCATCGACAAGTTTCATCACAAAAGGTTCAGTGACCTGCCAGCCTTCCCCAGCCGGAACAACGTCCATATGGGCAAAGATATCCAGCTTTCTTTCACAGCTGTCATTTAGCTGTACAATGCCCAGACAGTTCTCCCAGTTTTCGGTATAAAGGCCAAATCTCTTCGCAATTTCAAGGGCTTTTTCAAGAGCCTGTGCAGGGCCGCGACCTACAGGAAAACCCGGTTCGCTTTCACCTCTGGTGCTGTCAATAGAAATCAGTTCTTCTAAATCCTGCAAAAACTCCTCTTTATATCCTTCAAAATACGCTTTTAAATTCTTTTGCTTCATAATATCTCCCATGCTTTAGTCTGCAATACGCGTGGCGCTTTCCTTACTGCAGCTCAGCAACTGCTTCGATTTCGATGAGAGTTCCCGGTTCAAAACCCTTTATCGGAACAATGATGCGGGCAGGCTTGTGTTCTCCGAAAAACTCTGCATAAATCTTATTCACAATATCCCAATATGTGTGATCCGCAACATACACCTTGCACATCACAATATTTTCCTTCACTGCACCTGCAGCTTCCACTACCTTCTCAACATTTTTAAGTGCGGCAACAGTCTGTGCTTCGATTCCAAGCTCCCTCTTTCCAGTCTCTTTATCTTCGCCGATCTGCCCTGCAATATAAAGGGTGCTTTCGCTGATTACACCTGCGGAATAATGTCCGCAATTTTCACCAAATGGATTTACAAATCTCATACTTTGACCTCTCTTCTCCCAGCTTATGCCTCTTTTACAGCGGCAATTAAAGTGATTTCTACCTTAAATTTCGTATCTGACAGTGCTGCGCCTACGCAGGTACGTACCGGCTGCGTGCCTTCTTCGAACCAGTTGTCCCACACGCCGTTAAATTCATCAAAAGTTCCCATATCCGGAAGATATACACTGGCAGAAATGATATGCTTCTTGTCTGATCCATACTTTTCTAGCTTTCCCTCCAAAATTTCCAGACAGGACAGCGCCTGCTCGGAAACAGTTTCGCCTTTATCAGAAATCTGACCTGAAAGGTAAAGCACTCCGTTGTGAATGACTGCTTCGTGGAAGCGTCCGTTTGAATTGTAACGTTCTAATTTCATATTTCTTTCTCCTTTTCGTTCCATAAATTATTTTCTTTGCATCTTTTTATTTTTACCGGTCTGCGTAGCGTTCTATCATACCGCTGCGCACATGGCTGTGGTTGCCATGCTCCATGGCGACTTTGCCGTTTACCAGCACATAGCTGATACCTTCCGGCTTGCTTCTGGGATCCACCATGTTCTTATTCGGTTTCAAGTTTTCCAAATCTGCAATGACGATATCTGCCTGCATACCTTCCTTCAGATATCCTCTCTTTGTTAAACCGAGAACCTTTGCCGCATTGCCTGTCAGCTGTCCCACTACTGTCTCCAGCTTATATCCACGCTCTAATCTGCTGTTGATGTACTCTATGATTCCGCAAAATCCAGATGGCGTTCCGTTATCCTTTGGCATATCCTCTACATCGCCTTCAAAATCATAGTTGGTCGCCATATTATCCGTTCCGATGCAAGCTTCCTTCGCCTCATAAAACCTTTCCGACTGCGGCTTGGCAAGAGACGGCGCAATGGGCTGAATATACCGAGTTTCCGGATCCCTTGCCAAAATTTCTATCAGTGCATGGGCAGAATCCGTTTCTAAAGCTTCTGCAATATCACAAATGCGTTTACCTTCCCATTCCTTGCATGCGCACCTGCCGATTACAGCTTGATCGTTCCACCTTGGAAATACGATGTTCTCATTTCTGTTGATGCACTCTGCCAGATACTCTCGGTATCCTTCACTTTTTAATCTTTCCCCGAAAGCCTTTTTGCCTCCGCAGCTCGTTACGTAGTAAAGCAGCACCTTACTCAAATCACTGAAATAGTACATGGCATAAAGGTTCGGCACCGAAACATCCCATGTAGCGCGCACGCCCTTTTTTCGATAGACTTCAATGAGTTTCAGCGTTTCCTTTTCACTTTCGTAGATTGCTTTTTCATCATCTAACTCATCAGCTGCTTCAATATGACTGACATGAACATGCACGCCGGTCTTAAGACCGATTTCCATCAATTCTTTTACGCCATCTAAAGTTCTATGGTCTTCTACGGTTTTTCCGTGGCGATGGTTTCGCATCTGCACATGGGCAGTGAGAATGCCATCATATGGCTTTAAGCATTCTGCTAACCTAAGGAGTTCCTCATCGTCTGCGTCCCAGCCCGGCGTATAGTCAAGACCGTATGAAATTCCAAAAGCGCCTGCTTCCATGGCTTCCTTGACCCAGTACTCCATTTCTAAAAGCTCCGCTTCCGTCGCAGGTCTTTCCGCATGGAGCCCCATGGCGTTCTGACGCATGTTACTGTGTCCTGCTATCATAAACAGATTGACGGCAACACCTTGCTCCCTCAAATACCGCTGATACTCCCCAAAGGTTTTCCACGACATATTGATTCCAAAGCACTTTTTCATGCCGGCTTTTAACGTCGGCACATCGATTGCCGGATATTCTCCCGGAAAATGTCCGATTGTAGAAAAAGGCATCATTTCCTCGTATGCAGGACCTTCTACGTGCATCAACGTCCAGTATTTATCAAGGGGCGTCATTCCCATACCGCAGTGGCCTGTAAATGCTGAGGTTACGCCTTGACCAATGAGGTTTTCCGCATCCGGCTGCATAAAAATGCTTACATCGGCATGGGAGTGCATATCGATAAAACCCGGCGTTACAAACTGTCCTTTTGCGTCAATGATCGCTTCACTGTCTGCCTCTGCAAGGATTCCAATTTTTGCAATCTGCCCGTCTTTTACTCCAATATCTGCTTGATAGCGCTCACTTCCCGTTCCATCAATGAGCATACCATTTTTTATGATTAAATCATACATGTCGACACCTCTTGGACTTTTTTCTATTTCTTTCCGATTTCTTTCGTCATATAAAGGTCGGTTCTTCTGCCGATGACAAGAGGCAGCTGCTGTCTGGTGTTCCCCACTTCTGCCATGTCAAGGTCCACATACAGCATGCAAGGCTTTTCCTCTGCTCTGACCAAAATGCGTCCCATCGGATCGCAGGCAATGGAGTTTCCGTAGGAAACATACACACCGTCAACATCTCTTGCAGGCGCTACACCCACCGTAAAAATCTGCTCATCTACGGCACGCTGTCTGAACATGGTCTCCCAGTGCAGTGGTCCTGTAGTCATATTAAATGCTGCCGGCACGATGGTTACCTGTGCGCCTTTCAGCATCATGAGGCGGGATAGCTCCGGAAAACGGAAATCAAAACAGATACATAGGCCAAAGGTAATACCCTTGAACGCAAATGTAGTCACATCATCTCCCGGCGTAAAGGTGTCTGATTCCTTAAAATACTGCCCACCCTTGATATCAATATCAAAGAGGTGCATTTTTCTATGCTTTCCAATCTGTTTTCCTGTCTCATCAAAGACATAAGCTGTGTTATAAATCTTTCCGCAGCAGGCTTCCGGCATACTGCCTGCGACAAGACCAATCCGGTTTTCTGCAGCGCATGCCGACATGGTTTTCCATGAATGTTCCCCTTCCTCTTCTGCAAATCGCTTAAAGTATTCTGCAGTATACGGACACTGGAACATTTCCGGAAGCACCGCAAGCTCTGCACCCCGCTGTGCTGCTTCCCTTACTTTCTCGCAAGCATATTTCAAATTCGCTTCCTTGTCCTTTGTGACAGGCATTTGAATCATCGCTATTCTCATCGTTTCTTACTTCCTTTCCTAAAGCCTTCCCAGCTGCTTTAATGCATCTGCTGCTTTTTCAATATCAGAAACCGAATTATGTAACCCGATAGAAAGTCTGATATATCCCGGTCTGTGGGTCACTCTTATCTTTGCCTTTTCAAAAATGTCACTAGCCCGGTCGTAATGCTTTTCATCATAATACATCACCAAAACCCCGGACAGGTTTTCTGACTGGGGCAGAATATCCAGCCCGCAGCCCTGCAGCTTTTCTCGCAGGAGTATTTCAAGACCTCTGACATGATTTTGTATATTTTCTTTGCCCAGCTCCAAAATCAGGCTCAAACTGCTCTCAAGAAGGGCAATGCCGATAGCATTTGTCGTACTTCCTTCAAAGCGCTCCGCATCGCTACGCAGGGAAACTTCATCAATACTATCCAGCGTCTGCGGCGGATCCGGTTCATATACGGCGCTGCTTCCTCCTACATACGAAGGAACTATCTTTTCAATCAAATCCTTGCGGCAATACATAATTCCTGTTCCAAAGGTTGCCAACATACCCTTATAGCAGCCGCAGGAAAGAACGTCTATGTGCAGTTTTTTTACGTCGATAACAAGTCTACCCAATGCCTGTATACCGTCAACTACAAAGAGAATATTTCGCTCTCTGCAAAATCTGCCGATTTTTTCTAAATCCAAGCAAATTCCCGTTCCAAACTGAACAGCCGATAAGCTGATTGCCCTCGTATTTTCATCTACCGCTGCAAAAATCTGTTCTTCCGACAGGTTTCTCCCATCCGTCTTTATCAGTTTCAACGCATACCCGTATTTCTTGGAACTGCAAATCCACGGATAGAGGTTAGACGGATTTTCCATATCACAGACAACCACGTTATCGCTCTTTTCAAAGGGATAGCCCTGCGCCACGATGGAAATTCCCTCCGTAGTACTTTTGGTAAAGGCAATTTCATCAGTGTCTGCATGAATCAATTCCGCCAGCATCTCCTTTGCGCTAGTTCGCTGTGGTCCAAGGCTTGTAATGCCGTTGACACAAAGACTCTCTACATAGCCTTCCATGAAGCGCGAACCCGCCCTTTGGGTGCGCAGCGGCGGAAGTCCTATAGAGCTGGTATTCAAATAAACCACATCGCCGAGAAACCCATACTCGTTTTGAATTAACGTTTCATTTATTACACTCATGCTTTGTTTCCACCAATCATCACATTTTTAACTAAAAGGCTCGGCCCTCCGTAGCAGTAGTTTTTATAATCGAATTCATGCAGCTGCAAATCTTCTCCTACCGCCGCAATATTTTCGAATAAATCACGGAGATTTCCTGCCATGGTAAGCTGATCTGCATAGCCTATCGCTGCGCCATTTTCATAGACCACCCCTTTGCAAGGAATGGAGAAGGAACCGTCGGCAACGTGAACGGAATGGAACTCGTCTGAGGAACAGGTGATATGGAGTCCATCCAGTAGCTTGTCTGTCAGTTCCTCTTTGGGCGTTTTGCCCGGCTTGATATAAAACACGTTTGGCAGAGTCTGCAGGTCGATTGGAAGCATTCCAGTCAGCGTAATCCCTCGACCGCCATGTCCGGTTGCTTTTAAGCCCAGCTTCTCTGAAGCCCTGTGATTTGTCATAGGCGATTTGAATATACCATCCTTTACAATTTCTGTCTCTTCACAAACAGTGCCTTCCGCATCTACCGGAATGTCATAGCCCCAGCCGTCGCAGCCGGCTCCGCTTATCACCGTAAAAAGGTCACTTCCCACTCTACTGTTCAATGCGTCCGCAAGAGGAGACAGCCCCGAAACCATGTGGTCTCCGCTAAAGAGCTGCCATGCAGTCATCAAAATATTGCAAACGACTTCATTGCTCAGAACCACGTCATATGTGCCGGACGGAATTTCAGTAGCCACAAGCTTTCCCGCTCCGTCCAGCAAGTTTGCTTCAGCGATTGCATACTGCAGCAATTTTTCAAAGTCAAGGTCTGCCAGTTTTTTTACACAGAATAACTTGGTACCTTTTTGAGGTTTTCCGCTTTCCCGCTTCATGGCAACCTGCAGCGTTACCATGTAATATACATTTTCAGCATAAGCGTCTACACCCCATGTATTTACTACATACCTTGTAAAGCAGGTTTTGCGCAGCGTCAGTTCAGCAGAAATAACACCTTCTTTTTCTCTTGCCGATTTCACAAGAAAAAGGGCTTTTTCCTTCATCTGATCATAATCTGTGCCGTCATCTTCGGCAAAAATCCTTACAGGCTCTGCGCAGTGATGCATCGGTTCTTTTTTGGTATTTTCACCCTTTGGGGCATTTGCCAGAGCCTCCAGAAGAAGCGCCTCCGGATCTGCGTTCATATCCTCGGTGTAAAGGTATCCTGTACCGGTCTTTTCTCCTACTGCCCGCAGGTACATACTGGTCGTATCGAAGTAACGGCTGTCCCTTACCTTATCATCGCAGATTGTGACGAGGCATTCTTCCCTACGCTCCGCGTTTACTTCCGCTTCTGTAACTTCTGACGGCAGATTGGAAAATATATTTTTAAACTGATCTAACGTAATTCTCATTTTTCGCCTCCTACCATCATTTCTTTTATACGCATCTGTGCGCCGGAAGTGGTTGTATTGACAAGGCCGGAAGCTGCACCGCAAAATGCGCCGCCGTCTTCATATACCATTTTCTTTCCGACACGGTCGATATTCATCATTGCGTCTTTTGCTCTTCCTGTAAGAATCGCACCTTTCACAAGTCTGTCAAGCTTTCCGTTTTTAATCAGATACGCTCTTTGTGCACCGAGAGAAAACTCTTCTCCCGCTGTACCACCTCCAAGCTCTTCTACGAAAAGGCCATAAGGCACAGAGCGAATCATGTCTTCTTCATCGTCTTTCCCACAAGCAAGATAGGTGTTGCTCATTCTTGCTACCGGCGCATAGGTATAATCCTGGCGACGGCCGCTTCCTGTTCTTGCAAAGCCTGTTCTAATGCTGCCGATTCTGTCGACCAGATAGGATTTTAAGATTCCATTTTCAATGAGTACATTTTTCTGCCGCAGCATGCCCTCATCGTCATAAATAGAGGAACCGTACATCTGCGGCAGCGTTCCGTCATCGATAACAGTCACCTTGTCAGAAGCAATCTGCTGCCCCATCTTTCCTGCATAAGTCGGATCAATCTGCAGATTAGTAACCTCCAGTCCGTGACCGCAAGCTTCATGGAAAAATGTGCCGGAACTTCCTCCTGCTGCAAAGATAACCGGCATTCTGCCCACCGGTGCAACCTCTGCAAACATGGTTTCCTCCATACTCTTTAAATCTGCTGTCATGCGATCGATATAGCTCTCGTCAGAAAAAGCTTCAAATCCCATCGGCCTTGTAAAATCAGTGAAATGCCCTGCCGATTTATCTCCGGCCTCAAGCTTTGGCATCTGTCTGATTCTGGATACAACTCTTCTGTCCTCTGCCAAAACACCTTCGGTATTTGCAATGCGTACCCTCTGGTCTACATCGAAATAGGTTAAATCCAAGCTTCTGAGGTACTTACAAGAACTCCTCATAGCTTTATCAGCATTTTCAAGAACCTTTAACTTTTTAGCACGCTCTACACTAGATGGTAAGACCTTTGCCTCGCACGGATTGGAAATCCCAATAGACGCTGTCTTTGGCGCTGTAAATCTGCCCTGTTTTTTCTCTTTCAGCATCGCAGCACCGATTCTTGCCAGCTTCATCATCTCGGTATGGGATAAACTATTTGTATATACATAGACACATTCTGTCCCCGAAATCAGATAAAGACCTGCCCCTTTGCGTCTTGCCTTTGCAATATTTCCTACCGATGACTCCTTGTATGAAATATTGAATTCATCCCTGTCTTCCAAAAATAGCTCAGCAAATTCAGCGCCCAGTTCCAGTGAGTACTGTAACACTGCATTGATTTCTGCCTGTTTCATAACCATTCTCCTTTCACGCCGCTCACTTTTCAGTTAAGTGACAGGCAGCAAAGTGCCCTTCTGCAATCTCCCTTAACTGCGGTTTTTCTGCTCTGCAGCGATCTGTCGCATAAGGACAACGCATTGCAAAATTACACCCTTGCGGCAAATTGATAGGACTCGGTACATCGCCTGTTAAAAGCATTCTTTTTCTCTTGCGCTCAATGGTCGGATTTGGAATCGGAATTGCAGAAAGCAGGGCTTTGGTATACGGGTGAGCGTGATTCTTATAAAGCTCATCGCTAGGCGCAAGCTCCACAATAGAGCCCAGATACATTACCGCAATCCGGTCGGAAATCTGTCTTACCATGGAAAGGTCATGGGTAATGAATAAATAGGACAGTCCTCTCTCCTCCTGCAGCCGCATGAGAAGATTTACAATCTGCGCCTGAATGGAAACATCCAGTGCAGAAATCGGCTCATCGCAGACAATCAGTTCCGGATCCATCGCAAGAGCTCTTGCAATACCGATACGCTGTCTCTGCCCTCCGGAAAACTCGTGAGGATAACGGTTGACATGTTCCTTATTAAGACCGACAAGCTGCAAAAGCTCTACAACCTTTTCCTGCCTTTCTGCCTTTGTCCCGATTTTATGAATTTCCATGCCTTCATCGATAGAACTTCCCACCATCACCAGCGGGTCTAAGGAAGCGTAAGGGTCCTGAAAGACCATCTGTACTTTCTGTCTGTAGGTAAAGTTTTCTTCTTTATTAAACTTCCAAATATCTTTTCCGTTATATTTGATACTTCCTTCACTGGGCTGATACAGCTTTACGACGGTACGCCCAAGGGTCGTTTTACCACAGCCGGACTCGCCTACAAGACCTAGAATTTCACCTTTTCCGATGGAAAGGGTAATATCGTTGACTGCCATCAGCTTGCCGCCGCCAGCCACATCAAAGCTCTTTTTTACGTGATCTAATTCCATCAACGTTTCTCTATTCATTGACAGTCACTCCTTTCTCTTTGATATAATCCGGATCGTGAAGCCAGCAGGACGCATAGTGACCTGCTTCCTCAAAGTCCTGTTTTGGCGGTGCGCAGCGTGCGCAGATATTCATGGCATATTTGCACCGTGCTGCAAAAGCACAGCCTAAAGGAGGCGCAAGCAAATCCGGAGGGGAACCCGGAATGGAAGATAACTGTTCTTTGTGATTGCTATCCAGTCTTGGCACGGAATCCAGTAGTCCCCATGTATACGGGTGCTTTGGATTTTCAAAGATTGTGTCCACATCACCGTGCTCCACAACCTGACCGGCATACATGACGTAAATTCTTTCTGCCATGTTTGCTACAACGCCAAGGTCATGGGTAATCAAAACGATAGATGTATCGATTCTGTCCTTTAAGGAATTCATCAGTTCAATAATCTGCGCCTGAATGGTTACATCAAGCGCCGTCGTCGGTTCGTCTGCAAACAGTACCTTCGGGTCACAGATCAGCGCCATGGCTACCATAATTCTCTGGCGCATACCGCCGGAAAGCTGATGTGGATAGCGCTTGATATTTTCCTCCGGCGAAGGCAGGCTGACAAATTTCAGCATTTCTACTACTTTCTCCATCGCCTCTTTTTTGCTGACCTTGTTGTGCTCTCTATAAGCTTCTGCAATCTGATCGCCTACTCTCATAGTCGGATTCAGATAGGTCAGCGGATCCTGGAAAATCATCGTCATTTCGTTACCCTGCAGCTTTCTCATCTGCTTTCTGCTGTAGTTTGTAATATCCTCCCCACGGAAGATGACTTTTCCCGATTTGATTTTTCCGGCAGGCTTTTGCAAAAGTCCCATGGCAGTCTGAATGCTGACTGTCTTGCCGCAGCCGGATTCTCCTACAATGGCAATGGTCTCTTTCTTATGTAAATGCCAGTCTACGCCTCTGACGGCCTGTACTTCTCCCGCATAGGTAGCGAAGCTGACCGCAAGATTTTCTACTGAAAGTATTTTTTCTCTTTCCATAATCTACCTCCTATTAGGAACGCAGGCGCGGGTCTAATGCGTCACGCAGTCCATCGCCGATCAGGTTAAAGCAGAGCAAGGTGATGCTCACAAAGATACAAGGAATAATAAACTGATATGGATAGCTCTTAAAAGATTCTGATGCAATTTTAATCAGCTGACCCCAGCTCGGTGTCGGCGGCGCTACGCCAAGACCGATAAAGCTGAGGAAGGCCTCGTTAAAGATAACCGACGGAATCAGCAGGGTCATCTCTACAACCAAAATACCCAGAGCATTTGGAATCAGGTGCTTAAACACCAGTCGTTTAGACGATGCTCCCAGCACCGTACTTGCCATAACAAAGTCTCTCTCCTTGTTTTGCAGCACCAGGGCTCTGGTGGTTCTCGCTGCACCCAGCCAGCCGGTCAAAGAAAATGCAATAATCAGCGTAAAGATATTGCCGCTTCCCAGTACCATCATCAGCAGAATGTTGTAAATCAGAGACGGAATACCCATGAGGATATCGATGATACGCATGATGACCATATCTACAACGCCGCCAAAGTAGCCGGCAAAACCGCCCACAGTCATACCGATCAAATATGGAATCAAGGTTGCCGCAACAGCAATGAATAAGGAAATTCTTCCTCCCTGCCATACACGAACCCAAAGGTCACGCCCCAGGGTATCTGTGCCAAACCAGTGTTCTCCGCCCGGCCTGCAATTGATAGCAGAGTAGTCGTTGCTGTAATAGTTATATTGTGAAATCATCGGTCCAATCAGTACCAGCAAAAGAATCAAAGCAAGTATCCATAGAGCCACGATGGCTGTTTTTCTCTTTTTAAAGTTTCTCCATACATCTTTCATAAAAGTTGTAGGCGGACGAGATATCACCTCGGCAAAGCCGTCGCTTTGCACCAGAGCTGATAGATCGTCTTTACGAAATTTTGTCTGTGTCATTCCTCTTTCTCTCCTTTAACTTGTTCTGATTCTAGGGTCTACAATGCCATACAGAATATCGACGATAAAGTTCATCAATACCAAAAAGCTTCCATAGAAGACGGTCAGTCCCATAACCAGCGGATAATCCAGTGTGCTGACTGCGTTGACAAAGTGCTTGCCAAGTCCCGGGATTACAAAAATTTGTTCCACAACGAAGGAACCCATTACCACACCTGCAATAGCCATGCCCATGCTGGTCAGAATCGGAATCATCGCGTTCTTCAGCTCATGGCGCAGGGTAACCTTTACCGGCGATAAGCCCTTAGCGTAAGCTGTTTTGATGTAATCCTGGGTCGTAATGTTTAGCATGCTGGCACGCATACTTCTGGTGACGCTGGCGATGGTTGCCACCGACATGACAAATGCAGGCACGATAATATGCTGCATCGTTCCCCAGCCGGAAACCGGAAATAGGTGTAGCTTTACGCCAAGGAAGAAACGAAGAAGCGGTCCGATTACCATACAAGGCAGGGAAATACCTGCAACTGCAAGGACTATCAAAAGATAATCAGGCCACCTGTTTTTAAATTTTACACATAAAATGCCGAATAAAATTCCCACCGCATAAGCAAAAAGAACTGCAACCAGTCCCAGCTTTGCCGAAATAGGGAAATGAGTTTTAATAATATCAGAAACACTTCTACCTACATATTTCAGGGAAGTTCCAAAATCTCCGTGAAGCAGATTTTTCATATAAGTCACATACTGCTCCATCACCGGCTTATCAAGGCCGTAGTATTCCATCTGCTGCTGCTGGATTTCCTTTGGTACCTTGTCATTTAAGAATGGATTGCCCGGAAGCAGCTTCATCAAAAAGAAGGTCAAAGTAGCCAGCACGAAAATGGTCGCTAAAGAGATTAAAATTCTCTTAAAAACATATTTTGCCATCTTATTTCTCCAATAAAATGGGACTGACTGATTATCTCATTCAGTCCCATATTCCAATAACTTATTCTGTCAGTTCAACGTAAGTTGCATCGATATAGTTTCCGTATGTGATGCCTTTTACATTTTTTGTATGTGCACAAAAGCTCTTGGACCAGTATGCAAGGATGCTTGCCGGGTCGTCGCAGGCAATCTTTTCCATATCAAAGAGCAAATCCTTACGTTCTTTTAAGGTTTCAGCACCCTTAGCTTCTTTATAGGTCTTAGAAAAATCTTCGTTCTTGTAGCCAAAACACTGAGAGCTGCCAAAGTCATACGCGTCAGCAATGCTGTCTGTGCTCGCCCAGTCTAAGGTACCGAGAGTCTTTCCGCCCCACCAGATGTCCCATTCGCCGTTATCGACCTTGCTCAGCATCTGCTGAATCGGAAGTGGGTTTAAGCTGCACTTGATATTCAGTGTGGACAGAATCATATCCTGTACTGCCTGCAAGGCCATAGTGCTGTTCTGAGATTCGTAGCATACCATGGTAAGCTCCGGTACATCGTCGATGCTTGCACCCAGCTCTTTCAGCGCAGCTTCCAGGCATTCCTTTGCCTTTTCCGGATTTCCTTCCGCCGGCCAGGCTTCAAACGGGTACTCCTCATTAAAGGTCTTTTCTACACCCAGTGCATCCGGCGCTGTAATACGAGTAGCCGGCTCTGCTGCTCCTGCGTAGATACTGTCGACCAATGCCTTTCTGTTTACTGCATAGTTGAGGGCACGTCTGAAGTTTGTATTTTCCATAAAGCGTTTGCTTTCTTCTGTACAGCCGCCGGAGTTCATATGTACAAACTGATAACCTGAAGTAAATGGATCAATCACAATGTTTCCGTCCTCAATGTCTTTTACTGACTCATAAGCAAAGGCTACCATTGCGTCCACTTCACCGGCAGACAGCATATCCGCAGCTGCTTTTTCTTCCACGTCTACGGTAAGCTCCATGCCGTCAACCTTGATGGAATCCTTATCCCAGTAGTTTTCGTTCTTTGCAAGGATAATCTTGCTGCCGTGTTCCCAGGAAGTCACAGTAAAGGCCCCGTTACCCATGAACTTTTCTGCTTCACTGCCGTACTCGATTCCGTATTCCTCTACCACATCTTTCTTCACCGGTGCAAACCAGTAGTTGGATAATTCATAGAGCTTTTCAAGACCAGAAGACTCAAAGGTAACCTTCAGCGTGTGTTCATCTACTGCTTCAACGCCTACATCTTCTGCCTTACATTCTCCCTTAAAGAACTCTTCACCATTCTTGAAAATAAAACCTCTGTCAGCATTGCCACAAGCATTATCTGCAGTGATTAAATTTAAGAAAGAATAGGCGAAATCCTCTGCTGTCAGCGGCGTACCGTCGCTCCAGGTTGCCTCTTCTCTCAGGTTGAAGGTATATTCTTTTCCATCATCGCTGACAGTCCAGTCCTTGGCAACGCCGGGTACGATTTCACCACCTTTAAATCTGACGAGAGTTTCCACCAGCAGAATCGCAACTTCATAAGAGCCGTCATCGTTGATGCTTCTAGTGTCAAGAGTCGTCGCATCATAGTTTCTAGCCCAGCGGAAAATCTTTGACTGGCTGCCGTCTCCGTCGTCTCCGCCGCCGCAACCGGTTACCATGGCTATACAAAGCAGTACAGCTAGCAGTGAAACTAATTTCTTTTTCATTTTTTCCTCCTCATTTGACTTCTCCAATTCCCTTTTGAGCCGTCTAATCTGTCTCCTCATTTCTGATTCTTTCTGTGATTAGATCACTAATTGGATTATAGTCTCCTCGCTGGATTTTGTCAAGTATTTATCTGAATTTTTCTACTATCATCAAATATTTTATCCCGCATTAAAGACCTGTCTTTATTTTGAAAAAAGACGAAGACTCTCTATTTTTCTTGTTAGATACGCCTTGTAAATTTTTTCTTGCCAAAAGTCAGAAAATGGTATAATCTATGGTTAGATAGTTTTAACAAAGGAGACCAGTTATGGATTCTATAGTAAACCGTGTTTACGATGATCTAAGACGCCGCATTCTGCAGAATGAGTTTGGACCAAACGGTGTTTTAGTAGAACAGGATATTGCCGAGGAATACAAAGTTAGCCGCGGCAGTGCCCGCGAAGCCATGCAAAAGCTTTGCGAAGCCAAATTTTTGATCAAAAGGCCTAGAAAAGGCTATTTTATTTACAATTTTTCTACCAGGGAAATGCAGGAAATTATACATACTCGTTACTTCCTGGAAGTAGGTGTTGTTAAGCATATCATTGCCCATTGCACTGATGAACAAATTCGCGATTTATACAACTGTATAGACGGCGAAGAGTATCCTACTTTACCTGAAAAGGTAGTCAACCGTCAGTTCCACCTGCAAATGGCTGAAC
The DNA here is from genome assembly GCF_009936115.1 of Anaerotruncus sp. 80. Taxonomy (NCBI): domain Bacteria; kingdom Bacillati; phylum Bacillota; class Clostridia; order Eubacteriales; family Oscillospiraceae; genus Anaerotruncus; species Anaerotruncus sp. 80. The sequence goes on from NZ_QWES01000001.1 coordinate 253,230, forward strand.
TTACAGGAAATAAGTTTCTCGTAGAATTGCTGGAATCACTCCTTGCCTTTACCGTTCGAAAAGCAATTCATCTTTCCACCTCCAGCACCAAAAGTAAGCACGAAGCATTAATTGAGGCTCTTTTAGCAAGAGACGAAGAACTAATATGCCAACGCTTAAGAGAGGATTTAGACGTTGAACCTCTATTGCCGCAAAGCGACCTTGCATTCAGATAATCAAGGTCATGATTACCTCTTCCAGCAATAGTTTTTTCTATGGTCGCAAAATATTTGATACTCTTTATACTCTAATAATAATCCACCGGCTTAGCCGGTGGTTTTCGTTCTACAAGAAAAGGTATAGCCTCAAGCCTTTATGATTCAGCTTGACTCTATACCTGTTTTCCTCTAAAAACCCCTTTAAGTTTAGACCTCCGCCAAAGTCTACCCCCCCCCTAAAAAGTTTATAGTCCTTTAAAATTCTAGTTTTATTCAGCTTTCTTCACCATGCAGCCCTTCTTGTACATTGCAATTCCGTACTTTAATATCGGTCTGTATCCGTCAGCTGAAAGTGGTGCAGCATAATCCTGTGCTTCTATCTGCTGCAATGCCTCTTCGCATTTCTCTTCCATCTCTGCAAAGGTCTTTGCCACTTTTAACTCCAAAATCATAGCTTTTCCCATAAATTTCTTTTCACAGAGAATCAAATCCGGTCTGCCCGTTCCACTCTCACGATTGGACTGCACCATATACCGACCTGCATTCTTCAAAAGCCCTGTCAAAAATCCATGGTAGTAGCTCTCCGCATAGTCGAAGTAGCTGATGGTGTCCATCAGCTGCTGGCTGATGAAGTTCTCAGCCGCTTCGCAGTCCCCTTCTTCGAAAGCCTTGATGAGACTGCTTCTATCCACATTTGCTATCTTTTGATCAAACCATTCTTTGATGCTTTGTTCATAAATGGATGCAATCTCCTCGTTGGGAATCGCCATTTCAATATAGATATTCCGTTTCTCTATTCGCTGGCCTTTCATCTTTAGATATCCAGTGAAGAACAAAAAGTTCCATAGATTATCTTTCGATGTGTGAATATCTCCGTAGGTAATTTCTTCGTGAACCGGTTTTTCTATGGTGCCGCCTTCCATCAAAATCTCCAGCTCCTGGCGGGTCATATCGTCGGCATCCTCCACAAGTTCCTTTACAATTCCGTTGCTGGAAGTGTTGGACCAATAGGGTTTTGTTGAAATTTGATTACCCGACAGCACGCTTTTCGTATAGTTTAAAATGCTCCACGGATTGTAAATTTCTGTATTTCCGAAAAGATAGCCGTCATACCAGTCCCTTGCCTCGCAAAACCTGTCAGAAAGGTCATAATAGGCAAGCATCTCCTGCACTTCTTCACCCGTAAAACCAAAACAGCTGCTGTAATTCTCGCTGATAATCGAATGAATCTCTAAATTGTTCAGTCCTGTAAAGATGCTCTCCCTGCTGATTCGTAGGCAACCTGTCACTACACCAAACTTCAGATAGGGATTGGTTTTCAGGGCGGACTCAAAGAGGGAGCGGATGAAGCCAATCATTTCATCGTAAAATCCACCGAAATATGCACACTCTAAAGGTACATCGTATTCGTCAATGAGAATCATTGCTTCCTTCCCATGATATTTGTACAGGCACTCGGACAGAAATCGTATTGCGTCTGCATATAGAGAAGCTTCTTCTCTTTCTTCCAAAATCGCCTCGTATTTTTCCTGTGCGTTTCCGTTCATTTTTCCAGCAAGTACGTACTGATGTCTGGAAAACTCTGCAACAATTTCCCGTTTTAACATAGTGTACGCCATTGCAAAGTCACTTTGTTTGGCTGATTTTAGCGACAAAGAAATCACAGGGTACTGCCCCATATGGGCAAGATACTTTTCTCCGGAGCCCATGATAGCAAGCCCTTCAAAGAGATGGCGATTGTCTATTTTCTCGCCTTCCGGCGTTCTCTCATCTTCAAAGAAACGACGAAGCATGGAAAGATTCAGGGTTTTACCAAAACGGCGGGGTCTTGTGAGCAGCGTTGTCTGTGCCCCTGTATCAAGTAATTCCTTTATCAGCAAGGTTTTGTCTACTAAATACAAGTCTTCTTCTTTAAATTTCTTAAAATCCTCAAATCCAATGGGAATTCTCTTCTTATCCATCTTCGACTCACCTCTTTTTCTTCGTATCTATAGTATACGTGAAAAATGGGAAAATCACAAGTAAGATTTTCCCGTTTACTTTCGCTGTCACAGTATGCGTTTTTCAGCCAAAAAAGTCGTTTCACCAAATGGTAAAACGACTTTCGATATGCTTATGATTTATTTTCCGCAGTTCTTCTTTGCTGTTTCGCAAAGCTGTGCAAATGCAGCTGCGTCGTGGATAGCCAGTTCAGACAGCATCTTTCTGTTGATTTCGATACCGCTCTTCTTTAGACCGTCCATCAGTCTGCTGTAGGACATGCCGTTCATTCTTGCAGCAGCGTTGATTCTTGCGATCCACATCTGTCTGTACTGTCTCTTCTTTAACTTTCTGCCAACGTAAGCAGATCTCAGCGCTCTCATTACTGCAGGGTTAGCTGCTCTGAAGACCTTGCTTTTCTGTCCATAGTAACCCTTTGCTAATTTTAAAATTTTCTTATGTCTCTTGTGGGCGTTTACGCCTTTCTTTACTCTTGCCATGATTCATTACCTCCTAAAACTATTTTGCCATTGATCTTAACATTCTCTTAGTGTCAGCACTGGTTAAAATTGTGGATTTTCTAAGACCCATCTTTCTCTTCGGAGTCTTCTTAGTAAGAATATGGCTCTTGTATGCCTTGTTTCTCTTGATTTTACCGGTTCCAGTTAATTTCAGTCTTTTGCATGCGCCTCTGTGGGACTTCATCTTATTCTTTGCCATGATGATTTTTTCCTCCTATGTTAATACAAAGTTTTACTTATCAGTTTTCGGTGCCAGGAACATGGTAAGGCTTCTGCCTTCAAATGTCGGCTTCTTATCAATGGTGCTGACCTCACTGCAGCATTCTGCGAACTTATCCATAACTTCGCGGCCTTTTGCAGTATAGTCTTTTTCTCTTCCTCTAAATCTGAGACTCACCTTGACTTTGTCCCCATCCTGCAGGAATTTGCAAGCGGTCTTAGCCTTCACCTGAATGTCATGATCTTCGATAAAGGTACTCAGTCTGATTTCCTTTACCTGCATGTTCTTCTGCTTTTTCTTGGCTTCTTTTTCTCTCTTCTGGATTTCGTATCTGTACTTTCCGTAATCGAGAATCTTACATACCGGCGGCTTGGCGTTAGGTGAAATATTGACCAGGTCAAGCTTCTTCTCATCTGCCAAAGCAAGCGCCTCGTCTCTGCTCATAATACCGAGCATCTGACCGGTTTCATCGATGACACGCAGTTCTTTGTCACGAATTTCTTCGTTGATCTTGTTCTCCTTACTAATGGTTCGCACCTCCTGTGGTTTCTACACAAACAAGAAAGCGGGCACTTCATGTACCCGCTTCAAAACACGCTAAAACGCGCATGTTTCAAAATTATTAACCCAGCAAACTGACTGTCTGAAAGGTGAGAAGCGGATAACTTCTTCTTCATTACTGAAATAGGTTATCATATTTCCACGCCTGTGTCAAGGAAAGTTTTTGGATTTCCAACGACTTTCAAGAAATTTTCCTTATAGTGAAAAGTGTTCTTTCTTGATTTTATCCAAAAGTTCCTCATCTGTAAACAGCCTATAGGTCAATTCCAACAAAAACTTTGCACTGTTTAAAATAGCCTTATGGACAGCTGGCGTCGTCATTGCTCTTGCAAATTCATAGGTATGTGGTACCAGTCCTTTCCCAATGCCCATACATGGGTGGAATGCTGCGCAAGCGGTCGCCACATTCCCGATATCAGAAGAACCATTGCCCTGATTTTCCGGTCTGACTACTTCAAGTCCCAAACTATGAAAACAAGTGTCCATCACTTCTTCCTTTAGAGGTCCCGTAAAATAATCGTCATAGTCTTCGCCCGCCGGCAAAATTTCCACTTCTGTGCGTGTTGCCATTGCTGCCGCCTTTGCGCAATTTTTCACCCAGCTTGTAATATCGTTGAGCTGATGTCTTCTGGGCGCTCTAGTGATAAAAACCGCTCGGGTCTTGTCAGGTATGATGTTCGCTGCCTTTCCTCCATCGGAAATATAGCCTGAAATAATCGCTTCTTTAATGACATGCTGTCTCATCATATCTGTACTTTCAAATAACAGACGCACTGCATTCAGCGCATTCCTTCCTTTCTCCGGACATGCCGCCGCATGCGCCGGCGCACCTTTAAACACAAACTCCATGCCGTCCAAGGCGTAAAACTGCACCGCAGACTGATTTTCGCCCATCATGTGCACCATTGCCGCAAAATCATATTGGTCAAAGATGCCCTGTCTTTGCATAATTACTTTGCCGCCGCCCCATTCTTCGTCCGGCGTACCGATGATATCAATTTGCACATCACCCAACTGCGCCTTCACTGCATTGACTGCCAAAATCGCCAGAACGCTTGCTGCTCCCGATGCACAATGACCGCAGCCGTGTCCTATTTCCGGCAGGGCATCGTACTCTGCCAGAAAGACCGCTTTTTTCCTGCCTCCAGGATTGATAGACGCTTTAAATGCTGTCGCCATGCCGGCAAAAGGATATTCCACCTCTATTCCATATTTTTCAAGCAATGCTACGATATTCTTTGAGGATTCAAACTCCGCCGATCCAAGTTCTGGATTTGCCGCCATACAATCGCTGAGAGCATACGCTTCCTCTTCAAAAGCTGCAAGACCTTCACGGAGCAGCTTTTTATGTGTTTTCTCTGACCACATGTCAATTCCTCCATTTTAATACCCGATGACACCTGCAATTACCATAATAATCACGCCCGCTAAAACTTGCAAGAGGAAAACCGGCAAAATCCATTTTGCCCACTTCTCGTAAGGAATTTTTGCAAGAGACAGAGCCGCCATCATGATTCCGCCTGTTGGAATAATAATGTTGGATAAACCATCGCCCATCTGATATGCAAGAACAACCGACTGTCTGGATACTCCCACCATGTCACCCAGCGGCGCCAGAATCGGAATGGAAACGGCTGCCTGACCGCTTCCAGATGGAATCAGGAAATTCAGGCAAGTTTGGAACAGGAACATACATGCTGCACTGACTGCCGCCGGCAGCCCTTCCATTGCGCCTGCAACATAATATAGAATTGTGTGCATGATATTTCCATCGGTCAGTGTAACCATAACAGCACTGGCAAAGCCCACAACCAGCGCGCCGGCTGCGATTTCCGCCATGCCTTTCCCCAGCGCCTTTGCATAGTTGTTAAAGCCCATACCTTCAATAACAGCAACAACAATTCCCATGCCGAAAAAGAGTCCGGAAATTTCGTCCAGATACCAGCCCCATTTGGTGACACCAACAACCAGCAGAATCAGAGACGCAATAAACGCAAGCAAAATCAGTTTTTGCTTTCCTCCAAATTCTTTTAACTTCGCCATTGCATCATTGTCCATTTCCAAACGATCCTGTTCATACATGGACGACAGCTGCGGATTCTTCTTTACTTTCATCGCATACCGCATCGTACAAATGATTGAAATCCCAACCATTACAACAAAAACTGCGATTCTAAACGAAGATCCGGAGAAAAGCGGAACCCCTGCAATGTCCTGTGCCACACAGACCGTAAACGGATTTGTTACAGCACCTGCAAAACCGGCACTGGTCGCTGACATAACCATCACCATACCTGTAATAGAGTCAAAGCCCAGTGCTTTTGCCAGTCCAACCATAATTGGAACAAACAGAATCAGCTCTTCTGCCATTCCCACAAAAGCAGAACCCAGAGAAAATACAATCATCACGATAGGAATCAGTAAAATTTCTTTTCTGGCTGCTACTTTTGCCAGCTTGCCAAGGCCTGACTCTACAGCACCGGTCTCAGTCAGCACATTGAAACTTCCGCCCACAATAAAAATCAGAAAGATAATGGACGCGCTGCTTTGTAATCCTCTTGGAATTGCAGTCAGAAACTGTATTAACGATACAGGTGTCTGATCAATTCTGTGATAAGTTTCCGGATTCAGCACTTCCTTTCCGTTTTCAAGAGTAATCATATCATAAGCACCCGCCGGAATAATATAAGATAATACCGCACAAACAAAAACAATTCCAATCAATAAAATGTACACGTGAGGCATCTTAAATTTCTTTTTCTCGTTCATTTCTTTTTCTCCTCTACCTTTTCATTGGTATATACGACAGAAAATCCATCGCCCTTTTTCTCACACAAAATGCTTTCTTCCTCCAGATACTGATGACCTTTGCCGACACCTTTTTCTCCATCCGGTACAGATTCCTTTTCTATAATCGTGCGGAGCACTTCTGCAGTCTCTCTGAGCTTTGCTGCCGGTGCAATAAAATCGTTATGAGAGCAGTAAAGCTGCACATCTTCTGGAATCTCTCTGCTGAGTCTGTCCATCGTCTGCCAATACATAGATATGTCCGAACAGCCAAACTGCGCACAATGAAAGTGTGCGTACAATGCACCCATATAGAACGTATCTCCTGTAAAAAGAATTTTATTATCTTCATCATACAGCATAAGGGAGTCGAAACTGTGCCCCGGTGTATGCAGAACGCGCAGTTTACGATTTCCTAAATCAAAGATATACCCCTCCCTGACAGCTTTTACCTGATACGACGGCACTGCATATCGGTCCGGTGCAAAACCTTGCGGATAGCCTCCTTTAAACATATCTTCATCCATCTGCGCACCTACATCTGCGCAAGTCAGTCCTCTTTTTGCAATCCCAGACACATAGGAATCCACACAGCTGTTAACTGGTTCAAAAATATGATTGCTTCCAATATGATCAAAGTGAAAATGGCTGTTTACCGCAATCATTTCCCCTTGATAAAGCTCATCAATCAGCGGCTTTACAGGAACAATTCCCATACCGGTATCAAATAAAACCGCCCTGTCTGTTCCTACAATCAGAAAGAAATTTACTTCCTGAAAATGCCGCGGTTCCGCAATCGCATAGACATTCTTAGGCAGACGATAAACCTCATACCAGCCCCCATCATTTTTTACATCCATTCTCTCGTATTTCTCGTAATACGCCCGTCTGGGCATATCTTTCCACTCCATACTATTATCTCCTTTCGCTGGTTTACGATATCGTTACTGTAATATAGAGCAAATTCCGTGCCAAACAAAAAATCAGTATTTTCAGCCATAATCTTGAGATATCCGTTTACTTTCGTATCAATTTTCTTTATAATAGTAATATAATTTTTTACTCTTGATCGAATCGGAGGTTGCTGATATGCGTTATGAAGAAATCGCTCGTTCTGTCTTTCAAATGCAGAATTTTTTCGATGAGCTTACCATTTTTGATACAGATTGTATCTGCAGATATTGTGAAATCACCAATCCAGATACTTACAGTTTTACTGCCGACGAAATCATCGGCAAACATCTCTTTGAAATTTTCCCATCTGCCAGCGAAGAAAATAGCGAAGTATACAGTGTTGTAAAGACCGGTCAGCCGATCATTGGCTATGAAGAAAACGGCATCACCTATAAAGGCGACCACGTAAAAGGCTATAGCAGCGTATTTCCGCTATATCATAAAAAAAAACTCATTGGCGCTGCGCTTGCGCTTAAATTTATCGGCAACGAATACAAGAACGAATATATCAGCGTGCAGGATTTTTCCAGTAGGCGAAGCAAAGGCGCTGAAAACTACACGATCGATGATATTATTACCATCGACCCGGATATGGAAAAGCTAAAACAGAAGATTATAAAAGTACGTAATATGGATTCATCAGTGCTGATTGAAGGCAGCACCGGTACCGGCAAGGAACTGATTGCACAAGCTTTGCACTACTCCAGCAACCGTGCACCCATGCCCTTTATCTCCCTGAACTGTTCCGCAATTCCTGCCAATCTTCTGGAAAGCACATTGTTCGGTACAGAAAAGGGCAGTTATACCGGCGCCGTTACACGCAAAGGACTCATCGAACTTGCAGATCAGGGCACGCTGTTTCTCGACGAAATCAACTCCCTAGATATTGCGCTGCAGGCAAAACTATTAAAAGCCATCGAAGAAAAATCGGTGCTTCACCTTGGCGGCCATCAGCCAATTCATGTCGATGTTCGTATCATTGCTGCCATCAACGAAGAGCCCTTTGCGGCAATTGCGGCAGGGCATCTGCGAAGCGACCTGTTCTACAGACTCAACATCATCTCCTTCAAACTTCCGCAATTAAAAGACCGTCAGGGTGATGTTGACCACCTGACGGCATTCTATATTGATCAATTTAATAAAAAATTCAACCGGGATATCTGCGGCCTTACTGAAGAAGCGATACGTCTTTTCCATCTGCACGACTGGCCCGGCAATGTCCGTGAACTGCGAAATATGCTTGAGGGAGCCTTTGCTATAACTGAGAATGCATTCATCTCTGCAGATGACCTACCGGACTACATGAGAGACCGTGCTAGCACCACACCTGAAAACAGCAGTAAGCAGCCTTGCACCTATCAGGAATACCTGGCAGCTTTCGAAAAACAACTTCTAACAAAAACCCTAGCCTCTTATCCGACAAAAACTGAGGCTGCTAAAGCACTTGGTATCACAAAACAGGCCCTCAACTACAAGCTGACCAGTCTGGGTTTGAAATAAATCCTCAGCCCATTAACGTCAGCAGCACTGGTATCATCGGTAGTGACAGCAAAGTTGTCAGAATCACGCCGGCAGACGCCAATTCTTCTTTATAGCCCTGTTCCGTACAACCCATAGAAACCATTGCCGCAACAGGCATCCCCAGAGAAATGACCGCAGCGCCTCGAAGGACTCCATCAAAACCAAGGAAAGTCATCACAACGTAAACCACCGCGGGAAAGAGTAAGAGACGAATGGCAGCAACCAAATACAGCTTCCTATCACAGGAAAAAACACTTTTGATAGAATAGGTACCAATGCCTGCGCCAATGACCACCATAGAAAGCGGAGATGCCATTTCTCCAATGAAATTGCAAACCTCCGCTGCACCGTCGGGCAGCTTCACACCGCCAAAGAACATAGCAAGCGCCAAAAGAGAAGCGACTGTACCGGGGTTCAAAAGTTCCCGCACAGAGAGTTTTCCCTTTGTCGTACCAGCGCCTTTGCAAATCTGCCATCTAGCATAAGTATAGTATAAAATGTCAAATCCCAGATGAAAAATACTCAGTTGAAAAATACAGCCACTGCCGTAAAGAGACGCTGTCACAGGATATCCCATATACATCGTATTTCCAAAGATATAAAACTGTTCATAGACAGGTCTGTCTTCCTTTGGAATTCTTGTCAGCACATTGATTCCCTTTGCAATAAACGGAAGCAAACAGTAAAAAACACCGCCGACCAGAACAAATCGAATCAAAAGTTCTTTGCCCATGGCGCCGTCCGCCTCACTGAGAGAAGTAAGAATCACCAGCGGCAGACAGACATCAATGACAAAAGTGCAAAGCTTCTGATTCACGTCCTTTGTAAATATGTCTTTCTTGTTCAAATAGTAGCCAACTGTAAGCGCTAGCAGTAATTTGCAAAGAGTAACGATAATCATAAAATTTTCCTTTATATATTTCCTGATAAAATGTATCGGCAGCAAATGCCAGCTTTTTTATTTTATCATCTATTCTGCATAATTGCAAAATCATTTTTAAATAATCGTGAACAAATGTTTACTTTTTGTTCGTTTTATGATATAATACGAACAAAGAATTTCAATTAAGCAAATAAACGGAGGGTATTATGAATCAGCTTAAAGAACGCGAACAGAAGATTTTAGATTTTATGAAGGATGAGATCAGAACCAAGGGCTACCCTCCTACGGTCAGAGAAATCTGCAGTGCTCTGAATATCAAGTCCACCTCTACCGCTCACAAGGACATCGCAAGCCTTGTCAAGCAGGGTTATCTGAAGAAGGACCCGTCCAAACCGAGAGCGCTTATGGTTGTCGACATGGAGAAAGAGGTATCAGAATCTTCGACTTCCACTGCACCATCTTATGCAGAGGACTTTCATCGCGAAGATATTATCGATGTTCCTGTAGTCGGCAGAGTTGCTGCAGGTACACCGATCCTTGCAGAACAGAATATAGAAGAAACCTTTCCGATTCCTGCCCAGTATGCAGGCGGTTCCAATTTCATGCTCAGAGTTTGCGGCGAGAGTATGATTAATGTAGGCATTATGGATGGCGACCTGATTCTCGTTGAACAGCAAAGCACTGCCAGAAACGGCGAAATCGTAGTCGCTATGATTGACGGCTTCGAAAGCGAAGCCACAGTCAAAACCTTCTACAAAGAAAACGGTCACATCAGACTGCAGCCGGAGAATGACACTATGAGTCCTATTATCGTGCAGGACGTCAAGGTTCTTGGCAAGGTCAAAGGTGTCTTCCGATATTTTAGTTAAACCCAATCATATCGCAGGAAGAATTTACAATTTTTTCCACACTTGACCCGATTTTTAAAATCTGTTAAAATAATATTATCAATTATATAAATGGCAAACGACACACGTAGAGCAAGCGCTCGTAAATCTGATTACGGTACAGGCTAAGCGTGTGTTTTTTATTGTCTCACGCTGCGCCTTTCCGAAGTTTTGAAAAGCGTTTAGTTTTGTGTGTTTATTCTTGTCAAAATCGAAAGGAGTTTTGAAATGGTTGAAACACACAACCCAAAGACGCAATCTGGCGCCAAAGAAAAAACAACCAAGTATCAACTAATTATCTTTGTTGCTGCCTTTTCTGCTTTTCTCGCAACGTTTAACGAAACGTTCTTAAATGTATCATTTTCTGCTGTCATGGAAGATTTTCATGTCAGTGTCGGCACTGTACAATGGTTGGCAGCCGCATATATGCTCGGCGCTGCAATCATGGTTCCGGTCTCTGCTTTTGCATATAAAAGCATTCCGACTAAAAAACTGTACTTATTTACCGTAGGTCTTCTCATTGTCGGCAGTGTTATTGGCGCTGTCAGCAGCAATTTTTCAGTTCTTCTCATTGGACGTATCGTCCAGGCTCTGGGTACAGGTATGCTGATTCCAATCGGCATGAATATCACGCTGGAAGTCGCTCCAAAAGAAAAACTGGGTACTTTCATGGGTATTATGGGAGCCATGACAACACTGGGACCTTCCAGCAGTGTCATCGTTGCAGGCGCACTGTTAGAATTCTTTGACTGGCATGTGCTATTATGGGTCTTCGGCGGCTTATCTCTGCTTTGCTTCCTTTGCGGCGCAGTACTTCTGCCGAATATCGCAAAACTGACCCATCCAAAGCTGGACGTTTTGTCGGTCATTTTCATCAGTCTGGCACTGATCGGTATACTTTACGGTATTTCTACTGTTTTAGCAGGTAATGTAACCATCGCTCTTTTAGCTGCAATTATCGGCATTATCTTCCTGATCTTCTTTGTTAAAAGACAGGGAACTCTGACTGAGCCGCTTATTCAGTTAAGTCCGCTTAAAATCAAAGCATTCTCCATCGGCGTTATCATCAACATGATTTCCCTGCTGGTTATCTTCGCAATGAACATTGTAATACCATTGTTTATGCAAAGCGGCATAGGTATGTCACCGTTCAATGCGTCAATGGTGCTGTTCCCTGCTATTTGTTTATCTTGTGTGATTGCACCGATTGCAGGACAGATTTATGATAAAAAAGGCGGAAAAGTACTGCTGCCGCTGGGTTTCCTCTGTATCGGAGTTTGCACCGCTGCACTCTCTCTGGTTCACACAGAATCTTCGATTCTGCTGGCAATTTTGTACATTCCTGTTATCTGCGGTAGTGCACTGATCATCGGTCCTGTACAGTCCTTTGCTCTGGCAAAACTTTCTCCGCAGGAGAATCCTCATGGTGTCACCGTAATGAGTACAGGCTTTCAGATTGCGGGCTGTATCGGTTCCTCCCTCTTTTCAGGTGTTTTCGGACTCTTTGCTTCTGAAGCACAGGGATTCTCCGCTGTGGGCTTCCTTGCTACAGCCTTTGCTGCAGTAGGACTTATCCTGGCGGTCTGCGTAACTAAAGAATAATTGTGCAAAATCTCATAAAAAAGGCATTATGCAGGTAAAACTATTTCACTTTGCATAATACCTTTTTTCTTATTTTTCCAAAAGCCAGTCCAGCACATTGACGACTTTAATCCCCTCATAATTTCCCGTAGAAAAACGATCCAGCGTGAGAACTATCTTTTCATAATGATCAGGAATACTCCTAAGTGCTCTCATTTCCCGCTCAAAAGTTACCTCCGCTGTCATATCCGCTGTAACCTGATAGTACGTTATGACACCCTGTTTTTGAGCTACAAAGTCAACTTCCATCATCCCATTCTTCCCGATGGTCACTTTATATCCTCTTCGGAGCAGTTCAAAGAATACGATATTTTCTATGGAAAAGCCTATATCATATCTTTTTCTCGGTAAAATATGGTTTCTCAATCCCAAATCTACCATATACATCTTTTTATTGACCTTTAAAAGCTGCTTACCTACTATGTCAAACCGTTCTGCAGGGTAGAAAATAAACGACTCCGTTAAAGCCTCCACGTAATCACTCACTGTATTGGGCGATACTTTGCGTCCGGAAGATATCAGATAATCTGTTATTTTCTTAATAGAAAGCGGACTGCCGATTACACTTGCAAGATACTGCGCAATACTTTTCAGCAATACGATATCAGTAATTTTGCGAATGCCGCAATACTTTTCTTTGCGGCTCTGCCGCTCTTCAATATCTCTAATAATTACAGTATTATAAATGCCTTCTAAATATGTTTCTTCTTTTTCATCGGTGCGATTCATGGCAACAACATAAGGCAAGCCTCCGGTTTTCATATATTCTGAAAAAGCCTGCTCATCAGAAAGCCCTGTAACCTCAACATATTCTCGAAAAGAAAAAGGCAGCATAGATATTTCTACATAGCGCCCGGTCAGCAATGTTGCCAAATCACCAGAAAGCATATATGCGTTAGAAGCAGTAATATAGATATCTGTGTTCTCTTTTACATAAAGGCTGTCTACCACTTTTTCAAAAGAAGGTACTTTCTGAATTTCATCTAGAAAAATATACGTGATTTTATCAGCACATAGACGTTCTTTCAAGTATTGATATAATGCCTGATAGTCAAGAAGGTGCTCATATTCTAATTCTTCAAAGTTCACAGAAACAATTTGCTCCTGCGATACACCCTGGGCAGTCAATTCTGCCTGATACTGCTTCAGCAGTGTGGATTTTCCGCACCTGTGAATGCCCGTTACTACCTTAATAACCTGTTCATCTTTCCATGAAAACAGCTGCTCCAAATACACTTCTCTTTTTACCATAGCCGCACCTCCTTTTCTAAATATAGCATATTTTATTCTTTTTTCAAATTATATTCCTAAATGGGAATCTTTTTATTTGGTTTTTATCTCACCAGCAGTCTCTGTATCCCTTTATCCAGCCCATCTAAAGTCAGCTCAAACATAGGAAAAACCTGACGAACCATTTGAATCGTCCTACTTCCATAAGCATGCTCCCACCGCTGTTCTTTGATTGGATTCAGCCAAATACACTTCTTATATCGCTTCGGAAATTTCTGCAGCCAGAGAATACCCGGCTCTTCATTATACAGACTCCAATCGTTATTGCCGCCCTTTGCGATGAGCTCATAAGGTGACATAGCGGCATCGCCTACCAAAATCACTTTATATTCACTGTCCAGATTATTGAAAATCCAGTCAGTTTCTACCCACTCTCCATGCTGACACCTTGGACTTGTATAAAGATAATCGTAGATACAGTTATGAAAATAGTAGATTTTCAAGTCTTTCAGATGGGTCGACTGATGCACTGCCTGAAACAGCTGATTGCAAAGATTGGTATAAGGCGACATAGAGCCGTCAGAGTCCATAAGCAGCAGTAGTTTTACAGTATTTTTTCGAGGCTTCTCATAGACCAATTTCAGCATCCCCGCATTATTACAAGTTGCATCAATGGTTCCTTCTACGTCAAGTTCCGTCTTTGCCATATCCACTCTGGTTGAAAACTGACGCAGTTTTCGAAATGCCATCTGAAACTGTCTGGTATCCAGCGACTGATCCTGCCGGAAATCGCGGAAGTTTCTGTCTCCAGCAACCTGCACCGCTGTTCGATGGCGGCTGTAACCGCCTACACGAATGCCTGACGGATTGTAGCCGCCATGCCCCATGGCAGAGGTACCGCCGGTTCCAATCCAGTAATTTCCGCCGTCATGTTTCTCTGTCTGCTCAGCCAGTCTTTCCCGAAACATTTCCATCAGTTTGTCGAAATCATATTCCTTTGCCCAGTCAGGTCTGTCCAGAATATCCCGCTCCCGCTCCTCTGTATGCAGCCACTGCCAAAGTTCATCCGGGATTTGCTCTACTGTCTCTACTCCTTGGAAATACTCTGCAAATGCCAGATCAAATTTATCGTAGTCTGCCTCATTTTTTATCAGCACATTGCGACACAGATAATAAAACTCCAGCAAAGAGTTCATAGCAAGCCCCTTGTCCAAAGCCTCGACGAGACACAGCCACTCATCCAAGGATACGTTCAGTCCTCTGTCTCGAAGTAAATAAAAGAACTTAATAAACATGTCTGTATCCTTTAACTATATCGATGTCCTGATTTTTCTTTAAAAGCACGCCGATATAAGGAATCCGTTCTCTGATTTCATCTACAGAAGCGCCGCTGATAGAAAGCGCCTGCACCCAGTCGAGCAGCTCTGATGTGCTCGGCTTCTTCTGAATCTGCCGCATGTCTCTAATTGCATAAAAGGCTTCCATAGCAGCATGCACCAGTTTCTTGTTCATGTCGCCAAAGTGAACCTTGATAATTTCTTCCATTTTTCCACTGTCAGGAAAATCTATATAATGAAAAATGCACCGGCGCAAAAATGCGTCAGGCAATTCTTTTTCCGCATTGGAGGTAATAATGACAATAGGCCGGTGTTTCGTTTTAATCGTTTCCTTTGTCTCATTGATGTAGAATTCCATTTTATCAAGTTCCCAGAGCAAATCGTTTGGAAACTCCAAATCCGCCTTATCGATTTCATCGATGAGAAGCACCACCTGTTCGTTCGCCGTAAAGGCTTCACCCAGTTTACCCAGTTTGATGTACTGTTTGATATCAGAAACATCGCCCTCCCCAAACTGGCTGTCATATAGACGCTGCACAGTATCGTAGACATAAAGCCCTTCCTGTGCCTTGGTGGTGGACTTAATACCCCATATGATCAATTTCATCTCCAAGGCTTTTGCGATTGCTTCTGCCAACATGGTTTTGCCAGTTCCCGGTTCTCCCTTGATCAGCAAAGGCTTTTCCAGTGCAATAGCCACATTGACTGCATTCATCAACTCTTTTGAAGCGACATAATCTTCACTTCCCGTAAATCTTTTTCTTTTTTCCATTTATATACTTCCTCTCACTTATTTTACACACCAATTGCCAGCGTTACCAGAAGCGGAATCAAAATGCTTTCCGACATGCCGATAGCAAAGGAATACACTACGATATCAGGTCGCAAGGCCTTCTCCACCAGCGATAAGCCCATATCCCCCGCTGCCACACCGGGCAGACTGCACGCCTCAATATAGCCGATTTTCTTTGCTAGAATCGGAAGCAGAATAATGCCAAAGGTTTCCCTAAAGACATTGTGCATAAAGGACACTGCTCCCGCC
Source organism: Anaerotruncus sp. 80 (assembly GCF_009936115.1). Lineage (NCBI taxonomy): Bacteria > Bacillati > Bacillota > Clostridia > Eubacteriales > Oscillospiraceae > Anaerotruncus > Anaerotruncus sp. 80. Next base: position 268,991 of record NZ_QWES01000001.1, read on the forward strand.
ATAACGTGACCTGCACTGGAAATCGCCACCGGTGCAAAGGTATACCAGCCAAATCCAAAACCGATTGCAATACACTCACGAACCGAAAGCGGCAAAAAAAAGCTCATAATCACAGAAGAAACAGCCGTTCCAACGATAACCGCCGCCGGAAATATCAGCACCCGAAATCCAATATGCTTCACCTGCGCAATGACTGTTCCCGAAAGCCCCATATCAAATCCAATGCTTCCTATCATAATGCAAAGCCCTAAAGTCATTACATTACCCACTTTATCATTAAAGCCATCAATATCTGCTACATTGACACGAAGATAGAAGTAACCGAACAAAAGTCCCAGCACCACAGCAATGATAATCAGCCAGGTCATCAAAGCCGCTGAACCACCGCCTTCTTCTGTATCCGCTTCTGCTTCACTCTCTGCGATTTCATCATTAGTCTGACCTTTTGCCTGCGCTTTTAATCTGCCGAACTTATCAATTCCCAGCAGCTTTCTAGCCGCCATGACTGAAAAAACACCGCCGATTACAACTACAATAGTAAAGATGAAAGCCTGCAGTCCAATGGTGCCAAGACTGGCAATAATCTCTTCATTAGAGCCCATGCGCATCCCCATCATCAAAACCAGCATAAAAACGCTGGCTAAAGTTACCACATTAATAATCTTACTGAGGATTTCTCTGTGATTGCGCAATTTGCTGGCAACAAAATAACAAATAATCATACATGTCAGATACAGTAAAACGTATGCCATAAAATTCCTCCTATTTTTACTCATATAGCGAAAATCGGAGCATTGCGCTCCGTTTTCAATTTTTTATATGCACTTAAATCGAATGGTGAATCATTTCAATCAGCTGATGAATATAGCTTTCATAATCAGAAAGCGCCTGCGCCCAGTTGGCAAGACAACCCTTTCCCTCGGGTGTGATGCTGAAAATTCGTTTAGGTTTTCCCGCATCGTCCAAATCCTCAAGCTCCCATTTGGAAGTCAAAAGTCCGGAGCTTTCCATTTTTTTCAAATATCTGTACACACCTGTCGCATCAGGTACTTTGTCTGCGAACCTTGGAATCTTCCCGATTTCTTTCAGGATTGCAAAACCGTGCATATCGCCACCCTGCAGTAAAATGCAAAGGATCAATGGTTGTAATAACTTATCCAAATTCTTGCCCTGACAAGGGCAATCCATATCAATATACATGAAAATCTCCTATTCTTTATGCACTAAATCGCTTCCATAATGAGAATCAAACATGGTCTTAGAATACTTTTCCAGCTTCCACTCAGGAACTTTACACTGCTTGCACGGCTTCAGTGCCCATTTATTCCTCAGCCACCTTGCCGCCCTGGAATTACGAGAATTGTAAAGACGCATGCTTTTTCCGCAATGGGTCGTAATGGTAATGTACTTTCCCGCAAGATCAATCTCTCTAATTCCATGAAGCTGACCGCTTCTCGCCGGCCATAGCTTCATCTTATTGAGTAAAACAAAGAGTTCTACGTTTTTTCGATAGTACCTCTTCTTTGCCTCTGCCATTAAATATAGAACCTTCCTTCCAGAATATTCTTTGCGTTCTCTGTAATCAGACTCATCATCTTAATCCCTACCGATGAAATTACGACGATTTCTGTTTTTTCCTCAGTCTTCCACGGTGTAATAATCAAGTTATTGACCACACCGCTGACTTCCACCGTGCCTTCTTCGATGGTCTGACAGAACCCCTTGATTCTATAGCTGCTGTCAGAAATAGACTTGATAAAAGCGATGAGTTTTTCTTTTTCCACAGGCTGATCTGCCTTGACGATAAAAGTCTGCGGTCTGCTCTCATAAGTGTTGGTTGTATCTTCGCTTCTCACCAGGCTCGGCGCAAAGTTATCTACAATATCTTTAATATCTACGTCGCATTGGGTTGCCGCATAAATCTTAGTGCTCTCATTGATTTCAGCAATTTTTTCAGCAATTTCTTTAAAAGTTTCGTCATCAATCAAATCCATTTTATTGACAATCACTGCATTGGCATGCTTCACCTGTCTCTCCAGCGCTGGCAGCACTTCTACCAGTTCCAAAAAGTTGCAGGAGTCAGCTACACAGATATTTCCTTTAATCAGGTAATTATCGTTGGTATCCTTCTTAATTCCATCAACGATGTCGCCCATGTTGGATGGGTCTGCAAGACCGGACGCCTCGATGAAAAGATATTCAATGTCGGTTTTCGACATCTCAATCAACCCGTCTACAAACTTGTCTTTAATACAAGCACAGAAAATAGAACCATTTGACAGTTCCGCAATATCAATACCATCTCTGCTTACAAGCTTTGCATCAATATTAATTTCGCCAAACTCATTGATAATAACACCAATTTTGTGTTCTTGATAGGTATCTAACAGCCTCTGCATTAAGGTAGTCTTACCAGCACCTAAAAATCCACTGAGCAGTACAATCTGAATCATGGTTTACTCTCCTTCTATGTTAGAATGCCGCTTTTCTTCGGCAACAGTTTTGTATATTTGATGATTTTCACTTAGTTTGCACAATCCTGCGCTGCCGTGTTGTGCATTTTCAGCTTATCTCGTACATTTTGCACAATTCCAGCTTTCAAAGTTTTGCATTTCGGATTAATTATATTCATTTTGCACAACCTTATCCCTGCTAGCATTTACAATTAGGCACATTTAGTCCGTTTTACGCCATTCCCAGTGTATAAAGTTTTGCATTGCTAGGTGTTTTCACTCATTTTGGCACAACCTTGATTCGTTGCGTTGTGCATTTTAAACTAATCTTGTTCATTTTGCACAACCCTTACATTCAAAGTTTTGCATTTCAAATGGCTCCAGCGTATTTTGCACAACCTTATGAAAATCGGCTTTCACCGTAGCATTCTTCCAATCATGCTTCTCATTCTTGGGAAAGCCTGATGTGAGACCTGCCAACGGTTTGCTTCACAGCAAACCGGGCTAGGGCTTCATGGCGAGGTGCCCGGGAGTCTCACCCGGCTGCATGGATTTAGAGTCCATGTGATCCATACGATCCGCACCCCACATCAGTTTTATTTACCAAACAAACTTTCTCCGAGCATAATTGCTGTGCCGATTTCCAGATTGTCGTGAACAGACTGCGCTTCAAAAGCTGCAGCTGTCTCTTCATCCATGGAATATGGCACGCCCGGGCTTGCGTAAATGACATCCGCACGCAGATCTTCTCTGTGCAGCCATTCACCTTCATTGGTAAAATCCAAAATATATTGATAATCCTTGATTTCTTCCTTTGTAGAAATAGTCTTTCCTTCAAAATCAGTAATCGCAGCAGGATTGTTGTCATATAAGTCAAAATCTATGCCCATTGCTTTTAAAATTGCTGCAGATTCTCTTCCTACGATACCGTAGCCAATCTGCAGAATCTTTGCCTCAGCAATATTCTCACCTTGTCTTTTCATCATTGCAAGCAGAGTCTTAACAAAGCCAAGCGCTGTAGCATAATTATTGTCAGACGCCTTTCCAGAACGGATATTCAGTGCTAAGTATCGGATATCATCAGCAAAGAACAGTACGTCATAGCCACCGAGAGTTGCATCGTAAATTCCGTCTACATCGGTATTAGGCATTACGTCTGCGCAAAATCCCATGGATCTCACAATGGCTGCCACAGACTCGCTGAAACTTCCGATAATCCCTTCACCTTGGGTGATTGGAACTACAGCAACTTTTATGTTCTTTTGTGCCGCAGCTAAATCGAACTTGCTGACACAGAAAGTATCCGCCATAAGTGCAGCAAGATCCATGCCTGTCTTAGCAGCTAAATCCCTGTTATATTCCTCCATGCCATCCAGCATGTAAGTAATCCATTCGGTTCTAAGTCTTGTCATCAGAAATTCCTCTTATCTATCTCAAAATTATACATTCAGCGGCTGACCGTCAATAAAGGCGATACTTCCGCCATAACGTTTGATGGTCTTGCTTTTGTTTAGCGCCATGGTCAGACGCTCAATGCCAAAGCCGATTCCCACCCATGTATCGAACACGCCCCACTGCGCATCGAGAAAATGCGGACCATAGGAGCCGGAAGCGACTTCCATGCCGTTAATCTCAATGTCCAAAGTATGCCCGTAAACAGTGGATTCCTCCACAACAAACTCATATTCATCTTCCGGCACCTGCAGTGCTTCCATGGCACATCTTGCCAGGCGCTTCATTTCCTCAAGCTGTCCGCCTTCTGGAATGGCGGCAAGCTCCACACAGTTGAGCATGGTAAACTCGTTCATGTGCTGCGCTCCTTGAGATTCCTTTCGGAAACAGGAGCCGCGCTCAAAAATCTTAACAGGCTCTCCCGTAATCCGATGAAGTTCTCTCATCACTACATAGAGGTTCGGTGCAAGCATAGGTCTGAGACATCTCTTCTTGTCCAGCCAAAACACCTGCTCTGACAGATGGTGAAACTCATCAATCGTCATCTTCGCAAGCATATCCCTGGTGATAATGGTAGGCGTCACCACCTTGGTAAAAGCTTCACCCATCAGCCAGTCTTCCAGACTTCTGCCAACTAGAATATTCTGTGTGATATGCTTCTCATCGAGGAGCGACTTAATCTTGGCACGACTCTCACGAACCAACTCTTTCTCAGCCTTGCGAAAAGCCTGATCACGCTCCGCCTTTGTTTCAAACTCAGCTTCAATCAGTTCTTTGCTGCCGTTGAGTTCTCCGATTCTTTCTGCCTGTGTTACGGTAAATTTCTCCATAATCAGCACTCCTCTGCAACTTTTTCAAATTCATTCTACCAGTATTGTATCATAACCAATATTGTTTTGTTAACAATATTTTTTAATTTTATGGTAAGGTTTTTAGATTTCTCAAAATTTGTTCTCTCTGTGCTTCCAATTTCTCCTTTGAATCAGCCCAGTTTACAAAAATGCCGCAGAAATCTCCGTTTTCTTTTTCGTCGAGAAGACTCACTTTGCTGCCGCAAAAGTCCATTCGTTTCTCCAGCGGTCCGGCATCGCTCATCATATGTTCACCTTCCTGCACAACTGCGCCTTTGTCACGGCGATAATGCTCATAGACACTGAATCTGCCCAAATCGCACTGCGGCGATACAAATTCGCCTTTTACAATGATATCTGCAAGTTCCGATAGTTCGTTTATTCCCGATGCGTACAGCACAGCAATAGGAGTCTGACTCGGAATCCTGGCGTCGATTTCCAGTACCTTAAAGTCCTCGCCGTCGTCAATGACTTCCACATCCATGATGCCGTGCAACTTGACAAGCTGCGCCAGTTTTTTACCCAATACAGAAAATTTCGCTTCCTGCTCCTTTGTAATTGGACACGGACAGGTCACTTTGCAACAGTCGTAGAACTGATCCATATGAATCTGCGTCACCGCATAGGTTCTGTAATTGCCCGGAATACCGATGACTTCAATAGAATAGGACGGTCCTTCCAAATACTCCTGTACAATCCAGTTTTCAGGATCTGTGCATTTTGCTAAAAACGCCTCTACCTCCTCTTTGCTGCGGGCATAAGTCACGCCTGCCGAACCGCTTTCCCCTGAAGGTTTCATGATATACGGCGCCTTTCCTTTTGGGTAATAGCGAGGTGCCGGAATGCCGTTTTCCAGAAACAGTCTGTCCGACTTTTTCTTGGATTTGGTAATTTCATAAGCTGCTTTGTCGAAAGCAAGGGGCAGACCCTTTTCCTCGCAAATTCTGCAAACCGCCTCAAGCACTCGGTCGTTTTCGTTGGCAGGTAGCACAAAGTCCGCTTCCATCATGGCAGCTATCACAGCTTCATCGCTGGCCGTAATATCCCCGCAGATAGAGCGGTCTGCAAGACCGGCAGCGGGAACATTCGGATTACTATCGATTAAAATGCTCTCAAAACCGCAGGCAGAGGCTAGATATACCGCCTCTGTTCCCTGCAGCTTTCCTCCGATAATTGCGACCTTCATGGGCGCACCTGCCGAAGGAATGCTTCGTATTCTTCTTTGCTTGCAATTCGCAGTCCCATTTCATCCAGAATAGAAGCTGCTTCTTCCACAGTTCTACCACCTTCATCTACATCCATAGTACTGTGGGCAACCCCCATAAAGCCGGATTTAGGAGGAATAATGGAAGTAATCAGATTAGCGCCTGCATTGATCCGATCCTTTAAGCCCCTTATGCCGTCCACATCCAAAGACGCCGGAATCAGGGCACTCGGATACAAAAGTCTCATCAGAGCGATAATCTTCAGCTCCTCAATTCGGTCTGGAGTCTTGCAGTCTTCCATCGGACTTCCCTCTTGGGGAATAAAGCTCATGACGCGCACCTGTCTCGCGCCGATTTCACCCATAGTCAAAAGAGAATCCACGATATCCTCGCTCGTTTCGCCAATGCCTGCAAGAAGCCCCTCTTCGATGTAAATCCCCTTCTCCTTCGCGTAAAGCTTCGCATTCATACGAGCATCGTAATCCTGTCCAACTCTCATCTTCGCATAAAGTTCTCTGTTGTGGGTTTCCTGATAAAGCGCATAAAAATCCGCTCCTGCTTCTGCAAATTTATCGATAATATTGTGATTTACCACACCCGGTGAAATCATCACCGGCGTATCATAAACATCTTTTATCTCTTTAATAATCTGACAGACAGTTTCAAAGTCCTCAGCATGATATTGCGGATCCTCTCCCATGGTCAAATCAATGAGATTGACGCCGGAGTCAATCAAGGACTTTGAAATAGCAAGAACCTCGTCTTTATTCTTTCTGTATCTCTCGATTTTGTTAGAATTTCTGTAATAACAGAAGTTGCAGTTATTTCTGCAATAGGTCGTAAAATACACAAATCCATATGCAAAGATTTTATTACCCTGCACTTCCTTTCGGATTTTCCGCGCCTGGCTGAATAAAGCCTGTAAAATCTCAGGGTCATCTGAAGCCATGATACGCAGCAGTTCTTCTTTGGAATAATCTTTTCTGCTAAAATCTAACATGATTTCCTCCGTCTCGTCTTTTTTGTCAATCCTTTCTCACAAGCAGACATTAAAACATCATTGCCATCATATACTGATCCTGAAAATCGCTTCTTGCCGCAAGCTCGATATGCTCGATTCTTCTTGCCGCCACCTCTGCTTCTTCTTTGCTTCTTTCTGAAAGGAGAATCATGGAAGCGCCGATACCTGCGGAATTTCCAAGAGAGTAAATCTTTTCCTCTGCAATTTTCGGTAGCAAACCGATATTGATTGCACTGGTGTTTCTGATGTAGTTGCCGAAAGCACCTGCGATACTGATTTTTTCAAGAGTATCTTTGGTAATCCCGATTTCTTTCATCATAATCGTAATGCCAGCAGAAATAGCCGCCTTTGCAAGCTGCACTTCTCTGACGTCCTTCTGGGTGATGACTACATCACTTTTGCCGTCTTTACTAAAGTATAACACAAAATCATTGGACTTGTCGTCCTCTTTTATATGTTTCAGGATATTTTCTGAAATGCCCTTCTTTGCCAGCTTTTCTCTTCCAAGAAGTCTGCCTGATTTATCCACGATACCGGTACGAATCAGCTCACCTACAGCATCGATAATGCCGGATCCGCAAATACCGATTGGCTCTGCATCGCCAATAACCGCAATCTCTACACGATCTTTTAGAATGTCCACTCTCTCAATGGCGCCTCTTGCAGCACGCATACCCTGTTTGATGGAACTTCCCTCAAAAGCAGGTCCTGCCGCTGTGGAGCAAGCTACCGCTCTTCCGTTTCCGGTCAGTACGATTTCACCGTTGGTGCCGATATCGATAAAAAGGTGTCCTTTATCGCAGTCCATCAAATCGTTTGTGATAATGCCCGCTGTAATATCGGAGCCCACATGACCTGCAATATTGCCAGCCACGTGTACTTGCGCATCTTTATGCCCTGTCAGCGCCAGCTCTTCGCATCTTGCAGAGAGACCTTCAGTAAATACTGGTGTAAACGGCGATACCGCCAGCTGGGCAGGATTTACACCGAGGAAAATATGGCTCATTGTCGTATTGCCTACTACCACGTACTGATATATATTTGCAGGGTTAAAGTGGTGCTCCGCAGCAAAGCCTTCCACCGCCTTATTGATACAATCGATAATAACGTCGTGAATCACATCCAGATTGCCTTCTTTTTCCATTACAAACGTGATTCTGGAAATAACATCGGCACCGTATGCCCCCTGCGGGTTAGTAGATGCAGAAACATCCATCATCTCACCTGTCTGTACATTCCAAAGCATAACAACCGCTGTAGTCGTACCAATATCCACTGCAACGCCGTAATTTTCAGAAGTGGTGTCTCCAGCTTCCAAATCAATCATTTCATCGCCGCGAAGAGTTGCTGTAACCAGATTGCCAGCTTTAAGCACTTCCGGGATTTTTTTCGTTACAGAAAAAGTACAGCTGAGGTTTTCAAAGCCCAGCGCTTCAATCATTCTCTCCGCATCGCTTCTCTGATCGTTGATGTCAGACGCCTGCACTTCCACACAGATTTTTTCTACCTGCGGCACTTTTTCAAAGCCTTCCGGCAGATGAATCAGCTTTTTCTTTCTGGAAGCTGTAGTTTCAGACTCCGGCATTTCGATGATCATGCCCTCAGATACGGGATGACAACATGCCAGTCTCCATCCCGCCTCAATTTCATTTTCAGACAGTTTGTGGTGATGGTCATTTATGGTCTGTCTATCGCCTTCAATAATCTTTACTTTGCACTTTCCGCAGGTTCCCATACCTGCACAGTTTCCGTCTATATTTACGCCGGCTTTCACCGCTGCCTGCAAAATGGTTTCGCCAGCTTCTGCTTCCCAAGTTATGTTCTGTGGTAAAAAAGTAATTTTCATAGCTACCTCCCTCTAATTCGTCTCAGCTTCCGCTCTAACTGCACAAAATTGACATCCAGAAGCATTGCCCCTACACTGCATACACTCCGGTTCTGCCTTTACGCCCTGCCTGTTCAGCACCAAATATAAGCCCGCACAGGTTTTCTGCGGAATCATCAGTCCGCTGTCCTTCACCCAAACCCCGATAGAAGCCCCGTCCAATATATTAAAAAATTTCTTGGATTCTATGACCGGCATACCGAAATATCCCGGACCAAACTCATCGGATAAATACAGATCTCGCTTTGGAAACCTCTGCTTCAAATCCTCTAGAAGTCTTGTTTTCAAGATTTCAACGCCAGCGTCTACATAATTCGTTCCCCAAATATCAGCATATAAAAAATCCATTATATTTTCTTCACTGGAAAAAAGACATTCACCAACGGTGAGCATATAGAAGTAAACACCCTCTACCCACTCTTTGGGAATCTGTTCGAAATAGTTGCAGTAGATTTGCGTATCTCCTATTTGCACCTTGCTGTCGTGATAAACTTCACTGCCATAATACGACACCAGGGCATCGATTTTGATGCCGTCTATCCCCTTGTTTCTCACATCCATGCCCATCTTCATCATGCGCTGATGCTTTTCGGTTTCCAGATTAAAACCGCAAGTTCTGATAAAGCGCTTCTCTGCCAGAGGATACGCTTTCGCCTCTTCTATAGATATTTTTTGATTTTTCATACCTTGCCTCGCTGAACAAAATAATAAGGTGATAGACCACCGGCCTACCACCTTACCAATCATTCAAAGTGATTTATTTCTTTAATTTAGCCTGTGCTTCTTTTACAGATGCAACTAATTCATCCTTGGAAGGGATGATGGAAATATATTTCTGCTCACCGTTAATGCACATAGTCGGCAGATTTGCAATGCCCATCTTTCTGGTTCTTGCGATATCATCTTTGATGAAGTATTTGTATACTCTGTATTCTGCCATATCCTTCAGATCATCCCAGTTATCTTCTACGGAAGCCAGCATGTAGGTGCAGGCTGCGCACTGTTCAGGGTCGAGCAGGAACAACTCGATGAGAACCTTATCCAGGTTTTCATAGTCAGGAATTTCGATGTTGGAATCATCGATGACAGTTTCGTAGTTTTTAATTAATTCTCTGGTGCTGTCAGGATTCTTCACTGCCTGTGCGCAAGCGATTGTATTTTCAATCGGTGTATCATAAGGCATGTCGCATCCCGGAGCAATAATCAGGTTCTTATGGTTATCAATGGAGTCAATCAGGTCAATAACACCCTTCATGTTGTCTTCCTGATTACCGTGCAGCATGGTAGTAGTAAGAGGAATGTTACCACCAATAGTAACGTTGTACTGGTCAGTAACTTTCTTAGCTTCTGCCAAGTTAACGTTTTCGTCAACAGAAACGCCATCCGGGTTCATCTTGCACATTACTTCGATCTGCTTAGTAGCATTACCACATACGAAGAATGCAGAGTAAGCACCTCTGGATCTTACATAGTCAAATACTGCTTTGAATCCATCAGACAGCATCTTTTCGATGTGCTTAGGGGATACCTGGGATACCAGCGGGTCAACGACTGCGATAACATCCATACCAGCATCGATGTACATCTTAGCCATAGCAATGGAAACCTCAGCACAATAGTTTACCAGTTCCTTTACGTAGTTGGAGTCACCTACCATATCCATAAAGATATCAGTTCCACGCAGGTGAGATGCTAAAGTGAATGGTCCGCAAATCAGACCATACAGAGCAGTATCTTCACCAATTGCTTCTTTGACTCTTCTCATAGCAGACAGAATCATAGGAAGTCTGCCGTCATTTTCTGTAGGAATCTTGCATTTGCAAGGGATAGTCTTTTCTGCTGCCAGCGGATGGCTCTTTACTGAAGGCGGATTGTTCTCAGCCCACATCAGGTCACATCCCAGAATTTCTGCTTCAACCTGCAGATCGAAGATGACAGGAAGTCCATCCGGTGTATATAATTTGTTTGCTTCAATCAAGCATTCTACCAATTTGTCTTCATCTCTTAAAACTTCTTCTGCAGTGTAGCCCTTCAGTTTACCAACGTGCACACCTGCAAAAGGCACCCAAGGAAGTTCCTTGGTTTCTTCATGTCTCAGCGCCTGAAAAATAAGTTCTTTGCCCATTTTATTTTCCTCCACATTTACGAATTCTTTTCTTGCTCTTCTTTTTCTTTCATAAGCTGAAGTGCTACCTTAACCGCTTCAATGGCATCTTCACTGTAGCCGCTGGCACCAATTTTCTTAGCCCAGCGCGGTGTGCACGGCGCTCCTCCAACCATGGTAATAAAGCTTTCTTTTTCGCCGGTTTCCATCAGAAGCTTCTCCAGCTTCTTCTGCTCTGTCATAGTAGAGGTGAGCAGCGCACTGGTGCCTATAATATCTGCTTTATATCGTCTGGCCTCTTCAATAATCGTCTCAACGGGAACTTCACACCCAAGATCGATTACCTCAAATCCCGCTGTCCGCAAGGTGGAAGCCACGATACCTTTGCCTATATCATGTACATCACCCGCTACGGTAGCCAGTAAGATTCTTCCTCTTTTCTCAGGAACCGGTCTTTCATTTTCATTTAATAAATTTAGAATTGTGTTTGTCACACTCTTCATCACTTCTGCCGCGTAGATCAATTCAGGCAGAGACAGAGCACCTCTATCAAATAGTGAACCTATCTCGTCATTGCCGGCACCAAACCCAGACAGCAGTAAATCCAGGAGATCAAATTCTGCGTTCTTTGCCTCCTCGATAATACGCAGAGCTTTTGCCTCATCAGCATCAACAATGGCATCTTTCGCTCTTCTGAATAAATCCTGCTTATCCAAATATGCGCCTCCTTTACATACGTGTGAATAGAAAAATAACAAATTTATAGTCTTTCTTATTCTATCACACAAATTTAGAATTTGCTATAGAATTTTCGTAAGATTATTCTCTGTTTTCTGCTGATTATTTTAGCAGCTGCGTTTTATCTTCACATATCTTATCATATTGCAACAGGTTACTGAATTTGAACTATTCTAAAATTCAGTAATTTCAAGTTTAATAATATGGAATAGGCTTACTCCTTGCAAACCTATTCCATTTTATATTTTTTGTAATTTGAGTCGTCCACTCAATCAGACTGTTGTTTTGCGTCCAGCCTACTCCTTGCAGACTGTTCGATCAAAGAAACTTCTGATTATTTAATGCCGGCTCTTTCTTTGAATCTTTCAACGGAGTTGATCTTGATGTCAAGAACTTCAGCGATTCTGAACTTAGCTGCCATACCGTTGTTTTCTTCTGCGCAAGGCTCAACGTGTGTCAGACCAAGACCAAGGTCAGTTCTCTTATCGGTCATAGTCACGATGTCATGTAATTCATCGAGAGATACGCCGAGTTTTTCAGCTACATACGCTTTGGCTTCGTCGATTTTCATCTTTTCAGCAAGCTGCATACGTAATACCAGATCTCCGGCAGTACGAACGCCGCCCATACCAGCACAAATTGAGTGTGTAGCTTCAGCTCCTACAGGGTCACCTACGCCTACCTAGAACCCGTCGACTTTGCCTATTTCTACTAAGGCTTTGTCGGCTCTGGAAATCATATCAGAAGGCATATTTTCTACCATTGGAACGCCGCATACACCCATACCAACGTTTGCGTGTACCGGAATGTTTGCAACAGCAGTACAAGCTTTGATGAATGTGCAAACTCTTGCAATGTTCCAAGGGAAAGTCTTGTTGCAGTTAGTGTTTACTACTGCACCAAAGATGCTTGCGCCAGCTTTTTCTACCAGTTTAACCTGGTCATGCGGATAAAGACCAGCCAGTCTCTTTCCGTCGTATTTCAGTTTGCCGTGCATACCCAGTACGAATTCGCCCGCCATACCGATTTCAACGCCCATATCTGGGAACTGTTTTTTAATCTCTTCGCAAGCCTGCAGAGCAGCTAAGAAGTCTGCGTCGCCAGCAGCTCCGGAAGTATCTAAGTTGATACCATCAGCACCAACATCGTACATCTGTTTTGCAACGTATACGATATCTTTTACTGCGTGCGGAATTGCATCTTCCTGCGCAGCCATTGCTTCTTTGATCTGTCCCAGCGGCAACAGTTCTGCCCAGTTTTCTACAGGACCATCTGGTTTCGTGTAGAAACCAAGGTTAGTCATAGCACCGTAGAACAACGGCATAGTACTGATGTTCAAAGCCTGCTTCAGCGCACCAGCTTCACGCTGTGCAACACCTTTTGCAGTCTTGTAGTTGTAGTCGGAGTTACCAACGTCTACAGAGTCAACACCCAGACATCTTTCGTAAATGAGAACTTCGTTATCTTTTACGATAGGAATCTGGCTCTTGATGTTCAATTTGTAAGCACCGGAGTCATTGGTCAATACAATCTGTTTTCCAGGTTCTACACCAACGATGCTGCCCGGCATTGTGATGATATCGTAAAGATGCTCGACTTCTTCATCAGTAAGAGGGTCAATTTTGCCTCTCTTTACAGCATCTGCAATACCTTCAGCCATGTCCGCACGGATTTCGGCTTCTGTCATATATACGACGGAACCGTCACCCATACGGGTAAAGTATTTCTTTTCTTCAGCCATATCGAATCCTTCCTTTCCTGTGATATTCATTTGAAAAAAAATCTTAAACGGGATTAGTGTTTCTTCGCTTCAAACTTAGCTAATTCTTCAGCTTCTTCTTCCCCTTCAACTACGATCTCATGAATCCTCTTCTTAACATCTTCTGGAAGTGGTTCTGGCTTATAATTTTCTAAGATGTCGATTGCCTTAGCTCTGGTCGCTTCGGTCATCGTCATAGCGCCTTTCTTTTCCCAGGTTTCTCTCTGTGTACGGTCGATGTACTGTGTCGTAGACAGTTCCTGTCTCATGTACTTTCTGGTATGCTTATGTGCTAAGTAATTGTTAGCAGGTCCTACTGCTTTAATTACGTCAAGCGCCATTGTATCCTGGTTTACAGGAATTCCCTGCAGAATTCTTCTCGTCATTCTTACGATTTCTGCGTCGGTCAACAGCTGTTCATAGCTCATGGTCATACCCATTTCCATCATACCCATACCATAGATGACGTTACTTCCTGTCAGTGCAGGCAGCATGTTAGTCATGGTCTTTTCATGTCCTAACTGTACGTCAAAGCACTTGCCGTCAGCCTATGTACCGCCTACATTGGTAGGAATTCCATAGTAGTGACCCAGCTGACCTACAGCTGCGGAACACATTGCGTGCTCAGGTGCACCTACAGGTGACTGTGCAGTCTTCATATCCATGATTGTAGTAGAAGATCCGTAGAGAATCTTGTTTCCTGGATTTACGATCTGTGCAAGTACGATACCTCCCAGGATTTCTGCATTGGTGCAAACCAGAGTACCTGCAAGAGTTGCCGGTGTGGTAGCACCGCAAAGTCCCATGGACAGAATATCGATTGGCAGACCGTGTCTAGCGGACAGAATGATAATGCTGGTTTCATTTTCATTGATTTCCAGCGGGCTGTTTGGGCAAGCACCCATCGCAACGATCGGTCTTTCTCTCAGCTTATCATAACCGCCCTGAATGGCAGCAGCCATATCGATAAATCTCTGTGTATTCTTTACACCCTCAAGGTCGTGTGCAAAGTTCTTGGTCAGGTTGTTGAATACAACTTCTGCTTCGTGCAGGGAACGAACCTTCTGGTTTACATCACCTGCGGTTACAGCGATAGAGAATACGTCGATTTCTGGAATCGCGTCAATAAATCTTGCTACATTCCCCAGGTCTTCTTTGGTGGATTCTCTCAGTTCTCCTGTGTAAGGGTCAAAGATGAATACGCCTGTACCAAAGTTCTTGTATGCAACTTTCTTACCACCGATCAAAGTATCTTTGTCAGGAGTTCTACCGCAAAGAGTGAACTCTGCAGGACACTTTTCGATTGCATCGTTTACCAGATTTCTAGGGAATTTTACTCTGTCGTTTTCGTAATCAACTTCACAGCCAGCGCCGGCTAAGATGTCTAACGCTTCTTTTCCATGCATCTGAAGGCCGTAGTCTTCCATCAGCTGGAGGGTCGCTTCGTGAAGTGCGTCTAAATCATCATTGGATAAAATGTTATATCCTGTGATGTCAGTTTCGTGGATAAATTTACCCATCTCACTTACCTCCAATATTTATTCAGTTACTATCAGTTACGGTTGTCCGGCTTACAGTTTTGCAATCCAGTCCATGATGAAGTTTACTGTATCGGAAGCGTCTTCGCAATAAGCGTCAGCACCGATTTTTTCTGCCCAACGATTGGTTACAGGAGCGCCACCTACCATAGTCTTAACTTTATCTCTGATGCCAGCTTCTTTCAGCGCATCTTCGATGTCCTTCTGTACTGTCATTGTAGTAGTTAAAAGAGCAGAGCTTCCTACAAATTCAGCGTTGTGCTCGATTGCAGCATCAACAAAGTTCTGTGCAGGAACTTCTCTTCCCAGGTCAATCACTTCTACACCATTGGTCTTAACCAGGGATGCAACGATACCTTTACCGATGTCGTGTACGTCTCCTTCTACAGTACCGATTACTAAAGTACCAGCGGATTTAACTTCGGACATGTCCATCTTGCCTTCGATTTCAGCACTTACTGCCTTCATAACTTCTGTTGCGAAGATCAGTTCTGGCAGGAAGATTTCTCCCATTCCGAACAGGTCGCCTAATTCCTTCATACCTGCGGAATATCCGTCGCTCAGTAATTCAACCAGATCTACACCTTCAGCTTCAGCTTCAGCCAGGGCTTCCATAGCGATATCTTCGTCAGCTTCAACGATTGACTGCTTTGCTTTTTCCATGATTGCTTCTTTGCTCATTCTTGTTACCTCCAAATTATTAATTAAAAACTAAAATAATAAAGACTATGCTTTTTATACTCTCATTGTACAGGTTTTAAACGAGTGCGGTATATAGAACTTTTTAGAAATTTTAGTACTATTTTTGTCACCCTCAAAAAAGTAATATTTTTATATTTCTTTGCCGCCTTATATAAATTGGAATTGTTTTTACTTTCTGCCTGTGCTATAATGTGAATGAAAATTTTTATAAAAAATTGTATATTTTTTACATAATGTGAAACCGACGAAAGGGAGTGTATTTGTTATGAAAAACTTTGTAATTCCAAGCCTTGACACACCCAATGCAGAAACTTTGTCAGAGTACTTGAATACTTCTTTAGAAGCTTTTTCAGATATTACAGACATACCTGTTACCTATTTTAACAACCACGACCAAATTATAAAAGAATTCAAAACTGAAGATAAAATTTGTAATATCTTCAGTATTTATAAAAAAGAAGACAGTCCATGTCGAAAGAACCTAGCTTCCGCCGGACAATTTGCCTCTCGTCTCGGAGAACCCTATATCTTTCTTTGCAAAGCCGGTCTTGCTAACATCGCAATTTCACTGATTATCGACGAAGTATTCGCCGGTTATTTCGTTGCAGGTCCTGTTATCATGGGGGAACTCCGAAACAGCACTGCATCTAGCTTCGCCAACCTCAATGCGCTGGACGAGCAGGCTGCCGCTATGGCAAAGATGTTCGCAGGCAAGATGAAAGTATATCATCCTAGTCAGATTTCACAAATTGCACTGCTGTTTTACAATTGTATCATCACATCAGTATCTGGCAGCGACGATTACAGTGCACTGCGCAACCAATACAGTGAGCAGAATAAGATTAATATCGACATTCAACACTATAAAAAAGAGCATCTCACTGTAGAATACCCTTACGACTTAGAAAAAGTCCTAATCGACAATGTCAGCAACGGACAGGTTGCTGCCGCAAAAGAAAATGTAGCCAAACTGCTCAGCACCTTCTCCATTTTGGAAGTGGGCAATATGGAAGGAATCAAGGCAAAAGTTCTCTGGCTCTTTGCCATCATTATCCGAATCGCCAGCGAAAGCGACAGCAATCTCAATCAGGTCATCGACACCGACCTTGACATCATCAACAGACTCAGCGAAACTGACAGCTACAATGAGCTGCTTTCTGTATCAGAGTCTCTAATCGAGATGATTACAAAGAACATGCTGACTTCTATTTATAATGGACGTTCCCAGATAGTAACCAAAGCACTGCAGTTCATCAACAAAAACTACAAGGAGAAAATTTCCCTAAAGGACATCGAGACCAATCTCCATGTCAACTCTTCTTACTTTTCCACCTTGTTCAAACAAGAAATGGGTGTGACCTTTACTGATTATCTTAACACCTTAAAGATAGAACATGCATGCAATCTTTTGGCAAATACCAATTTAAGCATTATCGATGTTTCCTTGTCCACAGGTTTTGATGACCAGAGCTATTTCACCAAAGTATTTAAAAAAGCCAAGGGCATGACACCGAAAGCTTATCGTGCCGCCCACGGCATAGTGGAAGAAATTTAAGGGCTGGCAACTTACAGCTAGTTACAACCGGAGCAACTGAGCATGGGGCGGTCATAGTTAGCGGAAATGCATATATTTGCAAAAATCCCCCAAAATATGCACAGCGCTCTGCATATATTTTGAAAAAATCCTTAAAATATGTACATTTAAAGCTGGAAAAGGACGATTTTTCTGTTTCTTTGCCAGCTTTCTCCGTTTTTGCGATGTCATTATGCATATAAGAAGTGTTTCCTACAAAAATATGCACACGATTGTGCATATTACCGGCAAAATCACTAAAAATATGCACGTTCTCTCACAACAAAGAGTTCCGCGGACGCCCCACGGCGCCCGTCCGCAAAAGTCCAAAAGCCGCCGGCATAACCACCGGCGGCTCATTTTAAATATGTATTAAATTTTTTCCTGCGACTTTTGCAGGAACGCGCGGGTGCGCGCAGACTTTGGATGATCAAAGACTTCCTCTGGCGTGCCCATTTCTTCAATGAGTCCATCCGCCATAAAGATGACTTTATCCGCCACGCTTCTGGCAAACTCCATCTCGTGGGTAACAACAATCATAGTGCTGTCACTGCCTTTGAGTCCTTTGATTACTTTCAGTACCTCGCCAGTCAGTTCCGGATCCAGCGCCGACGTCGGCTCGTCGAAACACAAAATATCTGGATCCATCACCAGAGCGCGAGCAATTGCCACACGCTGCTGCTGTCCGCCAGAGAGCTGGCAAGGATAGTTTTCCAGCTTATCGGTCAAACCGACCCGTTCAATGGTTTTGAGCGCATGTTCTTTAATGTCTGCCGCCGTGCTGATCTTCAAAAGTTCCGGCGCCAAGGTTACGTTGCGCAGCACGTTATACTGCGGAAACAGGTTGAAAGACTGAAATACCAAACCGAAGTGAAGCCGGTTCTTTCTGATTTCGGCTTCGTTATAACGATTGGTCACGCCGCCCTCATAAATCACCTCTCCGCCAACGGAAATAGTTCCCTCATCTGCATACTCAAGGAAGTTCAAACAGCGAAGCAGCGTAGTCTTTCCGCCGCCGGAAGAGCCGATAATTGCCAGTACCTCGCCCTTTTCCAGAGAAAAATCAATGCCTTTGAGCACGCTGACTTTGCCGAAACTCTTTTTCAGATTTTTGACTTCTAAAATCGACATATCCTTTCCTCCTTAACTTTCAAAATAGCTCAGTTTCTTTTCCAGCGCATTAAATGCCAGCACCAGAATGCCGCTGAATACCAGATAAAATACACCGGTCATCAGAAGCGGCCAGATGATACCGCTGCTCTTGATAAATGCCTGTCCTGCCCAAATCAGCTCGTAAACCGCAATGACGCGGGCCAGGGAAGTATCTTTAACAAGGTTAATCAGTTCATTGCCCATAGGCGGTATGATTCTCTTAATCACCTGCAGTAGCACGATTTTAAAGAAAATCTGCCGTTTGGTAAGACCAAGGACCTGTCCTGCCTCGTACTGTCCCTTGGAAATACTTTCGATGCCGCCTCTGTAAATCTCAGAAAAGTAGCAGGCATAGTTAAAGATGAAAGCAACCAGCGCAGCAATGAATCTGCCTGCATTGCTGCCGCCCCAGAGGTTATTTCCAAACATCAGACCCGGACCGTAATAAATTACAATCAGCTGCAGCAAAAGCGGCGTTCCTCTGACAATCCAGACAACCGTTCTGGAAAGCACCTTGATTACCTTGATTCTGCTCATAGAGGTAAAAGCAATCAAAAGTCCCAGAGGAAGCGACCCAATCAGCGTCAGCACAAATAATTTAATTGTGACTAAAAATCCACTGGACAGCGCCAGCATTACTTCCTGCATCATAATTTCTATAAACTTCCTTTATTTCTGTTCGATGATAGATTCCTGTACACCGTACTTCTTAGCGATTTCCATCATAGTGCCGTCAGCATAGCTGTCCTTAAAGAACTGATTTAAAGCTTCCACAAGGTCGGATTCCGGACGGAATGCCACGCCATATTCTTCGTTATTCAGCTGTACAGTGTAAGTCAAATCTTCGTAGCTGGTGCCTTCGCCAATCATAGCTCCTGCCATGATCAGGTCGATAACGCAAGCATCAGATGTGCCTGCAGATACTTCCATGAGAGCGTCAGCCTGTGTCTGCACGGCAGTCACCTCAAAGTCCATGCCTTTCAGCGTCTTTTCTCCTGCAGAACCTGCTTCTGCAGCAAAGGTCAGACCCTGCAAATCTTCTTCAGACTGAATCTGATCTGCTTTCTCTTTCTTAACAACTACTACCTGACCATTCTTGCAGTAAGGATTGGTAGTGCCCAGGGCAGAAGTTACTTCGTCTATAAGGGTCATGCCGTTCCAAACCACGTCAATGCTCTTGCCTTTAATCTCAGCAATCTTGTTGTCCCAGTCGATGACAGTGAATTCCACATCTACGCCCAGGCTCTCCGCAAAGGCTTTTGCCATATCTGCATCAAAACCGATCCAGTCGCCGTTTTCAGCTTTGTAATCCATCGGTTCATATTCTGTAATGCCGACAACCAGCGTGCCCTTTTCCTTTACATACTCCATATCGGACTGGGCATCGTCTGCGCCGCATGCTGCCATGACAAAAGTCATCACCAATGCCATCATTAAAATAAATACTTTCTTAAAATTTTTCATGTCGTAAATTTCCTTTCTTAAAAACGTAGCATTACTATAATACTCTACTTTAGTAAAGTAGTAAAGTACTTTTTTCAAAAATATGCAAAAAAGAAAAGGAACCAGCCCGCAGGCTGGCTCCTTTCCTTTTGAAAGAAGTATTTATATCAGCTCAAATAGCTAAGATTATGCTTCTAATTCTCTCTTTGTCGCTTCTTCTTCTGCTCTTCTAGCTTCTAACATCTTTTCGTATTCTTCGTCGGTCATCTTTTCGATGGTAAATCCGGTGAATCCGTAGATGATAGAAATAATCGGACACAGATAGTTAACAAAGGCATATGGTGCATATGCGATTGTCGGCTGTCCCAAGAAGCCTGTCATCGTTGCGCCACACACATTCCAAGGAATCAGTGGTGAAGTCAGTGTACCGGAGTCTTCCAGACATCTGGACAGATTCTTGTTCTTCAGCTTTCTGTCTTCGAAAGCAGTCTTGTACATTCTGCCCGGCAGAATGATTGCCAAGTACTGGTCTGCGCAGAGCAGGTTGATGAACAGACAAGTCAGTACGGTAGTCATAATCAGAAGTCCGTTGGTCTTTGCAACCTTCAGAATCTTTTCTACCAGCTGTCCCAGCATACCTGTTGCTTCCAGTACGCCCGCGAAAGACATAGAGCAAAGTACGATGGATACAGTCCACAGCATGCCGTCAAATCCGCCGCCGCCGACTACGTCAGCTACGGAATATTCTTCAGTCAGAACGATGTCAGCACTGGAGGATTTATAGCCGTAGTGCATGATGGAGAACCACTGATCCGCATCAATTCCCTGCACAACACCCATGCAGAAGATACCCATAACTACGCCAACAAACATTGCCGGCAGTGCAGGAATCTTAAGCACTACTGCTGCAAGCAGGAACAGAACCGGCAGCATCAGGAATGGACTTACTGTAAATTCATTCTGAATTGCATCCTGGAGGATATCCTTCATTTCCATCTGAATTCCGCCGCTCGGCGCTGCACTTCTTCCTAAGATGAACCACAGAACCAGTGCGATGACATAAGATGGTGTTACAGTCCACACCATGTGCTTAATGTGATCGAAAATGTTAGAACCGGATACAGCCGGTGCCATGTTTGTAGTATCGGACATCGGAGACATCTTGTCACCGGTGTATGCGCCGGATACGACTGCGCCTGCAGCCAGCGCCGGATTGATGCCAAGACCAACTGCAATACCAATCATCGCTACGCCGATGGTACCTGCAGTGGTGTAAGAAGATCCGATTACGAAAGAAATAATCGTACACAGCAGAGCCGCAGTTACTAAGAACAGTGCAGGACTGATGATGTCCAGTCCATAGTAAATCATGGAAGGAATGATGCCGCCTGCTTTCCAGGTGGATACCAGGATACCTACTGTCAGCAGAATCAGGTTTGCCTGCATAGAGCGGCTGATACCCTGAACCATACCTTTTTCCATGACACTCCATTTCCAGCCATTGAGGGCGCCAACAATCGCTACGAAAGCAGCTGCCAGAATCATCGGCATATGTGCTTCACCATAATCCGGTGTAAGGAAGATGGAGTAACAAATTACGCCTAGCGTAAATACCACGCATAGTAACACTTGCCACATAGGAACTCGTCTACCCATAAGTTTACCTTAGTGCAACATAGAAGATAGGGGCTTCTAAGTCGTACTTTTCCTTTCTTATAATTTAAGTAAAGTATAATTTCTTTTATGACAAAAACCTAAACGTCTACCCTACTAGCGATTAAGCTTCATCATACTTTTTAATCAGGTCCTTTGCGACCTCTTCGGAAAGTCCAGCGTCAGCACAAACTTCAATGAAAGCAGCATCGAGGGCTTTTCTCTGTTCATCGGACAGCGGGCAGATAGTCTGTTTGTCGATTTCCTGTACATACTCTCTCGCCTTGTCCATGATGGACTTCTTGCCTTCTTTGATCCAAGCAGCTCTTTCCTGATAGTTCATGGTGATATTGCTGTAATTCTGTTCTTTTTTATAATTCTTTAATGTGTGTTTCTGGGTCATGAAATTTCCGCCGGAACCAACTTCCAAAAGCAAATCTGCAGCCAGCGCTTCATCATCAAAGCGAATGCCTTTCTGCAAGTGCTTCAATGTGCCGATATAGTCGTTGTCGATAACCAGCTTTTCGATGGACATTTCAGCGATAACGTTCAGTCCGCCCGGACCGGATACGTTAGACACACCTGCCATCATAGCCATGAGGCCAGATCTTGCAGATTCACTGCCTGCCTGATAATCTACAATCTTTGCGTCAGACATTGCAGCATAAGTATGTACCGGAAGTCCGTAGTAGTGACCCATCTGCGCATAGCCTGCCATTACCATGCTGCATTCCATGGATTCCATCGGGGTGTACATGGTCTTCATGTTGAAGATGCAAGGTGCACCGCCATAGGAAACAGGATGTCCCGGTTTAGTAACCTGTGCAAGTACCAGACCTGCCAGAATTTCCACGGTGTGGTTCAGGATACAGCCTGCCAGGGTAATTGGACCAGTTGCGCCCGCAATCTGTGCAGAAATCAGATTAATAGGGATATCCATTCTGACACAGTCGATGATATTTCTTGCTCCGATATGGGACCACTTCAGCGGAGATGTCACGCAGATATCGAAGAGTGTATACGGTTTGGTTCTAACTGCTTCTTCCGACCCTAAAACAGCCTTTAACAGCTTGAAGGTTCTAGGTACGCCTTCTGCATCAGTAGAACCGCCGATAATCGGTTTGATGGAGTTCTGCATCTCTGTGTAATACAGGTACTGGGAACCAAGCTCTCCCGGTGCCTCCTCACAAACGATGGAAGAAGATACAAAATCGATGTGCGGCAGGCTCTGTGCAACTTTCGTCAAAAGTTTCAGATCCTTTACGCCGGATAGTCTAACAGTCTCGCCGTCGCTTTCCAGTACGTTGCCGGCACTGCTTCCCGGATTAAAACGGGTCTTGCCATCGCCGAATGTGCAGTAAAATTCGCCGTTTCTGTCATATAAATCAAAAGTGCTCGGCGCAGATTTGATTGCATTCTCGACTACTTCTCTCGGGAACTTAACTTTCTGCGTTGTTCTGTCTACTTCGCAGCCTGCTCCCTCAAGTAAATCAAGTGCCTCGTCATAAGCAAAAATGATTCCTAAATTTTCCAACACATATAATGCCTTTTCATGCATTTCTTTTACCTGCTCGTTGCTCAGTACTCTAAGCTGGGGCATGTTGTCAAATGTAAATTTGTTCATTCTTTTTCCTTCGCCTTTCATACTTTGTTTATCTATTAAATTATACATAATTTCTGAATATCATTTTAGGTCTTTTTTCAGATATTTTGGAAAAAAAATTGCCATTTCAATATAGCCTTTTTATACAGTGCTTCTGCATGTCCTTCCTCCCTGATTTATCAACATTTATCACACATTGTCAATTATTAGACAAAGTCTGTTTTCCTGTCTTAGACTTAATTTTTCCTCAAAAAAATACCAAAGGAAATAATCTTTATATATGGACTTCCCCACTTTTTCCATGGTAAAATAGGTCCATTAGAATAGAAAATGAAGATATAAGCTTATAAAAAAGGAGAACACCATGGTAAAACAAATTTATCCGAGAGTTGAAATCAACTTACAGTATCTAAAAGAAAATGTAGCCGCAGTAGTTGAGAAGTGCAAACCTTTCGGCATTGACATTGCCGGCGTTATCAAAGGAACAACGGGTATTCCTGAATGCGCTAAAATGTTTGCTGAAGGCGGCGCAAAGCTGATTGCTTCCTCCAGACTGGAACAGATTGAAGATGCTATTGACTGCGGTATTGATCTTCCAATGCTGCTGCTGCGTGTTCCAATGCTCAGCGAACTTCCAGAAGTTGTAAGACTTTGCGATGTCAGCTTAAACAGTGAGGTCTCCGTACTGAAAGCTTTGAACGAAGAAGCTGCAAAGCAGAACAAGATGCACAAAGTCATTCTGATGGCTGACCTTGGAGACCTTCGTGAAGGATTCTGGGACAAGGACGAAATGGTTGATGTTGCTGTCATGGTAGAAAATGAGCTTAAGAATCTGGAACTAGGTGGCGTCGGCACCAATCTGGGCTGCTACGGCTCCATCGAAGCAACAGCTGACAAACTGGACGAACTGGTTGCTATCGCAGAAAGAATCGAAGGCAAAATCGGCAGACAGCTGGAATACATCTCCGGTGGCGCTACTACAAGCCTGCCTAGAATTATCAATCACGACATGCCAAAGAGAATCAATCTGCTCAGAGTCGGCGAAGGTATTCTTCTCGCAAGAGATTTAGATGTATTTTACGGTTATGACATGAGCTGGATGCACCAGGACACTTATACGCTGAAAGCTGAAGTCATCGAAGTCAAGGACAAACCGTCCCACCCGGTTGGCAAAATTTCTATTGATGCTTTTGGACACACACCTGAATATGTTGACAGAGGCATCAGAAAGAGAGCCCTTCTTGGTATCGGTAAGGTTGATTACGGCAGTATCGACGAAATCTTCCCGAAAGATAAAGGTGTTGAGGTCATTGGCGCTTCCTCCGACCACACTATCTTAGATATCGAAGATGCCGAAAGAGATCTGAAGCCTGGTGATATCGTATCCTTTGGCATCAACTACGCTTCTATCGTATATCTGACCAACTGTAAAAACGTACAGATTGTATTCGTATAAAATATTCTTATCCACGACGCATAAAATCCCCGGCCGGCAAGAAAGCCTTGTTTGCCGGGATTTTTATAAAGGAGGTAACAAGCAATGGCAAAACTAATCGATTACAGCTGTAAATACGCAGAGTACAGCGGCATGTCAAAGGAAGAAGCTGCAGCAAAGGGACTTTTTCTTCCTGAGGCATATTTTAGCGCAGAAGCAATCGCCACCCTGGCAGGCGAAAATGCAGTGCTGCCCTTTGACCCAGTTCTTGAGGCTGAAAGCATGGGCGCAAAAATTAAGTTTGACGATTCCCCACTGGGCCCCCGCAAGGACACCGATATTGTCACAAAAATCGATGAGCTTGCAAACCTTTCTCCTATGGACATTACCAGCAGACGAATCAGCGAAACCCTGAAAGCAGTCAAAGCGATCAATGAAGCCGGCGGCAATGCAACGGTGGAGCTTCACGGACCAGTTACCATCATCAACGGCGTCAGTGATCTAATGAAAATACTTATGGGCTGGCGAAAAAAGCCGGAAATCATGGATCAGTTCTTCACGAAAGTTTCTGATGGACTTGTAGATTTTGCGCTGGCGGCTTACGATGCCGGCTGCCGCATCATCTACTATACCGATTCCCCGGGAAGTCTGAATATACTCGGTCCAAAATTTGCAAAGCAAATCACAGAAAACTTCACTGTTCCGTTCTTGAGAAAACTGGATGAAACGCTTCCGGCAGACTGCATCGTACATCTCTGCCCCAAGACTTCATTCCTTCTGACCGGTTTTGAAAAAGCGCAGTGGCGAAAGTTTGAGATTGACGAAAAGATGCCATACAAGGACGCATGTTTATTTGCCTTGGGAAAGGTTCGCATTCTGGGGCAGCGCTGTCGCAAAGCAGACAATATTACCGTTTCCCATATCAATTATCTGCATCTGAACGAATAAGGAGGCATCCTTATGGAAAACAACTACTATAACTCCTACTTTAAAGTAGATATGGACACTGTTGTGAACAATTATAAGATTGTAAAAAAACACATCGGTCCTGATACGGATATTATCCCTGTCGTCAAAGGCAACTGCTACGGTTTTGGTCTTGTACCTATGGCAAAACTTTTTGTAGAGCGCTGCGGTGCTAAACTGATTGCAAACTCAGCGATGCACGAGTCTGTAGAGCTCAGACATGCAGGTCTTTCCTGCGAGATTCTCATCGTTGGCGGCATCCCACAGCATCTTCTCCACGGTGCAGTCGAATACGACCTGCAGATTCCGCTCTTTGAAGAAGTCACTGCCCGCCGGCTCAATGCTCTTTCTGGCGAAGCAAGAAAAAAGACCAAAGTCCATATCAAAATTAACACCGGCATGAATCGGCTCGGCGTAAAACCTGGTCAAAATTTGGAAAATCTTTTGAATTTGGTAAAATCTTTTGACAACATTGAAGTAGTCGGCGCTTATACCCACTTTGTATCTTCGACTGCCGATTATTATGATCCCTTCACGTTGGAACAGTTTGCACGCTTTCAGGAAGGCGTTTCCCAAATAAAGGCGGCTGGCTTTTCTCTGCAGTACGTGCATTGCTGCAATTCAGCTGCTACTTCATGGTACAGAGAAGCCATAGACTACAGCACCCATGTCCGTTCATGCACTTCGATTCTAGGGCACATGGCCATGGAAGACGGCAGAGAGCCTCTAGGACTTACAGAACCTGTAGAAATCGGCACCTATATCACCAACGTACACCAGATTGATACGGGCGACAGTGTAGGTTACAGCCGCGCATTCATTGCCAGCGAACCGATGAAAATTGCTACACTTTCAGTAGGATTCGCCGATGGATTTTATCCTGGCTGGATGAGAAAACAAGGACCTGTCCTGGTAAATGGCCGCCGCACACGATTCCTCGGCTGCTGTATGGATCAAGCTTTTATCGATGTAACAGGTATTCCTTGTGAGATCGGGGATAAAGTAATCATGGTGGGACGCGATGGCGATGAGCAGATTACAACGTGGGAGATGGAACAATTCTGTGAAAATACCTTTGAATTTTTGTACGGCACGCTGGGACACAGAGTCGCAAGAATTTATAAATAAAGAAAAGTTGCACATACTATTGACGGCAGATTCTAAACTCTGCCGTCTTTTATACTGAAAGAGGTGCACGATGATTAAAATTTTAGAAGAAAAGGATGTCTCAACGTTAAAAGAATATGTGAATGATGACATCATCCGCCGTTTAGATGATAGCCGCAGTTTTTTTACAGTACTTTCAGAACGGACATATTTTCTGACCTTCTACTGGATGGATGGAAAGAAGGTCACCATCTTCGCGGACAAAAATCATCTGCTCATTGCCAGCGACAGCACTGCAATTTGTGAATTTGCACAAAACATAGATACCCCTTTTGACGGAGTTTTGCAGCTTCACGAATTTCTGCTGGAAATGACTGCAAGCGATGTACACAAGCTGGAATCTCTGGAAAACCTGATCATTTCCCTTGAGGATAAGCTGCTCATGGATAGCACACCAGGAAAGGATGGCATTTCCGACATCGTCAAAGTCCGCAAGGATTTAATCAAGGTTAAGCGCTATTATGAACAGATGGAATTTCTCACAGATGCGCTATGTGCGGTAGATTCCAGCTTTGCCTATATTGACAAAAAATTTGACCGTCTTTTGGAGTTCACCTTTCATCTGCAGACTTATTTGGAATCGGTGCGGGAGGCCTATCAGTCCCAAATCGATATTGAGCAGAATAACATCATGAAAGTTTTCACTGTAGTCACGTCAATTTTCCTTCCTCTTTCCCTGATTGCTGCTTGGTACGGTATGAACTTCTCTCTGCCCGAATATCAGTGGTCCTATGGCTACCCTTTTGTGGTTTCTCTATCATTAGGACTGGTCGTAGGTCTTTTGATTTTCTTTCGAAAGAAGAAATGGTTTTGAGGATTCCGGCAATTTAATTCTATTTTTTATATCAATTTCTATTTTTTGTAAATTTTTATTGCATTTTACATTTTATTCATGGTATAATCGGATTAAATTACGGTATGTCCGTTCCAGTTTGAAACCGTTTTTTACCAGTTTTCAGATTTTCTCCAATCGGTTTTCAAAATCCCGATTTCATTCGCAAAAAGAAACCTTTTTGGGTACTTTTGAAAACCTTCTTCTAAAAAGCTGAAAACTGGAAGACAATTACACGACATACCTGCACATGAAAGGAGATGATTCAAAAATGAATTTCGTCGATACAGCTACCGCACAACTTGATTTTTTAAAAAGACAGCAACAATACTGCAAAAATCAATTATCTGACCTTCCTATGGGAAATCTAGTAAAGAAAAGCAGCAAGGGAAAGAATACTATTACATAGATACCGGCACTGCACTTGTCAGTTTGAAAAACAGCCCTGAATTATACCAGCAATACAAAAGTAAAAAAGCACTCCTGCAGCAACTTCGCTCTCTACAAATTGATATTCCCCTGTTAAAAAAATTGTTAAATACTTACCAGCCAATTATCCCTCTTGAGAACGACTGGCACAACTTTGCCGCTGAGCAGAATACTGGCTGGAAGCAGGATAAAAAACATCTTTATCAGGGTGTCTATTACCGCTCTAAATCCGAAACACTTATTGCTTCCATACTGACCTCTTACCAATTTCGTTTCAAATATGAGGTTGAATACACAGTAAACGGTTTTAAATATTATCCTGATTTTCTCATAGAGCGTCCCCACGATAAAAAAATATTCCTCTGGGAACATTTTGGAAAAATCGACGATGAAGAATATGTGCGCAAGATATTTTTTAAGCTGCAGGACTACCACAATGCAGGCATTAACCTTTGGGATAATCTGATTATTACCTTTGATCAAGCTGACGGCAGTCTGAATGCCGATTATATTGACCGCATTATAAAACTATATCTGTTGTAATCCTCTCTCAAAACGTGCAAAAGAACGAGATTTCCCAAATTCTCGTTCTTTTAAACCTTTTTTTATCTATTACTACTTATTTTAAACTTTCAAGGAATGCCCTTCCCGCTGCAATCTGTCTTCTGACCTCTGACGGCGCTGTCCCACCAAAAGAAATTCTGGCGTCGACGCAGGCCTTAATACTGATATCGCCAAGGGATTTCTTCGAAATTCTGCCGTCGATTTCGCTGAGCTGTTCATCGGTTAAATCCTCAAGCTGACAACCATTAACCTCACAGACTTTCACCATGCGCCCAACAATTTCGTGTGCTTCTCTGAATGGAATGTTTTGCTTAACAAAATGCTCCGCAATATCGGTAGCGTTTAGGAATCCCTTTGCCATCTGCGCCTCAATCTGATCCAATCTGAACTCCGTCTTTTCCAGCATATTAGCAAAGATGGTAATGCTGGCCTTCCATGTGTCTACCGCGTCAAAGAGGCTTTCCTTATCCTCCTGAAAATCCTTGTTATAGGCAAGAGGCGTCCCCTTCATCACGGTCAGAAGCTGCATCAAATCTCCATAGACTCTGCCCACTTTTCCGCGAAGCAGTTCCGCCATATCCGGGTTCTTTTTCTGCGGCATAATGCTGCTGCCTGTACAGTAACTGTCATCGATATCAATAAAACTGAACTCCTGAGAGTTCCACCACACAAACTCTTCCGCCCATCTGGATAGATGCATCATGGAAATGGACGCATCGCTTAAAAATTCAATACTGTAGTCCCGATCGCTGACACTGTCCATGGCATTTTCTGTTGGCGCTGCAAAACCCAAAAGCTTCGCGGTTTTATGCCTGTCAATGGGAAGAGTCGTCCCTGCAAGAGCACCTGCTCCTAAAGGACATAAGTTCATTCTGTGGTAAGTATCATGAAGCCTTTCGATATCTCTTTTAAACATCTGGAAATACGCCATGAACACAAATCCTAAGGTAATTGGCTGCGCATGCTGAATATGGGTAAATCCCACGGTCAAACAATCCGCATATTTCTCAGCTTTTTCCAAAATTACTTCTTCCAGATAATAGAGTCTGTCCAGAATCTCTCCAATTTCTTTCTTTAGATACATTCTGCCATCGACTTGGCACTGGTCATTTCTGCTTCTAGCTGTGTGCAGTTTCTTACCCACATCGCCAATCTCAGCAATCAGCCGGCTTTCAATTCCCATATGAATATCTTCATCTTCTACGTTAAATGTAATTTCACCGCTTCTAATTTTTTCACGTATGGTTTCAAGACCTTCGATAATTTTCCCACTCTCTTCTTTTGTGACAATCCCCTGCGCCGCAAGCATTGTTACATGCGCAATACTGCCGTCTATATCTTCGTTATACATTCTTTGATCAAATCCGATAGATGCATTGAACACCTTTACAATTTCATCCATTTCCTTTTCAAATCTGCCACCCCATAAGCTTGCCATATTGTATTCCTCCTTCACTTCTTATACACACTGTTGCTCGATTCTCATTATTATACTAGATAATTCATAAATATACAAGCTTTTCCCCCCTGTTTTTTCTTTCAAATATGTGGTACAATATCTTTCAGTAAATGAACAGGAGGATTTTATATGACTTTAGGACGTGAGAAATTACATTTTCTCAATTCACCAACCCCGATAACCTATCTCGAAAATATTTCAAAAGAACTAGGCGTCAATTTTTATCTGAAAAGAGACGATTTGACCAATTTCGGTACCGGCGGCAATAAGCTACGTAAGCTGGAATATCTGGTAAAAAATGCATTGGACCAGGATGCGACTATGCTGCTGACCGTCGGCGGCGCACAGACCAATCACGGCAGACTAACTGCTGCTGTCGCTGCAAAATACGGTCTTAAAGCTGCCATCGTAGCCGTTGACCCTTATCCAGGCGAAATATCAGCTAATCTTCTTCTTGACGGTATCATGGGCTGTCCTGTTTATCTGGTGCAGGACGACGGCGTACATACCGCAGACGAGCTTGAGGCAGCAACAGTTAAAAAAGTGACAGAAGAGTGGGAGGCAAAGGGTGAAAAAGTCTACTTTATTCCGGTTGGCGGCTCTAACGAAATCGGTGCGTTAGGTTACTATGACTGTGCTTTAGAGCTGGCTGCACAGGTAGAAGAAATGCAGCTTTCTGACGTTCGTCTGATTTCTACTGTAGGTAGCATGGGTACTTACATGGGTCTTGCCTGTGCCATCAAAAACGAAGGATTGCCCCTTCGGCTAACTGGTATCAGCATTTCTCCAAAGAAAGATATCTACGCCATGGCGGCTGATTACTATGATCGTATGAAAACTCTTTTCAATCTGCCAAAGGAAATGAACAAATCTGATTTTGATATCACGACTGAATACGACTGCGGTGCTTACAATAACCCGGTTAAGGAAGTGCGCGAAGCCATTTATTACATGGGGCGCAAAGAAGCCGTAATCTTAGATCCTTGCTATACAGGAAAAACCTTTGCAGGCATTTTGGATATGATAAAAAAAGGCACAATCGCGCATGGCGAAAATGTCATCATGCTGCATACCGGTGGCATTCCTGGTATTTACACTGCACACCACCGTGTTGAGATGGAAAAAGAACTGAAAGATTATATTCATATTATTTAATCGCCTAATAAACGAAAAAGCTGATCTGCCGGAAAGGTATGCCGCAAGGCGCCTTCTTCAGCAAGTCAGCTTTTTAGGTTTATATTCTAACAAGACGCTCTTCAATTTGGTTGAGACGATTATAGATTGGCGCCATTTTCTCGTCTGCTAAATTGGTGACTTCATCATAGCACACAATTATACTGTCTACCAGTCTCTTGGGGTGAGATCCTCAAAGTTCTGCAATTTAGATTCTTCCCCTTACAAATGGCTAAAAATACCGGAAAATAAGCCCTGTAAAATTTCTCTTAAGTCTTAATAAAATTCCATTTTTTACCAGCAAGGTGAGCACCAGGACGTAAGGCAATAAAATGTGCAGCAATTTGCGCAGCAGTCATCACTTCGATTATATCCCTGCCCGTCAGAACGGTTTTTATACATACTTCCCTGCGCTATCATCTGCTGATAAACTCTCTGATATTCAAAATTATTTGGATCCATATCAATAGCCTGGCGCAGATTGCTGATTCCATCATCAATCCAGCCTTTCCGATAAGATAGCACTCCACTTAAGAAAAACCACTCAGCATCTCGCATAGGTGCATGAATCAGCATTTGTTCCGCTCCTATAAAATCACCTCGGTCAATGGCCTGGCGAACTGCATAATAATCACTGCTGCCAGAAGCACGGCTATTTGAGCCACCTGCATACCCCCTGCCAGAATCTGAAGCCCATGTGCCGGACCAGCTACCAGAGCCGCCGCCGGCTCTTCCCTTCATCAGCACATCATACGCCTCATTTATCTCCTGCAGCTTCTCTTCTGCTAAATCTGCAAGGGGATTGTTCTGATATTTATCCGGATGATATTTTTTTACAAGCGCTTTATACGCCGCTTTGATTTCTTCATCTGAAGCGTTCTGTGAAACGCCCAGTACTTCATATGGATTGCTCATCTGTATCTATCCTTTCTCTAAGAATCTGGTCTGTGCGTGCGCGCAGTCCCATAAAAATAATATTTTCGACAATCTCTGTATTTTGCTTTAGTTCCAGTAAGTCATATGTCATCGCAATTTCCCCCAGACATTGATATAGCAAAGTGTCCATGCCCTCAAGGTGATTTTTTCTGTAAATCAGAGGATTATAGCAGCCTTTTTCCATATCCTTTTCATAGTCATCCAATGCATCTATGATATAAATCCACCGCCCCAGCGCACGACCCAGCTGGGCAAGCACTCTGGTCTGCTTCTCTTCTTTCGCGGATAGAGAACTGCTCTCCCAAAATCCGGTAAATAGCACTTCCATCAAATCAGAAAAAGTCTCCGCGGTCTGGTCTACAGAGGTTGACTTTCCCTCCTCCAACAAAGATAGCTTTGTCAGTGCTTTCTCAACGTTTGTACAAAGGTTCTGATAACGCTTTTCTAGTTTCTTGTAGGCATGGCGCAAAGCGGTTTTTCCCGCAAAGCCTGCAACACTTTTTTCGTCTTTCCAGTCGTCTAAAAATTTATGATACGTTAAAATTACCATAACGTCCGCTCCATAGTCAATAGCAGCATTATCGTAAATCACAGGTTTTTTCTCTATGGGGTGAGTGATACAATGCTCCAGTTTCAGCGTATCTTTTGTATCTTCAAAGCCCGCCAAAACCAGTGCAAGAAATACTGCGTCATAGCTGAGCCCAAGCCTTGGAATCTGGCCAATTCTTCTGGCTATGGATTTACAGATACCGCAGTAATAGCCCTGGTACAGGGTATAATCCCGCACCTTCAATTCATTTTTCTCTATGGTAACATAACCCAACATAATATCTTGATAATAAACCATTTTCATGAAGTTTTCAAGAAGTCTATGTGAAAATTCTACTCATGCTGTCGACAAATTCGGACAAATTTGTTAAGATAGAAGGGCATAGTAAAATTATAATTTTAGGAGAGATGAAATGAATACAAAAAAACTACTATTAACTGCGGTTTTATCCATTGCCGCTCTCTTTGCCACCTGCATAGTCGCCTCTGCCAGCAGCGCCGTTGTGGATTCCGGCGGTTATTCCCATGCTTCCAAATTCGGAAACACCCTGGTCATCGACGGCATTGATGTATCCGAGTATCAGCAGCAGATTGACTGGGCCAAGGTGAAAAGACAAGGTATCGACTACGCCTACATTCGTGTCGGTTTTTCTTATCTTGCCTCACCTCACCGCACTAACACTGACTCATATTTTGAATACAACTATAAAGAAGCCCGTGCCAACGATATCATGGTCGGCGTATACTACTATTCCACAGCAACTTCCCCGACAGAAGCACAGAAGGAAGCCAAGTATGTGCTGGATGTGCTGGACGGCAGAGAATTGGATTTACCAGTTGCTTATGACTTTGAGATGCCTTCTGGCAGCAGACTCACCAGTGCATATAACAGCTGGTCCTCTTCCACCAGAAAGGACAAGGCTGCGACCAACTCCCTTGCTTTTCTAAACTACATAAAAAAGAACTCCGACTATGAGTCCATGTTTTACTCTTATCGCGCCATCACCTCCCCCTACGGAAGTCCCAGCAGCAACAAAATAAACATGAATCTAATTGACAATAAATTCAAAGTATGGCTGGCACAGTACTCAACTGACAATAGCTACGAAAGACCTTACGAATACTGGCAGTACACTTCCAGCGGAAGCATCACCGGTATCAGCGGTCGGGTGGACTGCAACTTCTGGTACTATGATAATAATGCCGAAGAAACAAAATCTGGCACGAAATCCATAAAAAACGCTTCCGTTTCTCTCGGAAAAACGTCCTACGAATATACAAAATACAGAAAATACCCTTCAGTCTCCGTTACCTACAACGGCACAAAATTGACGAAAGGAGTCGACTATAAAGTCAATTACATCAAAAACGTATTGGCTGGCACTGCTTATGCACGCATTGAAGGTATCGGCAAGTATTCCAACGTAAAAATGGTTCCATTTACCATTACTACCACCGATATTGCAGACGGCGGCACTGTCGGCAGTATTGCCGATGTAACCTACAGCGGCAGCGCAAAAAAGCCAACTGTAAAAGTTCAGTACAAAGGCACTACGCTTAAAACCTGTGATTACTCCGTTTCCTATTCCAACAACAAGAACGCAGGCACAGCAACAGCGAAAATTACAGGAAAAAGAAATTATCACGGCACCTTAACCAAGACCTTTAAAATCAAAAAAGCGACTCCAAAGTTTACCGGATACACCACCTATAACCGGACCACTGACAGAGATGATTTCACCATCAACACCAAGTGCGACAGCGATGGAAAGCTGACCTACAAATCCAGTGATACTTCCATCGCTACAGTCAGCAATACAGGTAAAGTTTCCCTAAAAGGAGGCACCGGTACAGCGGTCATTACCGTAACCTGCGCGGAAACCAACAACTACAAAAAAGCAACCAGACAGGTCAATATAAAAGTAACTGCGGCATCTTCCGAAGTGGAGAATACCACCATCAAAGTGAGCTCCACATTAGAAGACGGCTTCATTCGGTTGAACTGGACAAAGTCCACTGGATGCAATATCGACTATTATGAAGTTTACAGGAGCACCACTGCAAATAGCTACGATAGTACGCCATTTTATACAACCAGCTCAGGAACCATTACAACTTACAAAAATACCAAAGATTTAAAAGACGGAACTCGCTATTATTACAGAATTCGCGGTGTCCGCACTATTGACGGAAAGAAATACTACACCCAGTGGTCCAATCAGGCAAACAGAATTTACAAAGCGCCTGTTGACCCTAACACCAAACTGATTACAGGGGTTAATGCAACCACTATCACAGCAAAATCTGATCGTGGCAAAGGATTTATCCGAATCAGTTGGACTAAGTCTTTTGGCTATAAGGTGGACTATTTTGAGGTTTATAGAGCAACGAAATCCAATACATACAGCAATACACCTTTTTTCAAAACTGCAAACGGCTCAATACGTACTTACAAAAATACCAAGAGTCTACAAAAAGGAACTCGCTATTATTACAGAATTCGCGGTGTCCGCACTATTGACGGAAAGAAATACTACACCCAGTGGTCCAATCAGGCAAACAGAATTTACAAATAAGCACAAAAAAATATTTTTTATAGTTCTGTCTGAAAAGAAAAAAGAGTTGGCATCAAAGGCAAATAAAGTGATATCGGAAGAATATCCCTCTAGCCTAATCTCAATGCCATTAAATTAACATTTTATACCATCGTTCAGGAACGAACCCCCATGCAAAAACAAACAGTATGGGGGTTTTCCTAATGCGAGAAAGGGACCGTCTCATTTCCTTTGATATACTTCCCTTCTAGGTAGACAAGTAAAAAAGTAAAAACTTGTTATCTGAAAAGAAGCATTAGTATGTCTAGAAAAATATCAGCAGAAGAGAAAATTACAGCCGTAAAGTGCTATCTAGATGGGAAAGGTTCACAGGATGAAATCTGCAAAAAATATGAGATTCGTTCAAAAAGTAAACTCCAAAAGTGGATAAAGATGTATAATGGTGGTGAGATTCTAAGGGTAACTGGAACAGGAGGCTTTGCCATCATGGCAAAAGGACCAAAAACAACATTTGACGGACGCATTGAAATCGCACAGGATTGTATTGCGCACGAGTGAAATTATGCACAAACCACTGAAAAGTACAAAATTATCCTATCAGCAGGCCCACAGCTATATCATCAAATATGAAGAGCATCGCATAGAAGGACTTCGTGATGGTCGCGGTCGTCGTAAATCCGTAAACTGGAGAAGCTTCGTGTAGAAAACCGGCTTTTAAGAACAGAGAAAAAGCGTACAGAAACGGAGCAAAACAGTCCAAAGTAGCGAAGTGTATTGATAATGGTCCAATGGAAGGCTTCTGTGGTGTTTGAAAACGTGAACGGTACTATGTAAGAAGATTTACTAATAGAGAGAGCCTGGTTGGAATGATAGAAAACTACATTAATTATTACAACAACAAGTATTTGCAGAGAAACTTGGGGGTTTTAAGCCCAATGGAAAAACATCAGTTATATCTGCAGACTGCATAAAAACACCAGTCAGAAAACACTTCCGACTAGCTAAAAAATTTAGCTCTATAAATTTTTTAGGGATGCAGACACGCCTTTCAGCTTGGTGGGGGCAAATTAAAAACGCTCTAAACTTAATGAGGGGACTATTCTATCATAAGCCTTTTCAATTTTGAAGAAAAGGATATCTCCGATATTGAAATTATCTCTGTTAACGAAGAATCTTTCACCTTCATCACACTTCGCTGCAAGGAAGTTTCATGTCCAACTTGCAAAAGTTCTACTTCCAGAATTCATGATTACAAGCTACGCACAATCGAACATCCTATCCTAAAGGAAAAGCACACCACTTTAATATACAACAAAAGAAGGCATGTCTGCTCTAATTGCGAAAAAGGATTTTCGGAAACAAATCCCTTTGTCGCTCCCGGAAGAAGACTTTCAAACCTTGTCACTCTTAGAGTGATGAAAGCTTTAGAAAAACCAAGAGTTACCTTTGACATGACTGCAAAAATCGCAGGGATTTCTACTACGATGGCGCTTCATATCTTCGATACTCACGTTGGAATCAAGAGAAGCCCTTTTTCTCAAATTTTTTGTATTGATGAAATCTACGCCGTGAAAGATCAACAAAAAGTATATGCCTGTGTCTTGGTAGGTTTTATGACTCGACAAACTTACAACCTGCTGTCGGACAGAAAAAATTTCATCTGGCAGAACATTTCTCTCATATTGACCGCTACACTCGTATGAAGGTGCGCTATATATCGATGGACATGTGGGATAGAGATATATGCTCTATCTACTCTCTAAATGCTAAACTTTGTGCAGACAGTTTCCATGTGGTGAATCTTGTAACTCGTGCTTTCAATCAGGTGCGTATTCGTGTGATGAAAGCATACCCTACCTCTTCTGACAAATATTATTACCTTCTTAAGAAATTTCATTGGCTTCTGAACAAAGATTACGTCGATATTCCTCCCTGGAAAACCATTACGGTTTATCGCAATGTATCTTTTCTCCATACAAAATATCAGTATGCAACTTC
This sequence comes from Anaerotruncus sp. 80, assembly GCF_009936115.1. Lineage (NCBI taxonomy): Bacteria > Bacillati > Bacillota > Clostridia > Eubacteriales > Oscillospiraceae > Anaerotruncus > Anaerotruncus sp. 80. The sequence continues at coordinate 306,186 of NZ_QWES01000001.1, forward strand.
TGAAAATGCTCCATAAAAGCTGGATTGTCTCCTGGAAGATTTGTATACATTCAATATTCCTGAATTTAATACAATCGGCAGAAGTATTAAAAAATGGCGTCAGGAAATCATAAACAGTTTTGACACATACGATGGCAGGCGCATATCAAACGGTCCGATAGAATCCGTAAATTCCAGAATTAAACTACTTAAAAGAAATGCTAATGGATACAAGAATTTTGACAAATTCAGAAGAAGAATTCTGTATTCTTTGAATTCCAACTTAACAGTTAAATTCTATGCTCATTTGTTAAATCTATATTAAAATGATTCCGCAAAAGAAAAGGTATAGAGTCAAGCCTATATGATTCAGCTTGATTCTATACCTGCTTTTTTTCTAAAAACCCCCATTAATTTTAGACTCCAACAAAGGTCAAGCCCATAAAAAGTTTATAGCGCCCTTTTGGTTAATTACTTTATTTTTTTGAATTTTTTCTATAAAATAAGCTAAAATGATTGCGCAGATAAACAGTAAAAATGATAAGAATAATTGATTAAAAATTTTATACATAATTGAAATAGTAACGATAACACTTGTAGAATAAAGTATCCAAAGAATTTTTTTCAATTGTAATAAATCTCCTTTTCAAAAATTACTTTACGTTATATTGTACTTTTTTTGATGAAAAAGTCAAAGCCTACCCTGTTAATAAAAACCAATAGTACCTTTATAATATTTTTTATCTTTTATAGGGCTACAATCCTATCGCTGATATGTTCCACCATAGGAAGATCGTGGGCGATAATCAGCATCGTCAGATTTCGCTTTTCGCACAACTCTTTGAGCAGATGAATAATCTGTGCCTGCAGAGAAACGTCAAGAGAGGTAATAGGTTCGTCTGCGATGAGAAAATCCGGATCTGTAATCAGTGCCCTTGCGATAGCCGCACGCTGCCTCTGTCCACCGGAAACATGGTAGGGATGCCTTTCTGCAAGTTCCGGAGAAAGTCCAACCAGTTCCATCATCTCCTTTACCTGCTCTTTCACTTCCGCCCTGCCCAGCGCTTTCCCTTCCTTTTTTCTGCTGGAAATCTGCAGCGGCTCTGCAATAATCTGAAAAAGACTCATACGCGGATTAAAAGCCGACGCACTATCTTGAAAAATCATTTGTTTTTTACAATCCGGCGCAAAAGTAATCGTACCGGCTGACGGCTTTTGAATCCCCGCAAGACATCTTGCAAGAGTCGATTTTCCGCAGCCGGAAGGTCCTACAATGCCGACGATTTCCCCTTTTTCAATGGTAAGAGAAAAATCTTCAAAGACCTTGTGTACACGTTTTTTTCCAAGGGAAAAATATTGAGAAAGTCCGCAAATTTTCACTAGCGGCTCTGAATCCACCGCCGCAAAAGACGCTTCTTCTCTAACTCTTCCATGAAAGTGACTGCCGCTCTTTCCATACTGCGCATAGTGCAGAAGCTGCTTCGTATACCCATGCTGCGGATTTTCAAAAATCGCCCCAGTCTTAGAGTTCTCCACAATAACACCGTCCTTCATGACGATAATTCGATCCGCCATCTCCTTTGCCAGTCCCAAATCATGGGTCACAAAAAGTATGCTGCAGCCTGCCTCACTGCTAACTTCTCGCAGCAGCTTGATGATCTGCCCCTGGGTATCTATATCCAGCGCCGTCGTCGGCTCATCACAGATGAGCAGCTTCGGATTACAAGCAAGGGCAATGGCAATAGCAACTCGCTGACGCATCCCGCCGGAAAAATGATGGGGATACTGATGAAAACGCACTTCTGCATCCTCAATTCCCACCCGCCTCAGCAGGGAAATCGCCCTCGCTTTCGCTTTGCTTTTGCTGATTTTCTCGTGACGTAAAATCGGCTCCATAATCTGACTGCCCACGGAAAACACCGGATCCAGAGAAGACATGGGGTCTTGAAAGACCATAGCGGCGCTGCGACCGCGCACATCTGTCAATTCCGCCTCAGTCATATGCGTCACATCTCGCCCGCAAAGATAAATATGTCCGCTGTCCACTTCTGCATGACGGCTATGCAGCATCATAACTGCACGACAGGTTGCCGTTTTGCCGCAGCCCGACTCACCAACCAGAGCCACCTTTTCTCCGGGAAAAATTTCAAAATCAATCCCCTTTACCGCCTCCACTTTCCCGCCTGCACCGTGAAAGGACAATTTGAAGTTCTCTATTTTTAAAATACTGTCCATAGTTTTACTGAATTTCCCACTCCGCTATATTCCAGAACACACCTACGCCGTGATGACCCAGCACTGTATTTTCTGTGATTCCCTTTACATTCTCACGTACTGCATAGGAGGCATCCACGTAAGCGATGAAGCTGTACGGCATAGCCTTTGTCAGTTCCTCCTGAAATTCCATATAAAGCTCTTTTCTTGCGCTGTCATCTTCTGTATGTCTTGCTTTTTCAAGAATCCTGTCAACTGCCGTATTTCCATAAGCGGTGTAATTATCGCCAGCACCGGTAGAGAAGATTTTATAGGTGTGGTCATCCGGATCAAAAGGACTTCCCCAGCCGATGATACAGCAGTCCTGATTTGCCCAGTCTAAAGAAGCTTTCGCCTCAGCTGTTGCATTAATTCCGATTGACCGAAGCTGTGCTGCACACATTTTCGCCATATCAACTCGCACTGAATCATCCGCCATGGCTGAAATGACAAATCCCAGTTCTTCTCCATCTTTCTCATAATAGCCGCTTTCTCCTTTTGTCCAGCCGGCTTCTTGTAAAAGCGTTTCTGCTTTCTTTGGATTATAGTCGAAACGCTCCATCTCTTCATTATTGTAAGCGCCCTTTTGCAGCGGTGAATAAGCCGCTTCCCCCTCGCCAAGAAGAACGCTTTTAACAATCGCGTCTCTGTCGATGGCATAACTGAGAATGCCGGCAAGTTCCGGATTTTCCGAAAATACAGGCTTAGCAAAATTATATGCAATGGCTCTGTAGTCTGCGGTTTTCATCTGATATATCCGATATCCGCTCTCCTTTGCTACACTGGCGGAAGTCTTCGCCGTAATCATTGCCATATCGATTTCTCCAGAGCGAAGCTGCATGGCTCTTGCGTCAATCTCTGGAACAATTTTGAAAATCACCCGTTCAATTTTTGGTGTTCCACCGTAATACTGATCAAACCGTTCCATGGTAATAGACTGTCCTTGATCCCAAGAAACCAGTTTATAAGGACCTGCGCCGACCGGATTCTGATTGAAACTGTCAGTTGCCGGATCCCTCTCTTCCAAAAGGTGCTTCGGCAGAATGCCGATAGTCATGTAATCAGGAAATGCCACATTGATCTGTTTCAGTTTTATTTCTACGGTCAAATCATCAGGACAGTTTATCTCCTGAATATCTGTATAATTGGAAATAATTTCCGACTGATTATTCTCATCCAGAATCAGATCTAGTGTAAATTTTACATCAGCAGAAGTCAGCGGCTGTCCATCGTGAAAGGTCAGACCTTCTCGAAGTTGAAACGTATAGGTAAGAGTTTTCTCATCAAACTCCCACGTCTTTGCCAGCCCAGGCACTACATTATTCTCCGCATCATGCGCAGTTAACCCAGCAAACAGCAGCAGGTTGATCTCGCCATGCTCATAAAGTGCCGGATTGATGGCTGTATAATCCTGACTACCATATACCAGCGTGTTTTCACCAGCCGCCATTGCAGACGCGGTGCTGCCATTTTCACTGCTATCTCCGCAGCCTGCCAGCGCCACTCCCACTATAATTACCAATATCATACATAATATCGTTGTCAATATTTTTCTTTTCATCTTCATTTTCCTCTTCTATAAGTTACTGTGAAGTTTGTTGTTTTGTTTTCTCACTGATTCTCCAATCGCAGTTACACAAACTAGCGTCACAATGAGCACCGTGCCAGGCAGAAGCACCATCCACCAGTTCCCGGAAAGCATCGCCTCCTGCGACATGGACAAAAGACTTCCCCATGACACCATGGTAAGCGGCAGCCCCAGTCCCAGAAAGCTCAATGTGGACTCTGTAATCATCGCCTGCCCGATATTGGTCACTACCATGAACATGATGGAAGAAATAAAATTAGGTAAAAAATGTCTCCATAAAATATACCAGAATCCACCCTCCATGGTTTTGACCGCCAGCACATAATCACTTCCCCGGATTTGTCTGACCTCGCTGCGAACTACCTTTGCGATTTGCATCCAGCCGGTCAGTCCGATGATAACAGCCAGGGAAAGCACTGTGGTTTTTCCCCAAAGAGCCTGCAGAAAAAGAATCAGTAAAATCTGCGGCAGACTCATGATAAGTTCTGAAAACCGCATGAGCAAATCACTAATCCATTCACCTGCCAGCCCGCTAACTGTCCCGTAAACCACCGCAATAGCTGTGGAAATCAACCCACTGATCAGTCCGATTAGGAGAGAAGCTCGTCCTCCGTATAAAATCAGAGTCAGTAAGTCTCTACCCATGGGGTCTGTTCCAAAGGGATGGGCTATACACGGCGCTACGCTTGCGGCACTGCTGTCCATCATTTCAGGGGAATAAGGCGATAGCACGCCTGCCAACCCGCAGCAGATAATAATCCCAAGAAGCGTGCAGAAAGCTGCCTTTGGCAGTTTTTTCATAAGACTCATGCCCTCACCTCCCGAAATGTTTTCTCGTACTCCATGCGCGGATCAAGCCATTCGCTCAGAATTTGCGCCAGTATATTAAATACGACCACGATAGCGCCAGTCAGAAGTGTCAGCGCCATCAGCATATTATAATCCTGATACATAGCAGCTTCAAAACCGAGCATGCCAAGCCCCGGATATCCGAAAATCATTTCTACCACATAAGTGCCCCCAAGAATATGAGGCAGGGAAATCGCCATGATGACAAACATAGATGGCATAATATTGCGTAAGCAATGTTTTCTCATAATAGTCTTTGCATCAATGCCTTCGGCTTTGCAAAGGAGCACGTAGTCCTTGCGGGTTTCCGCGAGCAGCTTGTTTCTCACCATATAGGCATAATACCACAGATGTTCTAAAACCATAACTGTCACCGGCAGAATCAGATGTAAAAAGCGATCTGTCAAATTTTCTCTGTTTCCAAGGGAGTAAGCGCCTCCTGCTGGCAGAATTTTCAAGGTTACCGCAAAGAGCAGAATCAATACCAGCGCCAGAAAAAAGGACGGTACATTGGCTGAAATGACACCAATTTTGCAGATGAGCCGGTCGGAAAGACTTCCCTCTCTGCGTGCGCAGAACATGCCCAATAAGATTGCAAATCCAAAGGTTAGCCCGTAAGACACGCCGCCAAGAATCAGGGTGTTTGTCCACACATTTCCAATCACTGCCTGCACAGGCTGTTTGTACTTATAAGAAAGCCCTAAATCGCCATCCAAAAAATTTTCAGCCCACCGCAAATACTGAGTCAGTATGGAATCATTGAGCCCCAGACGCTCTCTGGCAGCTTCCTGCTGCATGGTGCTCATACGCTCTATCCCGTCGCCGTAGTAGGCTTTAAGCGGATCACCTGGACAAAGACGAGCAATCACAAAGATCGCCACAGATAGAAGCACTAATATGATAAAAAGCTGCATTAATTTTTTACATATTTTTCTCATTAGATTTTCTCTTTGATATCCCTGATAGAAAGACCCTGCGCTTCCGCTATTTCCGCTACCTGTGCGAACTCCGGCTTTTCTCTGGTAACTCCATAGCCGCTGCAAACCTTCACATCAACTTTGCCCCAAGGCGTCTGTCTTGTCTCTACTCTTCGCTTGAGAGTAAAGCGCTCCAGCCCATATGCGCGCACCCCGATGGTGGTAGTGTGTTTTAAAATCAGCTCTGCAAACTTTTCTTTTTCTTCCGGTCTACACATGCAGACCAGTTTTACCGCCGGACGGGACTTTTTCATGATAATCTGCTCAAAATACACATCTAATGCGCCCTCTTTTAAGAGGGTTTCCATAGCAAAGCTCAGTTCTTCCCCTGTCATATCATCAAGGTTTGCTGCAAGCTCTACTACTTCATTGGCTGCAGCTTCCGCAATACCATCATCTCCCAAAAGCACTCTGACGCAGTTTGGTCTTTGCTCAAAGTCCTTTGTGCCCATACCATAGCCTATTTTTTCTACGGTCATGGCAGGCATAGTTTCAAAAGATGTTCCAAAATATTTCAAAAGAGCTGCGCCTGTCGGCGTGCACAGTTCCCCTTTGATTTCTCCGCCGTAAATCGGAAGTCCCTCAAGAAGCAGCGCTGTTGCAGGCGCTGGTACAGGCAGTATGCCATGGGCGCATTTTACGCTGCCGGATCCGACATGAATCGGCGATACCACAATGCGCTGTGCTCCGATTTTTTCCATGAGCAGACAGTTTCCAACTACATCTGCTACTGCGTCCAGCGTTCCCACCTCGTGGAAATGAATTTCCTCCATGGTCTTTCCATGCACCTTCGATTCGGCACTTGCAATCAGTTTATAGACCGCTTTTGCATCAGTCTTTACTTTTTCAGCAACCTCCATAGCCTCTATCAGTTTGTAAATCTCCGCAATCCCGCTGTGATGATGGTGGTGTTCAGCGTGAACATGTTCATGATCGTGATGTCCATGGTGGCAAACACCTTCCTCTATACCGTCAACAGTAACCCGTATATGACTTCCCGTCACACCACACTTTTCGGACGGCTCCAAGGCAACTGTCACCTTCTCCGGCAGAAGGCTGTTCAGCTGCTTTAAAACTTGCTCTTTATCTTCTATCAATTCCAAAAGCGCCGCCATCAGCATATCCCCTGCAGCGCCCATATTACACTCTATATACAAAGTCTTCATTTATTTTCCACTCTCCATATTATTGATCAAATTTGCCTGATATCCAGCGCCAAAGCCATTGTCGATATTGACAACACTGACTCCGCTGGCGCAGGAGTTCAGCATGGACAAAAGTGCTGTCACACCGCCAAGGGCTGTGCCATAACCTACGCTGGTAGGTACCGCAATCACCGGACAGTCTGCAAGACCTCCGATGACAGAAGCAAGGGCTCCTTCCATCCCTGCAATAGCGATAATCACCCTGGCGCCCATAATTTTTTCTACATGGGCGAGAAGACGGTGAATACCCGCAACCCCTACATCGTAAAGCCGCTCTACACGATTACCCATGATTTCGGCAGTCAGCGCAGCTTCCTCTGCAACTGGAATATCGCTAGTGCCCCCTGTGGCAACCAGAATATAGCCTTCGTGCTTTGGCGCAATTTTTTGACCGACAAGTCCAACTCTTGCTTCCGCAAAATACGTAAAAGGAATATCCCTTTGAAAATATTCTGCAGCTTCTTGACTCATACGCGTAATGAGGATAGTCTTCTGCCCGCTGTTCCAAAGACTATGAGCGATTTTATCAATCTGCTCAGGACTTTTTCCCGCCCCATAAATAATCTCCGATGCACCCTGGCGGATCCCTCTGTGATGATCCAGCGATGCGATATCAATTTCCTCAAAAGGCGCCATTTTCAGTCCTAACAAAGCTTGTTCTACATCTATCTGTCCTGCAGCTACTTTCTGCAGCAGCTGCCTTACTTCGTGCTGTTCCATAGTTATTCCTTTCTGTTTTCCTTTATCGTGGCTGCATATCCAGCAGTATTATATTGAAATATGGTTTTAACGCTTCGGTTACGGACTCCCTCACAGCTACAAATTGATCCATTTGTGCATCTGGCAGTTGTACTCTGGCGCTGTCATGGAACATTCGGATCCGAAAATCAGAAAATCCCAGTTTCATCAGTGCAGCCTCTGCGCCTTCTATCCGGCACAGCTTTTCTTCGGTGATCTTTTCGCCTGTAGGCACTCTCGTCGCAAGGCAGGCATAAGATGGCTTATCCCAGGTAAAAAGCCCAGCCGCTTTCGAGCGATCTCTAACCTCTTTTTTTGTCATTCCGCAAAGCCTCAGCGGTGACAGAACTTTCATTTCGGAAAGCGCCCGCATGCCCGGTCTGTCCCCGGCATCATCAGAAGCATTAGTGCCGTCAATGATAACATCGTATCCGTCTGCTTTTGCCGCCTCAAGCAGCCTACCGAAAATGTGCTTTTTACAGTAATAACATCTGTTTTCCGGATTTGCTGCAACGGTTTCGTCCTCCAGAATATCGCACTCCAAAATGCGCAGCTTTGCAGAAAGCTCTGCAGCCAACCTCTTTGCATCCGAAAGCTCAAACTGCGGCTGAAATTGACTCTTTGCAAAATAGGCAGTCACATCCGCTTCCCATCTTTGCGCCGCACAAAGTAAATACGCAGAATCCACTCCGCCTGAAAAAGCCAAAGCTACCTTTCGATTTTCTTTAAAAAACTCTTCTAAATTTCTATATTCCATGTTCATCCTCTCTCGACAAAACAAAAACGCCACGAACAAAGCTGGGTTTCTGCGAAACCCTATCTGCCTTCGTGGCGCAATCTTTCTAATATGTAATTTATGATGCAATGTTTATCAGAACTTTTCAAAGTCTGCACGCAATTTCTTCATGAAATCTAATATATATTGTACCCCAGCCCGGCTCAAAAATCAAGTTTTTTTGAGCCGGAACCTGTTATCCCTAAGCTTTAAAATAGCCCTTTGATATGATACACCGAAAAAAATGTATTTGATTTCATGGATTTTATAATTAGTTTTGATAATTTAATTTTCCCCAACACCGAAATCGAATAAGGACACATTCTTCCCTGGCGACTATTCTATTATAGAAAAAACAGATTCGTTTATTGTTGTTTTTTACAGCATTTGAGATGTAAAATTCGTCTAAGATATATATAATTAATCATCAGAATCATTACCCCAATCAAATTTACAAACAAATGATACTCCCTATAGATAGTGCAGTTATATCTACTTTCATTTGTTTGCTGCGGCTGCTGAAACTATATAATAGATACTCCATTTCCATAGTAAAATCAATAAAAAAAGAAGTTATCAACATTCCATTTGAATGTCTAAACGCCACCATAAATGACAATAGTCCCAAGAGAAAAATTGGCATTAGAAAAATCTTCTTAAAGTATACAGGCTTACATAATAGTAGGTAGGACCCCACAATTGCAGCATCTAGCCCACACCATGCAATGTGTATAAAACTAGCCGTTCCTTCAACTGTAATATCTTGGAGCAAAGCGTTTATCTCCCAAGCAAAATTTATAAATATTGCGATTGGCGGTATATTCGTATTCCGATTTTTTACGTTATATACAATTATTAGTATATATGTAACACTCCAAAACAGACCTTGCAAAACGTCAAAATTCTGCATAAATGTCTTCCTTTCTCACTATAATGCGCAAAAAGACAACCTATAAAGGTCGTCTTTTTGCATATAAACTCTACATCAATTAAATCCTTCTCCAGGCTTTTGTTGACCAAGGGGTGTAAATCTTCTGATCTCCAACCACTTTATAGCCCCTTACCTTGTAGTAGTAAGTTCTGCCTTTCTTCAGTTCCTTGTTATTGATATAGTTTTTCTTTGTTGTTGTCTTGAAATATGGAGTCTTTCCAAATCCAGAGTATCTCTTGGTGGATTTATATACTTCATATCCGTCCAAACCAATGTCCTCGATGTTCTTTGGAACAGTCCACGTCACCTTAATTGCCTTCTTTCCGTTCAGCTTCGTCAGCTTGGAAGTCAGCTTAATCTTTGCTCCCTGCATATTCCATTTTCATAAATGTGCTTACCTGTCGCCGGCACAACCTCGGACTCAATCAAAACTTTATCACACACACTGCACTTACTCCCAGCTGTCTTTCCATCCTTTACACAAGTTGCAGCTGTTTCTTCTATATCAACCGGTGTATGCGCTTCAGTTTTCGGAACTATCTTCTGCGCTTTTAATACAAGACCGCAAACCTCACAGTGACTGCCTTCAGTTAATCCAGTTGCAGCACAGGTTGCTTCCACAGCTTCATCAGCTACTGCCTTATGTCCCAGCTTTTCAATTACTACGCCGTTCATTTCTTTGTAGCCTTCATCAAAATTCACATGACAAGCGCTGCAAGTGTAGTGTGCAAGAATTCCATCTTCTTCGCAGGTTGCCGCTTTACCCTCTATTAGCTTACCGTAATAAGGAAAGCTTCAGATGCGCGCCCGCAAACATTGTTATCCTCAGACAATAAAACAGCCCTCTGCAAGAATCTTCCCTCGCAAAGAGCTGCGGCTACAACCTTATTCCATATCTTCCAGCCTGCCATGTTTTTCATAGCGGCTGACACGACTGATTTTATTCTCATCGTCCACGAAGATTACGCTCGGCGGATTTTCCGATGCCTCTTCCGGCGTCATCTGAGCATACGCCATGATGATGACCTTATCTCCTTTCTGCACGCAGCGAGCTGCTGCGCCATTAAGACAGATAATACCGCTTCCTGCTTCCCCTGCAATGGTATAAGTCTCAAAACGCGCCCCGTTGTTGATGTCCACAATCTGCACTTTTTCGTATTCCAAAATGCCGGAAGCTTTAAGAAGCTCTACATCCACAGTAATGCTGCCCACATAGTCAAGTTCTGCCTGCGTTACTGTTGCACGATGAATTTTTCCTTTTAACATCTCGATGTACATGATTTTCCCCCTTAGCCTTCGTAAATAAAGTTGTCGATGAGTCTGGTCTTTCCGATATAGACTGCCATAGCTACCAGCACCGGCGGCTTCATCTCAGTAATCGGTTCCACAGAAACTGCGTCTACAGCCTGTACATAGTCAATCTTTGCCATAGGTTCTGCCTCGATGACCTTTTTCATGGCGGAAACGATAGCGTCAGCAGATTTCTCACCGCTCTCTGCCATTTCGCTTCCCAGCTTTACCGCCCGTGAAAGCACCAGTGCCGCCTTGCGTTCTTCCGCGTTCAGATAAGTATTTCTGGAACTCTTTGCAAGACCGTCCGCTTCACGAATAATCGGGCAGCCGACAATTTCAATGCCAAAGTTCAAATCGCGCACCATGCGACGAATAACGGAAAGCTGCTGCGCATCCTTCTGTCCGAAGTATGCTCTGTCCGGCGTCACGATGTTAAACAGTTTAGAAACCACCGTGCACACACCGCTGAAATGAATCGGTCTGGACTTTCCGCAAAGCTCTCCTGTGAGGGCGCGCATGTCCACAAAGGTGCAGGCATCGTCCGCATACATTTCGGAAGGTTCCGGATTGAACAAAAGGGCTGCCCCAGCCTTTTCGCACAAGGCTGCGTCTCTATTCAAATCTCTCGGATAGCTTTCCAAATCTTCGCCTGGTCCGAACTGAGTCGGATTGACAAAATCGCTGACAACAACTCTATCGTTTTCTGCTGCCGCACGAAGAATTAAACTTTCGTGCCCTTCATGGAGAAAGCCCATGGTAGGCACCAGTCCTACGGTAAGCCCCTCTGCTTTCCAAGCCTTGACGGCCGTTCTGACTTCTTCTATGGTTTTTACGATTTTCATTCTCTTTGCTCCCTATTTTTTAGTACAATTTATTTATTACATCATCAGAAATTTTAAAAGTATGTTCTTCCGCCGGGAACGTACCTGCCTTGACTTCTTCGATATAGCCTGCAATGCCTTCCCTCATAGCTGCGCCAACATCAGCAAAACGCTTTACAAACTTTGGCTTAAAGTCGGAGAAAATTGCCAGCATATCCTGATATACAAGAACCTGTCCGTCACAGCCATTTCCTGCGCCAATACCGATGGTCGGAATAGAAATAGTCTCACTGATAATCTTTGCCAGCTTACCCGGAACGCATTCCAGCACTACTGCAAAAGCGCCTGCTTCTTCAACAGCCTTCGCCTCTTCAATCAGCTTCTTTGCTGCCTCTTCGCTCTTTCCCTGCACCTTAAATCCGCCAAAAGCATTGACAGACTGCGGGGTCAAACCGATATGGGCAACCACTGGAATAGATGCCTCTACAATAGCCTTAATCTGCGGGCAAACCGCTGCGCCGCCTTCCAGCTTTACAGCCTGACATCTGCCTTCTTTCATCAGTCTGCCGGCATTAACCACTGCATCATAGACGGAAGTCTGGTAACTCATAAAAGGCATGTCCCCAACTACCAGTGCGTTCTTAGTTCCTCTTGCAACCGCCGCAGTGTGGTGTATCATATCCTCCATGGTTACAGACAGTGTGTCCTCATATCCCAGCATAGTCATGCCCAGGGAATCTCCTACCAAAATAGTATTTACACCGACCTCATCCATCAGTTTTGCGGTAGAATAATCGTATGCTGTCAGCATAGTGATTTTATCTCCGTCCAGTTTCTGCTGCTTTAATGTTGCCACCGTGTTTTTCATTGTTCTAACTCCTTTTTCAATTTCCTGTAATCTCTACTCGGATTTTTTCGTCCTGCAATCTTAACAAGTCTTACTGACAGCGTTCTATAGGCCCGCAAAATCTCCTCGCCTAAAGATTCTGCCGCCTCAAGTGCCTTTATATGCGCCGCCACAGTTTTGTCATCTCCTCGCTCGCAAGGTCCTGTCAGGGCTTTTTCCGCCCCGAATGAGGTCACCGCCTGCGCATTGCCCAGTATCAAAGGCGCCAACGCCTTCTCTGCGTCTTCCTGTTCAAAGCCGCACTGCTGTAAAAGTTGCGCTCCTATATCGGCAAGAGCAATCATCTGATTGCTGACCATGACTGCCGCTGCATGATAAAGGGTTTTCACCTCTGGACTGATGATTCCCACCTTGTTTCCAAGAGCTTCAAAGCACTGCCTCATCTCGTCAAGCCTCGCCGGGCTCCCTTCAATAGCAAAATATGCTTTTGGAAGTTCTTTGTAGGATTCGTACTTGCTGCTGATTGCATAAAGAGGATGAATGGAATACCTGAAGGCCCCCCTATCCTCCGCATTAAAAAAAACGGTCGATGGAATCGAACCGCTGCAATGACAAATATTCTTATCTTCAATAGGCAAACTGCGCATGTCATCCCAAATCTCACTGATACAGCCGTCGGGCACTGTAATGAAAAGGGTATCACTGTCGTTCACAATATCTGCTAAAGTTTCGTAGTATCTGCTGCCTGTAAAGGCTGCTGCGTCTTTGGCGGACGCGGGGCTTCTGCTGTAATAGCCGCTAAGGGATATACCACCCTCCGCCAGATACTTTCCCAGTGAGAAGCCGACCTTTCCGGCTCCTATAAAACCTGCTCTCATACCTATCACCTCCTGATTTTCTCGGGGAGTAGATATGCGCTAAGCTCTTCTGCCTCCAGTGTCGTTCCGTCAAAGCGGATACAGTCCAAAGACATTTCCTGTTTTAGATAAAAATTGGTATCGCTTCGGTTCATGAATGCCATCCATGTTTACTATAGCATTTTAACGCAGGTTTGTACAGTGTTTTTTGTTAGAAATACACGGCAAATACACGAAAAACGTTTAGTGATTTTCTGGGACAGACAAAGCTGACAGTTTTTTAGATTTTTGTCAGTTTTGTCTGTGTTTCTATCAAAAATCCTGACAGAGCTGACAATTATTTTTGATTTTGTCAGCTCTGTCAGGATTTCGGGCGTATTAAGATGGGGTTCTTCACGATTTGCTGACAAAATCCTGCATGCTGCTCTCATTTTGTCAGTATAGATGGCTAATAATATTTTTCATGCGTTTACCGTAGTTAGAAATACTGTATGGGTTGCTGCTGACTGCTGCAGATCGTCTGCAAATTTCTCCGGGTTAGATTCCTGTTATATTTCCAACAACACTCTCTATTTTTTGCTTTACCACAAAACAATCTAATTAAAACGAGACTGCAGCCCGGTTTAAACCAAACTGCAGTCTCTCACACTGTAATAACGATACGTCCCAGTATTCTTTCTGTTTTACGCCGTTCACGTCTTTACAGTCTCGACATTTCTCTCCATTTTATGCACATCTCTTCACCCTCTTACAGCTATTCTCTGCCCTTGCGTCTTTGACAGACCGACATTGCTGCCAGCCCGCTTCCTGCGAGCAGAAGTCCTGCAATCCAAAGAGGCAGTCCACTGCCATCACCAGTCTGTGGTACATCACCAGTCTGCGGTACAGCACCTGCCGAAGAATGATCCAGCTCTGGCACATCCGCTAAAGGCGGCTCCATTTCCGGTACATCAGCAAGCGGTGGTTCCTCATCTGGTATCTGCGGATATTCAGAAAGCGGTGGTTCCTCGTCCTCGATATCAACTGGCTCCTTCGGAATCCATGTTGCAGTATAAACCACATTTCCCGTCACAGTATCACTGATTGTAATATCCCAGCCGGCAAAGACATATCCCTCCCTTTCTGGAATACCATCTTTAAATTCCGGGGTTGTTTCCCCATAATAAAGATTTGAGTTAATCTGATCTGTAAAAACATCTTCCCCGTCTACACCATCGGTATAAATTACAGTATAAGTAATCACCGGCGGTCTCGGTTTTACTGTCTTCACAGGTTCCCAGACTGCTACATAAGTGACATCCCCTGTTACAGTTTCGCTGATTTCTTTGTCCCATCCGACAAAAGTATAACCGTCGCGAACCGGAGTTCCGTCAAATTTAGGTGTATCTTCTCCCAAACTCAGGTTCGGATATACCTGTGTTTCAAAAACTTCATCATCTTCCACGCCGTCTTCATAGGTGACAACATATGTTTTCACATCACTGCCGCCTTCATTATACGGCGAATATGGTCCACTTACGTCTGCAAAACTCTCGTTTGCAAACACTACCGTCCCTGCTAAAATAAACATAAATAGAAGGGCGGCAGAACAAAAGAATTTTTTTACACTGCTTTTAAAAAGCATCTTTTTATCACTTCCTCTTCTTTCATTATTATTTTATTACTGCTCTAAAAAAGAATTGCTTCCATTTTCCAGAGCTATTTTGAATCTGATGTGCTTAATTTTTGATTCACCGCATCAGAAATGTCGACCATTTTGCTTTCCAGATATGCGCCCGGGCACTCTGTCTTTTTTGAAAACATTTTGTGCAAAGTCAGGTTCCCTGCAGCATCACCAGTATACACCAGCTTTTGTATCCCATTACGCCTGCAGATATCTGCACACAATGCAATAAGTTTCTCATAAGCGGCATCGCTGACATGCCAGCTGCCGCCGATTTCATCATTGGCGACTTCAATAGTAACTGCCATATCATCATTTTCCTTGCTGCTGGAGCTCCATGGACGGTTGCCTTCCTCTACATAAAGCGCCACTCTGCCGGTGCTGTCTATGGCATAGTTAGAAGAGGCCTTTCGGTCACTAGTCGAAAAATCTTTTCCTACCTGTTCCAGTGTAAAATTACCCGCCATATGATGAATTGTAATTTTTTGTATTTTCTCACCTCTCGGAAAATCCGCATTGGCAGTCAGCCAGATATAATCAATCATTGAACTGTTTCTTTCAATTACTTCCTGCTCTTCTGCTGCAGAAAGTTCCCGTCCTACCGTATCAGGAATGCTGGACATGAAGCGATACGCCATCAGCAATACAAAACAAGCCATGACACAAAATCCCAAAAGCAGCATCTTTTCGCCAGTATAACGCTTTTTATTTTTCATTTGTATGTTCTTTTTTCCCATGAAAATCGAGCTCCTTCTAAGTCCCTATACCACACAGCAATATACATTATATGCAAAATACAGCGCAAAACTGCCAAAAATTAGTCTTGTTACCTTTTCACTGATTACCTGCTTTTTCGCTTCATCATCCTCTGTTGTCAACATAACAAACGGCACCGCCGCCACATAAAGGAATGTCGTATCCATAAAGCTGTGCACCAGCGCTGCTGTGAAACCGCTCCTCTGTGCTGCACTCTCTTTTTTCTTGTAGTGCCGCAGTACAATAATCAGCAGCATTGCCAGCGCCACTAACCCCAGCTCTACGCCCACATGAATAAAAATATTGTGGATATGCCAGGTGTTAAAGTACTTATCGCTGTCCTGCAGATTAAGAATCCGCCACTGCTGCGGTCCCACACCCAGGATAGGATTTACAAAAAAATATCCTAAACCATTTCGCATCATACCAATCCGTTCTGCAAAAGTTGCAGTAGCGTTAGGTCTTAACAGAATTGCACCCAGTGCACCCAATGTGCCGACGCCTACCATAAAAAACGAAGTCAATGGACTTTCATTTAAAAACCGCTCTAATCGGCTCCACATCACTATGGCGATGAGACAATAAATAAACATGACCGCACAGACCCACGGCGCGTTGGTTTTGTCCCCTGCGATATAAAGAAGCAGTCCTGTTCCCACACCGAATCCAACTCTGGCAAAAAGCGAGGCAATCTCATTCATGGTGTATCTCCGCAAGATTATCATAACCAAAAGTCCGATTGCCATAGACAGAAAAGATCCCATTGAAAGGGTCAGCGCAAGGGCAATCAGCAGAAGCGGTTCCGCGTAAGAAAAGACACGGTTCCACCCCCCCTCATCAGTTTTTTTGTCCTCTTTACAACTGATAGCCGCAAACCAGCCTATGACGAGAAATGTCCCAAGCGCATTGGGATTCCCAAAGACTCCACCAAGTCTGCCGGCGTCCCCCTGCAATGCATCTGCCACAAACTGCAGGATTCCCATTGCCGCAATCATGCTCATCCAGACCACACTGAGTCGTTTTAAAAGAACTCTTTCTTCTGCGGATAAATATGAAAGCAGCAAAAGCATCACTGGAAAAATCGACTGAGTCGATGCAAACCCTTTAACAAAATTCCCATAAACCGCATAGGATGAACAGGCACTCATCACATTATAAAAAATCAATGGCAGCAAGATCCACAAATCTACCTTCGCTGCAGGCTGCATCATACCCGTCATACATAAAATGATACCCACAAGTCCTATCACTAAAACAGTGCCGGTTTGACAAAGGGTCAGAATAAAGAAAGCGAGAAACAAAAGGAGCAAAGTTACATGCTCCATCCAACTGCTGCATTTTTCTTCTAAACTATTGCCCATCTTTTCTCCTCCCTGAATTATAATATGCATGCAAAAAAAGCGTACTCTTTCTTCCTCTATACAAACTGCATATAAGTGCGCCTAAAAAATATCCCAAAACTCAAATCTAATCCTCAATCTAATATATTTTATCATAAGGCAACATGGCTTTCAAGATAATTATTTTCCCTCTTCCTCGTGTTTCTTTCTCTCTTAACGAATACAGCCGGGCGTCTTACTCTTCTTGTAAGATCCCCGGCTGTACCCGCTAAATATCTAAATTACACACTTTTGATTGTTCTTCGACTTTTATACTCTGTTTTTTCTTTTCAGGCTTACTGCTGTTACTGCAGCGCCACCTGTCGCAAACAGTAATAATCCTGCCCACAAAATTAAGCTGCTGTTGTCTCCAGTCGTTGGAATGTCAGAAAGGGGTACATCAGCATCGGAAATATCTGTCATCGGCTCATCCGGCGTATCTGGCGTATCCGCAAGAGGCGGCTCTTCTTCCGGCAAATCTGCAAGCGGTGGCTCTTCTTCCGGTAAACCTGCAAGAGGCGGCTCTTCTTCATCAATATCTACAGACGTATCCGCGCCATCTGTATCATCTAAATCCGGAAGTTCCGGTGTTGTGCCCGGCTCACTTGGTCCAGGCTGCTCCGGTGTTGGCACTGGAGTCGGCTCCACTGGCTTCGGCTGCTCCGGTTCCGGCGTTACACCCGGTTTTTCTGGATCAGGTGTTACAGTTGGTTCATCCGGCTGCTCTGGTGTAACACCTGGTTCTTCTGGATCAGGCGTTACAGTTGGTTTATCTGGCTGCTCTGGCGTTACACCCGGTTCTTCTGGATCTGGTGTTACAACGCCCGGTGATTCCACACTGCCATAAGAATCATATGGGTCATAAGCATCATAAGAACCATAGAGTCCCTCAATACTGTCATCTGCGAAAACAACCGTCCCCGCTATTACAAACATAAACAAAAGGGCGGCAGCGCAAAAAAGTTTTTTTAGTCCACTATTAAATACCATTTTGGTCGCTCCTTTACTTTTTTCTTATAATTTATACCTCTATTATAAACATCGCCGGTTAGTTTTTTGTTATATGGTCGTTATATAATAAAAAAATCCGGACTTTTTTTCAAAAAGTCCAGATTTTTTTCTAACCATTTTTCAAATCTTATACGCTCTGCCACCTGATAACTTTTTTCTGAATCCATGTCACCAAGGCAGAGAGCAAAGTTACCACAAAAGCCACCACCATGATACCGGCAATAACCTTTGTGTAATTTCCGTAAGTGTTATAATTTACAATGTAATAACCCATTCCTACAGTGGAGCCCATCATCTCAGCAAAGGTCAGCATCATCACTGCTGTCGTCATGGTGACCCGAAGTCCTTTGACAATACCCGGAATAGAGTAAGGCAACAGGATTTCGAAAATCATGGAAAAGCTTTTAAGTTCCAATGACCTCGCCGAATCGATAATATTTTTGTCGATTGATTCCACAGAAATAATCGTCTTTAAAAAGGTTGGCCAAAAAATTCCAAGAATAATAACCACCACAGAGGCACTGCGAAAGCTGGGCATAAGTGCAATGACATAAGGAGCAAAGACTACCGATGGAATCGGTGCCAGCACATTCGCAATTGGGTAAAACACTTCTTTCAGCCGCTTATGCCAGCCGCAAATCAGTCCCAAAAGCGTGCCACAGGCAAGTCCTACCAGCACACCGAGCAGAAGAATTTCCATAGAAGAAAGGATTCCTACTCCCATTTCCAAATAGTCCGTCCGAAAAGCATGGAACACGTTTTCTGGTGCCGGAATCAATACGGGATGACAAAGATTCAACTTAGTCACCATGATTTCCCAAATCAGAAACAGTGCCCATAAAATGGAAATAATGTCCGACGCCGAGTCTCTCTTATTCGGAAAACGGACCAGCCTGTAAAGATAATATCCCTCCATCAATGCCGCCGCGCACAAAAAAGAAACATAACTTTCCGTTGCCTTTTGGGCAGGAAGTAATATCGTTACGATGAGCGCAAAAAGCAGCAGATGGCTGATAACAATAGACATGCGTGTTTTCTTTATCATTCGTACCACCTCGCAAGCTCCGCTTTCAGGCTCAAACAGTCCACCTGTCCCAGTTCGTCACAACAGCAGCTGTTGATCTGGCTGTCGATGTATTTTTCCTGCGCCACTTTGCCATCTTTGATAAACACGATACGGCTAGCCATAAGCATAGCCTCCTCTAAATCATGGGTCACAAAAATGACGGTCTTTTTTTCCTCCCCATTTTCCCATAGCTGGTGCAAAAGCTGCTGCAGCTCTTTTCTGATCTTAGTATCCAGTGCCCCAAAAGGCTCGTCTAAAAGCAGAAAAGGTGAATCCATTGCCAGCGCTCTTGCAATGGCTGTTCTCTGACGCATGCCGCCGGAAAGCTGGTAAGGGTATTTGTCTGCTGCATCCGACAGTCCCGCTTTTTCCAGAAAATATACTGCTCTTTGCTCCATCTCTTCCTTAGAAAAACGACCCGTTTTTTTCATGGCAAAAAGAACATTTTTCTTTACTGTCATCCACGGAAACAAAGAATACTGCTGAAAGACAATAGTCCGGTCCGCTGACGGACCGGCTAGTTCTTTTTCATCTATGTAAATTTTGCCTGTCTGCGGCCGGTCCAGCCCTGCTGCAAGACGCAGCAGGGTCGACTTTCCACATCCGGAGTGTCCAATTACGCAGAGGAACTCCCCGTCTTTTATATCTAGGCAAAGATCGCTGAGCACTTTACTGTCTCCCCCAGGATAAGTAAAATCCACGTGTTCAAATCTTATCATAATTAGTTATTCGCCTCAAATTCTTCTAGTAATGTTTCATAGATGTCTTTGTTTTCACCCTCGGCAATGAGGTATTTCAACGCGTCCTCATAGATGGACGTATCAATGTAATCGTTGATATCGTACTGAGTATTTGCATCGATATCACCGTTAGCTTTCATAACTTCATAGAAATCAGCTACTTTTTTCTTGTTCGGATCAAGAGATACCTTCATGGCATTCTTATATGCGTCAGTGCCGTACATAATCGCCTCTACATAGGCGGCATCCTGTCCGGAATATTTAACCAATGCTTCAATGCTGGTTTCTTTATCGTTTAAGAATGTGGCGTATCCCCTCAGCGCAGCCATTTCAAACCTTACCAGCGCATCTCTCTTGGTTTCGATTGCTGTTCTTGATGTAGTCTGTCTGCAGCAAGGGAAATCACTTTCAAAGTCACCCACCTGGAAACCAATATGTGCGCCGGTCTGTTCTGCAACATAACCGTAACCGCTGTTTACCATACCAATATCCACTTCACCTTTGTTCACCGCTTCAACGATAGACTGGGAAGAATCCAAATAGATAAACTCTGCATTAACCCCTGCTTCTCTGAGAAGACCTTTCATAATCATATGACCAGTTTCCATTCTGAAACAGCCGAATTTCTTTCCTTCAAACTGAGAAAGCTCTGTATACTTCTCGTCACCCTTTACGATACCTTCGCTGCCCTCAGAAATGGTTCCGCCAAAGATAACAACATCAGTACCCTGAGAAATAAATGAACAGCTAGGAATTGAACCAAACGGTAAAATATCCAGTTTATCCATGCTGACAGCAGTCAGACCGTCCGGCAGAGAATTAATCTTCTCAAACTGCACATCAATACCGGCTTCGTCAAAATATCCCAGCTCCTCTGCAATTATAATGCAAGCAGTTTTAATGTCCTTACCAATCATGCCGACCTTCAAGGTTACAACTTCTTCTGCTTCACCAATCTTCTCGCCTTCATCGCTTCCGCACGCTGTTAAAGCCAGTGCAGAGCAAATCATTGCCAGGCAAAGAATCACAGATAATATTTTCTTTTTCATCACTTGTTCCTCTCTGTTTCTTTATTAGACTTCATCAACTACAAGTGATGGTACTATGACTTTTCAAAAAAATCAATAGGACTAAGTCAACTACTCGAAATTCTCCAAAAGATAGAAAAAATTCTACCAAAACCGACTTGCCGCTTCAAAAAGAGCCTCTCTTTCCTCTTCGCTAGCTCCCATTCTCCGGCAAATATCCGTCAGCTCCTCTTTTGAAAAGACAAAACCGTCTTCTGTGCAGAGCTTTGTAAACTGGTCTTTTCTGATACCGGTCTGTCCGAAAGACATCTCACCGGAGGTGATTTTTCTATCGTACAGCCGGAAAAATAATTGTTTGAATGTCATGTTTTCTCCCTCCATTTCTATTCACTTCTTCTGCTATTCTGCCTAACGCCTGAAATAAATTCTCGCGTTATGGAAAATCACCCTTTGTCTCACATAAAAAAAAACCTAAAATACGCAAAATTTTCGCAGCAAATTAAAAGCAGCCCTTAGCTTCAATTTATCTAAAAAACATATAAATCATCATTTTTCCACAGTCAGAAAACAACTATCTGGTGATATGCCTCAGATCTTTTCTTTTTTCATCACCGTCTTCTTCCTTGTAAAGAAAGACGACAGTTTGTCCGGCGCACCTGAATCGAATGAACCTCTTATAAAATCGCCTCGTCAAGAATAATAGTAAAAGGACCGTCGTTGAGCAGGGATACTTTCATCTCTGCGCCGAATTCTCCGGTTTCCACCACCGGCACGACCTTTCTGCATTCTTCCACAATGTAGTCATAAAGGGCTTCGGCTTCCGCCGGTGCGCCGGCGTCCACAAAGCTGGGGCGGTTGCCCTTTTTGCAGTTTGCGTAAAGGGTGAACTGGGATATGAGCAAAAGCTGACCGTCTACATCGGCAAGAGACAAATTGGTCTTGCCGTTTTCGTCTTCGAAGATTCGAAGCCCCAGTAGTTTCTTGATGTACTTGTCCGCAATTTCTTTGGTATCTTCTTTCCCTACGCCGATTAGCACCAGAAACCCTTTGTCAATTTTTCCCTTTATCTGATTATCTATAGTCACCGCCGCTTCCGTGACACGCTGAATTACAAATTTCATGTTTTTTCCTCCGTGTAAAATAAAATAGTCAATCTCTCAGACCTCTAAAACAATATAACCTGTTTCATCAAAATCATCAATACTGTTTTGTATTTTTTATTACATCATTCTCCCGCTTTGAAGTTGTACAGTGGTTTCAGTCTATCTAACGTATTTCACATGTCTGAGTTTTCTTCGTCAGGAAATAGGATTCGCATATAATTCCGCCGTGCATATAAAATACGGTCAATGTAAATGTCCTGCCCTGAAATGCGATAAAAGATTAAATACATGCCGATTACTAAAAAACGGTATTCACTTTCTGTATCAATGATAGATGACAAAGATGCGCCAATTTCTGCAAAGTCCTCTAACCTACTCACTTTATTAATAATTTTATCAACCGTTTTTGCTGCCGCATCCACGCTGCATAAATCAAAACTGATATAATCCCAAATCTCATCAAGATCTTTCAATGCTTCTGGTGAATAGTGCAGTTTATTTCCCATTTGCTCTCATCTTGAAATGTGCTTTCACATCATCGGCCGAAAGCCATCCCTTTTCCTCTCCCGAATTCTTACCCCGCGCAAGCTCGTTCATCAAAGCTATGGTTGCCTGCATTTTTTCAAAGTCCCGCATATCCACAATCGCATAGCGGCCTCTGCCATTTTTGGTAAGAAAAACAGGCGCGCCAACCGAAACGTCTCGCAGTACTTCACTGTAGTTTCGCAAGTCGGAAATCGGTTTAATATTTGGCATATAAATCAGCTCCTTTCATCGCTTTCATCATACACTATTTTGCTGTAAAATTCAACAGCAAAAATTACAGCAGATAGCGTAAGCACATAAAGTAGCAGTATGCATTACGTGAGATTGCATAGTCTGCACAGTAGTTATTCACCTGCTGACCGCTGGCTTTACAATCCTGGATGATACTTGGGTCACTGTTGAAGTTTAATATTTTTCGTTACAGTTTGAATTTCGTTGATAGATACCCCTCCGAGTTTAGAAAGTGCGCAAAGTTGACAAAGTTTTTCAACTAGAGCTATTATCTCAAAAATTCAGGTTGTGTGAAGACCTGCGGTGCTTTACCATTTATGTAAATACATAACGGCATCAATTTGATGCCGCTACTCACCTGCTTTTTAAGTTGTTCAGAATTACTTGTAAGATTACACTACTCTCAAACCGCCGTAAAAAAACGTGATGGCGTTTATAAGTTTGACTACCATATGAAATTACACTACTCTCAAACAATCGCTTACAGTGCTCTCTTCAATCTCATGTTTGACTACCATATGAAATTACACTACTCTCAAACTCTTTGTCTGTTTTATCTTCCATTTTCTACGTTTGACTACCATATGAAATTACACTACTCTCAAACAAATCTTGATTGCGCTTCTGATTTGGGTGAGTTTGACTACCATATGAAATTACACTACTCTCAAACAGCAAGCGCAGGAGCTTTTACAGAAGCGAAGTTTGACTACCATATGAAATTACACTACTCTCAAACAGGTTTATTGATTCGACATAATAAAAATCAGTTTGACTACCATATGAAATTACACTACTCTCAAACTGATAAAATCATTTGATTTTACTACTAATTGTTTGACTACCATATGAAATTACACTACTCTCAAACAGCGTCGTTGTCAGGTTTAAAATGATATCAGTTTGACTACCATATGAAATTACACTACTCTCAAACTTCGAGGGTTGTAATAGTCTGACCGCCCTGGTTTGACTACCATATGAAATTACACTACTCTCAAACTTATAGTGTCCGCTCTACCTGCTTTAGACAGTTTGACTACCATATGAAATTACACTACTCTCAAACAAAAATCATGGTGTCAATTGGTTCAGTTGGGTTTGACTACCATATGAAATTACACTACTCTCAAACAACTGCAATTGCAAGCTTATTATATACGCTGTTTGACTACCATATGAAATTACACTACTCTCAAACCAGTCATACTCGCCGCTATTCATAGGTACTGTTTGACTACCATATGAAATTACACTACTCTCAAACTCGATTTTCTCAACATACCAATAGATGATAGTTTGACTACCATATGAAATTACACTACTCTCAAACCTCAATTCTCAAGCACAGGCCACTACGCCCTCGTATCCATATGGTAAAACACTAGTGTATTTCACATAAATCTTTATCAATTATATACTCTTTTTTTATTTTTGGCAAACGCAACTGTCTGTTTTCTACAAATACAATGCACAAATCATAATGTGCTACCGCTTTTTCTATATGTTCATAATCCTCTTCATCTAAATATCCACTGCAATTTGCAATGATAAAGAGTTCCTTCTTTAGCAGTTTGTGCATGACAATCATATAATCTATCAGTTTTTCAACATATAATCCTGCCGGATCGGTCAAATGTACGCCGCAGTTTTTTAGAATATCCGAGACTGCAAAATCCGAATTATACTCGATTTCATAATCCGCGGCAAAACGCAGTTTCTCCAGCACCCCAAAGAGACTTCCGTAAATCTCACTAAGTTCAGAAACCAACTCCTGTTCCTGCGCAGCCGCCTCAAGCTCGGCAAAGAGCTTCTTTGAAATTTCTTTTTTCGCAAATGTCAAATCAAACGGGGATATAACAAGATCGCAGCACTTGATAAGCTCCAATTCTTTCTCGTCTTCCGAAAGGGCAAAAGCTGAGCACTCCTTTCCAAGCTGTCCGTGAAGACTTACAAGAAAATGTTCAAAAATAGCAGGACTTTCAAGGATAATTGAAAAAAGACCGCCTCTTTTCAATTCTATGGTAAAATTCAATTCGTAATACGTCAGTCTCATAATACTATCACCCTGTCATCTGAATCCACAATTGTATTTTGACCGCTTCCGACGACGAACTCCATTCTGTTATACTGTTTTTCCGTAATTACTAGCATTTGCACCAAACCCCGCGCAGGTTTATTGCTTCTGACCGCCTGCACGATTCCATCAGCAACCGTAGTATTCAGCGCTAGCTTGCAGTAAACACTTTCCTGCATCATCAGAAATCCTTTTTTGATTAAAAACTTGCGAAAATTCCTGTATTCTCTCTTATCTTCCAGAGATTCTGTCGGCAAGTCAAAAAATACAATTACTCTCATATATCTATAGCTCATCTCTATAAAATCTAATCAGCGATATATCGCCTTCATTGAGTGCGTCAAACAAACTCCTGCAGTATATCTTAATCGCATTGCTGACATAATGATATTTTCCGTCAATTTCCACGTTCTCACTGAGAAGATACACCAGCTCCATCTTCTCTTCCCGTTCAAATTTGACCGGTGACATTTCCCAGACTTTTTTATCCACCAGTATTCTGAACGGTTCCATGAAATCCGACGCCAGATTGAACTGGTTAAACATATTATCGTGAAAAAGTCCCAGCTGGGTCATATAGCCGCTGGCTGTAATTTCACGATTAAAATAGGAAAGCAGAATGCCATACCCATAGTTCAGCGCAGCATTGACTGAGTTTTCCTGACTTCTGGAAAAATCCATTCCAAATAACGCATTGAAGTAAACCTTCGCGGCATGACCTTCTCGATTGGTTTCATCTCCAAAAGAAAGTTCTTTTATATACTGTTTCAGCGTATCCGCCTGCTGGTAGCAGCCTCTTTCTTCCAAATGTAATGCCTGCTTGCGAATTTTTTCTGCAACAATTTCTGTCCAAACAGCTTTCTTGCTGCTGTCGCTCCATCCGATCTGTCTTTTTATCTTGATACTGGTATCATGACTGCCGTAGTAAGGCAACAGTTCTGAGTGAGGATTATGCTGTTCATCGCAGAAAATCACTTTCACCTTTCGCTTGGTCAGTTCACACAGCAGTACCGCCGTAAGGGATACTGCTGTGGATTCAATCATCAGAAGACCGATTTCACTCAAGTGAACGCGCTTCGTCTCGTCCTGCTTTCTGACAACCAGGTAGTCCATCTTGTAGTCAAGCTTTGCGCAGCCTGTAATCACAACCGTCCGCCAGCTCATATCAAAGCTCGATTCTGTTTTCAAAGAGACCGGTGACAGACTGATTGACAAGGATTAACTTGCTCTTGCCAGCGGTATTTTTATTGACCGAAATACTTCCAGCATTCGCACTTCCTCCCACGGAAGTCAAATCTGCTTTCGTATTAATATCACAGCGAACCATATTCAGGATTTGGTTGATTACTCTTGCCTTATCTCTTAAGGATAACTGCAAAAACCTTTCTCCGCCTACCTCCAGCGTTTTCCACTGATTAGCAGGTCTCTTCTCATACACCGTCTTCAGTTTTTCCGTCAAAATATCGTAAAGATTGATTAAGCTTTCCTCACTCAGTTTGTCCCTCTTTTCATCTACATCAAACTGTACGTTCTTCTCCAGATACTTTTCGATATGGCGTATCAGTTCTTCACAGAAATCCAGCTTGGGTTGTAAACTATTTTTAAATAATATATTTTTAGAATCTACACCCCGAATTCTCATCGGATATCCATCCACGCGAATCAGTGCATTCTTCTTGATACAACCGCGAAGAATGCTTACATTTTTCAAGCCCTTTATCTTCGTGCAGTACTCCAGGTAAGCGTCCGGCTTGTGCGGCAGCATATTTGCAACATAAATAGGCACTTCCATGATGTTCCTGATTCGTTCACCCTTCTTTCCGTCAAACTCGATAAACGCAAAATACGAGGTATTCGGGCTCTTGTATCCGCCATACTTTTCCGGATCCAGGCCAGCCTTTAGCGGTATGTTTGCACCTTCAGTTTTCTTAGCAATAGTCGCATTAAACAGTTCCCCTTTTTCGCAGTAAGTGTGCTCCGTATATAAAATATTATTCTGTTTCACGATTTTCCTGATACGATCCAGGGTTCCGCCAAACTTATCACCGTCTGCATTGCGTTTTTTCCCATTGCCTTCCGGTGCTTCCCAAATGCAGGCATTTCCGCGATAAACATCAAAATCGAAAACTCTGTTCATGTGATAGTTCTTCTCTTTTTGATTTTTTAGCCATGTTCTTGGATTAGATGTGAATCTTGCGTCATACACATCACCAGCAACGATATTCAAGTAAGCGTCCTTCGCATGATGATAATCGTTTACCCTTCTTGACTTCAGGATATTAAGATCCCTTTGTCTGAACTGCGACACAATCCCTGCTTTCACTGGAATGACTCTTGTTGTATCGTACATTCTGTTCAGAAGATCAACAACTGCTTTCGAGGACTGTCGTGTTTCAACCATTTGCCGATTGATAAATCCAGCCAGTTCATCATCCGAAAAATCATCTTTCCTAGTCAGTCGTTCGTACTTCTTCCTTGTGATTAATCCCATTTTCAGCAGGCTGTCCCAGAATGGTTTCTGCTTCCTCTGAATCTCTTCAGAAATCATTTCATTACTCTTTTTAGCATTGAATTCTTTCTTCACTAAAACCAAATTATCCAAGCTGTCATCTTTTATTTTAGACTGCGGATAGATGTGGTCTCTATCCCAGCGGGCATTCGCCGTCATCAGCTGGTCTATGCTGATCTGCTCTCCCGTATACATACACCTTCCCATCTGCGTATAGTAAAGATAGAGTTTCATGCTATTGAAGTCACGTTCATCACGGTCTTCGATTTCCTTCGCCCAGTCACGCCCGTCTGCCTCGCAGCCTTCATAAAGGGCAAGGAGCCTTGCCTTTCTGGACACGGTTCTCTGCTTGTCATTATCCTCGCCTCTCGCCAATTCTACAAAAATCTTATCGGGCTCACTTCCCATGACTTTTTTAATTTCCTCTACAATCTGGATACTCTGCCAAATAGCCCGTTTTACCGCCGGCGATACATATAAATCTTTCACCAGCGCATCATAACTGATTTCCGTGACTTTTCCGGTTAATTCACCGTTAATTTTGTCGATTTCTTCCTTAAAAGTAAACCGGTTGCTAAGGAGCTGCATCAAATTGCAGTTTGTATGCCATAGCGCTTCTATAATGGTAAAAGACTCTCCCGTATCCTTATCAACACCTTCTACACCGCACAAAAACTTTTTAGAGAAATTGCCCCAACCACTATAATGAAGCCTGCGAACCGCTTTTAGCTGATCTGCATTTAATTCACTCGGATACTTTCTCTCGATAATTTTCATCAGTATGCTGTTGTCATCATCATAGATTGTTTTCCATCTTATAATGTCTTCCACCATAGACTTTACACGATCCTCGGCAATTCTTTCGCCAAATACCTGCTTTTCAAAATCCAGATAAGACGACAGATTTGCTTTAAAATCTTCATCAAAGCCGCTGAGATCTTCAAACTGCAAATCACGGTCGCTTTCTCTAAGGTAATTAAGAAGCTGCTTTCCCTTTACTTTCGTATGGGTTTTGAAAACATGGTTAAAAATATCCTGTTTCAACCCAACACTGATTTCTCTTCCTCTAATTCTAAGGTTATTCAGTTCATTCAAAACCATGTACCGGCTGTACAGCAAGGAATTTTTCGCAACTACATCTTCACCAATCAAATATGTACATTTATTTGTCATACGACGAATAAATTCTTCATTGGAGGCTTCTCTGTCAACTTTTTCATCAAAATTCCAAGGATAGATTTTTCCTTGCCCATCGTTTTTTCTTACAATCCAGGCATTTGCTCCCGTCTCTTTGTGCCGATCACTGAGCGGTCCTACATAATATGGCACTCTGAATGAGAAAATACACTTTATCTTTTCCGATACAGTTAAATTGTCCGCACCCTTTTCCCTTAAAAAGACAAGATAGTTTTCTGCATTTTCCAGTATTTTCACAAGCTCCGCCAGATGAATCTGATTTGGAACAGCGCCATTATCCTTGCTGCGCTGCAGTGGAAGCATTCTCTTTAATTCCGCCTGCTGCAGCAGTTCTTCCCAAACAATGCGGTCATTTTCCTCTACCTGCATCTGTTGCAAAAGCTTTTTTAATTCTTTGTAAAAATCATCTTCTGCGCACCTCTTTACATCGATTTTTTTTCCTCTGGTCTTTACGCTGCCGATATAACTTGCATAATTAACTTTTCCGCTGCAATCGTCAAAGAACTGCCTATACACTTTCTTAGTGCAGTACTTTTTCATCAATTTCCGCAGCTTGCTCAAATTATTTTTGTGCACTTCGTAGTGCTTCACCTTTGCAAAAGAAAAGTATTCCTGCCCATCTAAAACATCTGCCAAAACACTCCAATCATACACTGCTTTCATGCGATCGATGATAAAAATCTTGTCCGCTATGGCACTTTCCAGGCTTGGTCTTACACTCTCATCATAGCTGGCATCAGAAAAGCTGAATGACGTTTTCTCCAGTTCTGTAAGCTCTTCTTCAAAAATTTTCGCCAGGTCACCTTTGTTTCCTACAATAAATTTGCAGATTGCATCTATCGCTGCTTTTCTGCGTTTGGTTTCGTCCTTAATATATTCACCTTCATCTACTGTCAGAATACTGCTGAGGCGCTTTGCTTTTGCACTCTTTGCCAGCTTTTTATCTCTTAAAACATCTTCAAAGCTCTCTTTGCTTTCAACAGAAACTCCGATAGCAAGTTCTGTCTCAATCATATCAATCAGCTGTTCAAAGACCGCACCAAATTCAGTGGCGCGGCTAAGATCGCCATCGATGAGAAAATGACCTCTGTTTTTCAGGATATGATGAATTGCCAAATAAATCAGCCTGATATCATGTTCTTTCGGATTCTCCATCAGATCTTTTCTCAGGTGAAAGATTGTTGGATACTGTTTATAATAGTTGATGTCTGAATAGCTATCATCGGTAAACAACGGATACTTTTCCTGTACCTGCTTGTCCTCCATATGCAGTCTGCTCTCGTTAAGTCTAAGAAAAAATGTCGGATCAACTTTTGCCATCTCTTCCGCAAAGAGTTCCTGCAGCAGATTAATTCTCTGCTTCTTTCTCTGCAGTCTTCTTCTGGCTGTTCTTTTTCCGCGTCTTTCTTCTGCAGTCTTTCCTCTCTCAAAGAGCCGGATACCCCACATATCTTTCTTTTTAAATCTACACAGGTTATACTTTTCATCTGTTACTGCCCAGCCTACTGAGTTTGTGCCAATGTCCATTCCTACATAATACTTATTCATACTTTTCCCTTCCCATGTTGACAAATTGCAAATACTATAGTAGAATAAATTCATCTCAAATGACTACCATATGAGATTACACTACAGGTTCAAATAAAGAACTTTTCTAATCGCCCTTTGGGCTCCACATGATGTGGATAAACTCGCAGCTGCGAGTTTTTTCTTTTGCAAAAAAGTAGCAATATAAGCTATATATTGAGTTTGAATTTATATTTAAACTTATTATACCACATCTGATTTACTCAGACCATATAAATTTCAAGCTGAAACAGCGCACCCAATTATCGTCGGGTGCGCTGTTTCAATACATATTTACTTTTACAGCTTTCCTATCTCAAATCAAACTCCGGATTAATTGCATAGAAATTTTTAGAATCCAGATTATCCTGAACAATTCTCAGCGCTTCACCGAACCGCTGATAATGTACAATTTCTCTCTGGCGCAGGAAACGAATTGGATCCAGTACGTCAGGATCATCTACCATTCTCAGGATATTGTCATAAGTTGTTCTGGCTTTCTGTTCTGCCGCCATATCTTCATGTAAATCCGTAATGGCGTCACCCTTTGATGCAAAGCACAATGCATCAAAAGGGAATCCTGCCGCTGCCTGGGCATAAACGCCAGAAGTATGGTCTACGAAATATTCCTGAAATCCAGCTTCTTTTATCTGATCCATGGTCATATTCTTGGTCAGCTGATGCACAATAGTGGCTACCATTTCATAATGCCCGATTTCTTCGCTGCCGATGTCGGTAAGCACCGCTGCAACTTTTCTGTACGGCATAGAGTAACGCTGGGACAAATATCTGAGCGACGCACCAATTTCACCATCGGGTCCGCCATATTGGCTGATAATAAACTTCGCCATGGCCGGATTTGGATTTTTGATTTTTACAGGGTATTCTA
Source organism: Anaerotruncus sp. 80 (assembly GCF_009936115.1). Classification (NCBI taxonomy): domain Bacteria; kingdom Bacillati; phylum Bacillota; class Clostridia; order Eubacteriales; family Oscillospiraceae; genus Anaerotruncus; species Anaerotruncus sp. 80. Next base: position 337,060 of record NZ_QWES01000001.1, read on the forward strand.
ATTTCTTCTCATAAGTCCACATACTAATCCTCCATTTCCCACGGCCAAGGTGTTTCTACCCATGCCCAGCCGTTATCGGTGTTGGTATCCTGCGCAGTCAAAGGACCAAACTGCTGCTCATACTCTTCCACAGCCTGCAGATACCGCATTCTTGTACTCGCATAAAAATCCAGTGCTTCCCTGTTGGTCGGGTGGGTATCAAGGAACAGTCCTGTATCAATCAGTGCAAAGTCATACATCTGCACCTGTCTCATTGCTTCTTCTCTCGTCATCTTCTCATACCTCCCTGTGCGCCCAGAAACGGTAAATTCAGGTCAGGGAAAATCGTTCCTGCCTTCAGACCCTCTTCGTATTCATACGGATTCTGCCATCTCTGCCAAGGCACATATGCCATAGCAAGCATCATTTTCTGCTGCGGCGGCTGCACACTGCAGTTCTGACAGCTGTCATCGTACAGACATGGCATACATGCAGATGTCTGCGGCGGTCTCGATGGCTGTGACGGCTCTGACGGCTGCGGTGGTTGTGGTGATGGCGCAACAGGTCCCTGCGGCGGCGTCGGCGGCGTTTCATCGCAAGCCGGTTTATCGCAGTCACAAGTGCCGCAAAGGTCCGATTCGCCTAAAATAATCGGCATACCAATATAAGGCTCCATTTTATTCAAAAGAAAAACCCCTTTCACAGTAAGATACTTTATACTATGTCAGGGATTCTTCTTTTGTGACTATTTTTTCGCTTCAGGTGCAGGAGCAATCTCCTTCAGAATCTTTTTACATGCCAGCATTTTTGCATAGCTTTCTACCGCCATGGTCAGTGCCAGCTCAGCAAGACTTTCCTTGCTTTCTTCTTCGCAAAGCCTGCTTGCTGTCTCCGTAAAAGTTTCATCTAAAATCTCAAGATATTGGTCGTAAAATGTTCGGATATCGCTGTGCTCCATCTCCTTCTCCAAAAGGGCTCCCGTCTCACTGACACTGAGCACCTGTTTTAAAAGACAGATTGCCGTCAGATAGGCAAGATGTTCTCTGCTGTACCGCTTTCCCTTTGCCCTTGGAAGCAGCCCATGTTTCACATAATTATTAATCATAGCTGCAGTCAAACTCTCATCGCCTAAAGGCTCAAGCCCGATATGTTGCCTGCTCATATAGCTGATGACCTGATCCATATAAAGATCAATATCCGGAATCTGGTCCCAGCCCTCAGGACGCATATTCTTTAGCTGCTCTTTAAATAGCTTTAATTCTTCCATTCCGTTTCTCCATATCGTGTTTCGTCATTTTCATTATTTTATTTCACTATATTTTAAAACGTTTATAAGAATTTTGCAAGATATTTTACAGCTTGCTCATGACGTAATCGGCAAACTCTTTGCAGGTAGCCCCAGAAGCAAAACCAGTTACCACTACTTTCTTCTCTTTTTCGCTGCATTCTTCCAATACAGCTGCCAGCCTGTCTGCCTTAGCTGTCAATCCGATGTGCCGAATCATCATTTCTGCAGCCTTGAAAATACTGGACGGGTTGGCATAATCGCCAAGACCCTCCTCTATCATTCTCGGTGCGCTGCCATGAATGGCTTCAAACATGGCGTACTGGTCGCCCATATTTGCGCTTCCTGCAGTACCTACGCCACCCTGAATTTCTGCTGCTTCATCGGTGATGATGTCACCGTAAAGATTTGGCAGCACAAATACCTGAAACTGATTTCTGATATCCTTGTTCACTAAGTTAGCAGTCATAATATCGATGTACCAGTCGTCCGCTTTGATGCCTGGATATTCTGCCGCCACCTCATGACATATTCTAGTAAAATTGCCGTCCGTCTTTTTCATGATATTTGCCTTGGTCACAATTGCTACACAGCCTTTTCCATTTGCCTTGGCATATTCAAAGGCAGCCTTTGCAATTCTGCGAGTTCCCGGCTCTGTAGTTACTTTAAAATCCATCGAAAGCTTGCCAGGCACTTCAACGCCCCGGCTTCCCAAAACGTACTCTCCCTCCGTATTTTCTCTGTAGAAAATCCAGTCAATCCCTTCGTCTGGTACCTGCACCGGACGAACGTTCGCATATAAATCCAATTCTCTGCGAAGAGTAACGTTGGCACTTTCCAAAGTGCCGCCCTTTGGTGTAGTAGTCGGTCCTTTGAGCAGCACATCGCAAGATTTAATTTCTGCAAGGACATCTTCCGGCACAGCTTTTCCAAGAGCCATTCTGTTCTCAATAGTCAGACCGTCAATTTTTTTCAGTACAATTCGTCCTTCTGCAATTTCCTCAGCCAGTACCTTGTTCAGAAGTCTATCTGCCTGCTCCATGATAATAGGTCCTATTCCATCACCACCAACAATGCCAATGGTTATTTTCTCCATAGACGTAAAATCCTTAGGTACACTGCTGGTTTCCATTTTTTCTGTTCGCGCAAGCTGTTCCAAAAGCAGTGTACGAAACTGCTCGCAGGCTTTTTCAATATATGTATCCATCTTATTTTCCCTCTTTTGCTACGTATTTCAAAAGGCTCCCTGCCTTTAGAATTTCTTTCTGTCTCTGTGTAAAATTGCATTCCAGCGGAATTTCCTCACCGGTAGACAGGTTCGTCAGTGTAATCTTTCCGCTGTCCATACCTGCATAGATATCCGAAAGTTTCAGCTTATCCCCTTGAGACACTTTATCGTAATCCTCAGGATTTTGAAAGGTCAGCGGCATAATACCGGCATTAATGAGATTCGCAGCGTGAATTCGAGCAAAACTCTTAGTAATGACAGTGCGAACCCCCAGATAAAGTGGAACCAGCGCAGCATGCTCTCTGGAAGAACCCTGCCCATAGTTGTTTCCGCCTACGATGATACTCTCTCCCGCCGCCTTTGCTCTTTCCGGGAAGGTTTCATCGCACACACCGAAGCAGTACTGAGACAGGTGCGGAATGTTGGAGCGGTACGGCAGAATCTTTGCGCCTGCCGGCATAATGTGGTCTGTGGTGATGTTATCGCTAACTTTAAGCACCAACTCTGCTTCCAGACTGTCCTCCTGAGGTTTGCTGCTTGGAAAAGCCTTGATGTTCGGTCCTCGTAGAATCGGAAGTTCCTTTGCCTCCTCAACTGGTGCAGGTGCAATAATCGCACTATCATCAATTTTAAAGGCATCCGGCATAACAACTTCCGGCATCTCCCCAAGAAGCATAGGATCTGTAATCTCGCCGGTCAGTGCCGCTGCAACAGCGGTTTCCGGAGAAACCAGATATACTTTTCCATCGGCTGTGCCGGAACGCCCTTCAAAGTTTCTATTAAAAGTTCTAAGAGATACGCCGCCGGAATTTGGCGAAAATCCCATGCCGATACATGGTCCGCAGGCACACTCCAGTACTCTTGCACCGCTGGCTAAAATATCCGACAAAGCGCCGCAGTCAGCCAACATTGTCAGCACCTGCTTGGAGCCTGGTGAAATAGACAGACTTACCTCCGGTTTGATAGTCTTGCCTTTCAGCATAGCAGCCACTTTCAGCATGTCATACAGTGAAGAGTTAGTGCAGGAGCCAATGCAGACCTGATCCACCTTGGTACCTTTCAGAGTATGTACCGGCACTACATTATCCGGACTGTGAGGACATGCAATCATCGGCTGCAGCGCAGACAAATTAATGTCGATGATACGGTCGTACACTGCGTCAGAATCGCTGGAAAGAGGCATATAATCTTCTTCTCTGCCCTCCGCCGCCAAAAATGCGCGGGTTACCTCATCAGACGGGAAGATAGATGTGGTTGCGCCTAGTTCTGTGCCCATATTGGTAATAGTAGCTCTTTCCGGTACAGACAGAGTTTCTACGCCTGGACCTGCCCACTCAATGATGGCGCCTACGCCGCCCTTTACGGACAGAATACGCAGAATTTCCAGACTAATATCCTTTGCAGTCACAAAAGGATTCAGCTTTCCGGTCAAATTCACCTTGTACATCTTTGGCATGGTGATATAATAAGCGCCGCCGCCCATAGCAACTGCCACATCAAGGCCGCCCGCACCCATGGCGAGCATGCCGATACCTCCGCCTGTCGGCGTGTGGCTGTCAGATCCAATCAGAGTCTTGCCCGGTTTGCCAAAGCGCTCCAGGTGCACCTGATGACAAATGCCGTTGCCCGGTCTTGAAAAGTACAAGCCGTACTTCTTTGCCATAGACTGAATGAATCTATGATCGTCAGCATTTTCAAAACCAGACTGCAACGTGTTATGGTCAATATAGGCAACAGAAAGCTCCGTTCTGACTCTGGGAATGCCCATGGTCTCAAATTCCAGATAAGCCATGGTGCCAGTTGCGTCCTGCGTCAGAGTCTGGTCTATTTTCAGTGCTATTTCACTGCCTGGTGTCATATCTCCGCTGATTAAATGTTCTTTAATGATCTTCTGTGCTATTGTCAGTCCCATACTGTTCGTTCACCTCCATGATATTGTTGTATGCGTGGTCAATATGCAAAAGCATAATAGTTTCAATCTTATCACCATCTTTATCTGCAATGGCATTATAAAGAGATTTGTGCTCTGCTACAGACGCCACAATCCTGTGGGATTTTTCCAGAGAAAGCCGTCTAAACTTCATCATCTTGTGATGGATTGGAGACAGGATCGTCTCAAAAGTCACACTGCCGCATTCTCTATAAAGGATATCGTGAAACTCCGTATCCAGGTCCCTCACCTTGATGACGTCACCTTTCTGGGCAAAAAATTCCTGCTGCTCTACATTTTCTTTCAGCGCTGCAAGCCCCTCTTCGCTGATATTCTCTGCCGCTCTTCTCGTTGCGATGATTTCGATTCTGCGTTTCACTTCAAACAAGTCTTTGACATCATTTTCTGTCACACCTACAACTACAGTCCCCTGGGGAGAATCTTTAATCAGCTTCTCGTGGGCCAGCTTTGCCATAGCCTCTCTGATTGGCGTTCTGCTGACACCCAGTTCCTCAGAAAGTCTGGTCTCACTGATGATTTCCCCTGGCGCATAAGTGCCGCTCAAAATGTTGTATTCTAATCTATCATAAACCTGATTTGCAAGAGAAATAGTCTTATATTCAATCATGGTAAGCCTCCTTACTGTTCACTCTCAGACGTTAATTCCCGAACCTTATCTTCCAGCTCTTTATTAGATAAGCTGGTGGTTCGTCCGTCTGCATACATCTCATCAACCCATTCCTTTAGGGTGTGCACAATAGGCGTATCCTTGGACATTTTCTCCTCGCCGCAAAGACCGTAATGCTCGTTCATCCAGTATGCGATACCTGCAAGACCGCTGGTCTTGCTGACCGCAACCCCCGGCGTTCTTCCAAGAAGTTTCTTCGTGTCAAAGATATTGTAAATTTCCTCGTCCTTCATTAGCCCGTCGGCATGAATGCCTGCCTTCGTCACATTGAAATTCTCACCAACAAACGGCGTCATCGGTGGAATATTGTATCCCATCTTATCTCTGAAATATCTTCCGATTTCAGTAATTGCTGTCGGATCCATACCGTCCATGGAACCTTTCAGAGAGGCATATTCAAAGACCATAGCCTCAAGCGGGACATTTCCTGTACGTTCTCCAATACCCAGCAGAGAGCAGTTTACAGCGCAGGCACCGTAGAGCCACGCTGTAGAAGCATTCGCCACAGACTTATAAAAGTCATTATGCCCGTGCCATTCCAGCATCTCGCTGGGAACACCGGAGTACTGCTGCAAGCCGTAAATAATTCCAGATACACTCCTTGGCAGCGCCGCTCCATTATACGGAACGCCATAACCCATAGTATCACAGGCTCTGATTTTTACCGGCACGCCAGCCTCCCTGGAAAGCTTCATAATCTCATTGACAAAAGGCACTACAAAGCCATAAAAATCTGCTCTGGTGATATCCTCCAGGTGACATCTAGGCACTACACCCTCCTCAAAGGCTTCTCGAATCGTTTCAAGATAGTAGTCCACCGCCTGTCTTCTCGTCATGTTCATCTTCTTAAAAATGTGGTAATCACTGCAGGATACCAAAATTCCGGTTTCCTTAATCCCCAGTTCTTTTACCAGACGAAAATCCTCTCGTTTCGCACGAATCCATGTAGTGATTTCCGGGAATTTCAAATCCAGTTCCATGCATTTTTCTACTGCCTGGCGGTCTTTTTTCGTATAAATAAAAAACTCAGACTGACGAATCAGTCCATATGGTCCGCCCAGTCTGGAAAGCAATTTGTATAGATCTACAATCTGCTCTACAGTATAAGGAGCCATAGATTGCTGTCCGTCTCGAAAGGAAGTATCTGTAATCCAAATATCTTCGGGCATGTTCATCGGCACCCGCCTATGGTTAAACACCACCTTCGGCACCTCAGAATAATTGTACATATCTCTATATAAATTGGGCTGCGGAATATCCTGCAAGTCATATTTATAGGTTGGTTGTTCCAACAGATTAGATTTCCTCGATATCTCTATCATATTTCTACCTCCTTTTTCCTTCATCCGCTTTTGTGCATTAACGCATTCGATTATCTGTATACAAGTATAATTGTTTTCATCTTGTTTGTCAATAGAATATGTATAATTGTTCTTAAATTGTTTTCACATTTTACTCACATCTTCTATCTTATGCAGGCACTGCTGCCCGTACAACGCATTTCCAATAAAAAAGAGACTGTGTATTACAGTCCCAAAATTTCTTTTATTAGCTCCGGTCTTTCCGGTTTTTCTTTTCCTATCACAAAAGCCTTCTCCGCTTCCTTTACAGCAGCCGCCAGCTTTCCTTTACTGCTGCCGTAAAGGGTAGCCAAAACTTCTCCTTTGGCTGCCTTGTCGCCAACTTTGCAATGAAGGTAAATGCCCGCCGCCAAATCCACGGAATCTTCCTTCGACTGTCTGCCGGCGCCGGTATGCTGCGAAGCAATCCCAATTGCCCTGGCGTCAATAGACGTAATAAAGCCAGCTTCAGGCGCAGTGAGTTCCATGCTGTACGCAGCCGACGGAAGCAAATCGTAGTCCTCTATGACCGCCGGATTTCCACCCTGTCTGGTAATCAGCGTTTTCAGCTTTGCCAATGCCGCCCCGCTGTACAGCGCCTGTTTCGCCATCATTTCTCCTTCTGCCGAAGTTTTTGCTCTTGCACCGAGGAAAATCATCACGCCTGCCAGTTTCAGAGAAAGTTCTGTGATATCCGCAGGACCATTGCCTTTAAGGGTCTCGATGGCCTCGATGACTTCCAAACTGTTTCCTACAGCGTGGCCCAGCGGCTGATTCATATCGGTCACTACCGCTACAGTTTTCTTGCCCGCTGCGCTGCCGATTTCGCACATCAGACTGCCCAGCTCCTCTGCCGCCGCCTGATTTTCCATAAAAGCGCCGCTGCCACATTTTACATCTAGTACAATGGCATCGCTGCCTGCAGCAAGCTTTTTGCTCATAATGCTGGAGGCAATCAAGCTGAGATTTTCCACCGTGCCCGTCACATCCCGCAGTGCATAGATTTTTTTATCAGCCGGCGTGATATGGGCGGTCTGACCGATGACGGCAATGCCCGCCTCATTGACCTGTTTCAGGAAAGCTGCTGGCTCAAGGGTGGTCTGAAATCCAGGAATGGCCTCCAGCTTATCCACAGTTCCACCTGTAAATCCAAGGCCTCTGCCGCTCATCTTTGCGATAGGAATGCCGCATGCTGCAGCAAGGGGCGCACAAATCAGCGTGGTTTTATCTCCCACGCCGCCGGTGGAATGCTTATCTACCTTGATGCCGAAAATTCCAGACAAATCCACCGTATCGCCGGAATATCGCATAGCGTCAGTCAGCGCAAAGGTCTCTTCCTTATCCATCTTCTGGAAATAAATCGCCATCAAAAGTGCCGCCGCCTGATAATCAGGAATGTCGCCCTGCGCATAGCCCTTGACAAAAAATCCGATTTCCTCTGTTGTCAGTTTACCGCCGTCCCGTTTCTTTACGATGATATCGTTCATATTCATTTTAAAATCTCCTCTAAGAAGCTCTCTCCAATTGCAGTTTTTTCAGTACCCAAATATGCCGCAATGCTCGCCCCGATATCAGCAAAGGATTTGCGCGTACCTAAATCGACGCCTGCTTTGACATGCTTTCCATAGACCACCAGTGGAATGTACTCTCTAGTGTGATCCCAACCGGCATGTACCGGATCGTTGCCGTGGTCAGCACAAATCATCAGAATATCGTCCTCGCCCATAGCTGCTGTGATTTCAGGAAGTCTTCTGTCAAACTCCATAATCGCCCTGCCGTAGCCTTCTGCATCTCTTCTATGGCCGAATTTAGAGTCAAAGTCCACAAGGTTTGTAAAAATCAGCCCCCCAAAATCATCAGTTAACGCCCTGATGGTCTGATCCACGCCGTCCATGTTGCTCTCTGTATGTACCGAGGTAGAAACACCGCAGCCGTTGAAAATATCACTGATTTTACCCACCGCATAGACGGTCTGTCCCGCTTCACTGACAAAATCCAGGAGTGTTTTCTGCGGTGGTGAAACAGCATAATCCTTTCTGTCCGAGGTTCTGACCCGCTTTCCGTCTTCCATTACATAAGGTCTTGCGATAACTCTACCGCAAGCAAACTCTCCGGTGAGAAGTTCTCTCGCCGCCTGGCAGATTTCGTAAAGCCTTGGCAACGGAATCACCGCCGTATTTGCAGCAATCTGAAAAACGCTGTCAGCCGATGTATAGACGATAGGCTTGCCGCTAGCCTCGTGCTCCGCTCCAAGCTGCTCGATAATTTCTGTGCCGGAAGCCGGATAATTACCCAGACAGGAAATTCCGATTTTTTCCTCAAAAGCATCCATAAACGCTTTCGGAAACCCGTCCGGATAAGTCTTAAAGGGTGTCCTTGTTTCAATTCCGGCAATTTCCCAATGGCCTGTAATAGTATCCTTTCCTTTAGAAACCTCTGCCAGCCTGCCGAAAGCGCCTTTTGGTGCATCTTCCCTAAGCGCACCTTCAAGGACACCTTCAATATTGCCAAAGCCCATTTTTTTCAGGTTTGGCACTGCAAAGCCGGGCGTATTTGCTGCCGCATGGGCAAAAGTATTTGCTCCCATATCTCCATAGCTGGCTGCATCAGGAAGCGCCCCTACACCCACACTGTCTGTCACCATCAAAATTATTCTTCTCATTTCCTAATCACCTACTTTCTATTCTTCTGACTGATAAATAAGTTCCGGTTTTCCCTCCAGAAAATCGAGAGAAACCAATCTATATTCTACACCGTCAAGTCGTCCTTTTAGTCCGTTTTTAAATGCGTCCTTTCCATGAAGGTGCCCATAAACACAGGTTTTCACCCCATGTTCTGCCATCAAAGCGGTAAATCCTGACGGCTGCAATTTGTCGTTAGTAGGCGGAAAATGCAAAGCCGCAACGATATGCTCTGCGCCCTGCCTCTTTGCTTCATCCAAAGACAGTCCAAGACGAATCAGTTCCCTTTCGTAGATCTTTTTATCGTGGGCGGAAAAGCCATCACTTCCGGGGCACACCCATCCGCGGCTACCACAAACTGCTACGCTGCCAGCCATATAACATTTGTTCTGCAGGAACGTAATGTCATCAAATAGTTTATTCAGCTTGCTGACAGAGGTCCACCACAAATCGTGGTTTCCCTTGGTAATCACCTTTCTGCCCGGCAGCTGGTGAATCCACGCAAGGTCAGCCATAGCTTCCCCCTGCCTGAGTCCCCAGGAAATATCTCCCGGTAGAATTACCACATCTTCTCTTGTAACAAGACGATTCCAGTGGTTCGCCACATTTTCTGCATGGTTTTGCCATCTGCTTCCAAAAATATCCATCGGTTTTTCAATGCGTGCATCCATGGACAAATGTAAATCAGCAATTGCAAATATCTTCACCTTTTATTTCTCCTCTAAATCAAGCAAAACTGCAGATTCATCGTCGTTTAAGGTCGTCACCTTGCGCAGCTTGCTGCGAATCATCCGCGAGCGAGTGCCCACCAGCTTGTCAAGATCGTCGTTTGCCTGATTGATTTTTTTCTGCGCTGCCGCAAGAACGCTTTCAAATTTTTCAAATTCATTTTTTACAGCACCCAAAATATCCCATACCTCACTGGAATGTTTCTGGATTGCCAAAGTCTTAAAGCCCATCTGCAGACTGTTGAGCAGCGCTGCCATGGTAGTCGGACCTGCGATATTGACCTTATAGTCTCTCTGCAGCGTCTCCACAAGTCCGCGCCGCACCACTTCCGCATAAAGTCCCTCAAAAGGCAGGAACATAATGCCAAAGTCCGTTGTATTTGGCGGTTCTACGTATTTATCACGAATATCCTTTGCTTCGGATTTGATAATACGTTCCAAGTTCTTTCCTGCTGCTTCGATGGCTGCACTGTCTCCCTCATCATATGCGTCGACCAGCTTTGCATATGCATCTGCAGGAAATTTTGCATCGATAGGGAGGTAAACAGTTCTATCGTCCTCACCCGGCAGCTTCACTGCATATTCGACACGCTCAGAGCCAGTGCTTCTGGTCGTCACATTTTCCTCATACTGATCAGGTGACAATATCTGTTCCAAAATGGCTCCCAGCTGAATTTCACCGAGAATTCCTCTAGTCTTTACATTGGAAAGAACCTTCTTCAAATCGCCTACCCCCGTTGCCAGAGTCTGCATTTCGCCGAGACCTTTATAAACCTGCTCCAGTCTCTCGCTGACCAGCTTAAAGGACTGCCCAATGCGATCCTCTAAAGTTTTCTGCAGCTTCTCATCTACAGTCTGGCGCATTTGCTCAAGCTGCTTGTTGTTATCTTCCGTAAGCTCACCGATTTTCTGCGACATGGTGCTGCGAATATTTTCCAGCTTCTGCTCATTTTCCATGGTCATATAACGAAATCTCTCACTCAGTTCCGCAAGGCGCTTGTCCTGCATTTGAGTTACCTCTTTCTGGTTTCCGCTTACCATATCCCCAAAGTTCTTAAAAGAATTATTTATGTATTGAATGGTCTCCACTCTGGATTCCTTGATTTCTTTCTGCACCGCCGAAAACTTGCCCAGCACTGCAATGAGAAGGATCAGAATGATAACGCCCAGTATCACCAATGCGATATCCATCATTTTGCCTTACCTCTTTCTTTCATTAAAGTTTCTTTTACTCATACATATATAGTATACCATTTTTTGAAAGGATTCAAAAGTAGAAATGTGTAATCTCCTATCACTTTTAGACTGTATTTTTTTCGGTGAATTCGGACTTTTCACCCTCACCCCCAGATATCTGCTTCTAGTTCTATTTCCCGTCATGGTATTTCTTGGAATACTAGGACAGATTCTCCCCAAAATCCCATTTCTTAAAACCACTTCTCCTCTGATCAATCAACTTTTCTACGGATTTATAGGACTGGGCTGCACCACCTGTGCCTTAGCTGCGCTGACACCATTGACCGATTCCAAAAGCCGCAGCCGCATGGCACTGATCCTCATTTTGCTGGTTCCATGTTCTGCCCAGCTTACCCTCCTTGCCGCCTTTGCATCCATGGTTACCTTACGAGTCTTTTTAGTGTTTTTTCTGTTTTTTGTTCTGTTCGCCGGGGTTTTATACTTAGGGCTGGGGATGCTGTTTCCACTGACAGATACCATGGTAAAGCCGGAAAGCGCAAACGGAAACTTTTCTATTCTGCAAATCCTAAGAGAAGCCTTTCGATCAGTATCTGATACCGCACCAGCATTCTGCGCTGGCAGTGTTATTATCAGTATTCTTCTTTACTTCGGCACCTTAGATGCATTATCTTCTCTCTGTGCACCAATACTTGAGAGTGTGTTTCACTTGCCTTCCGAAGCTGCATCTTTGCTGCTTTTAAACATTCTAAAACGGGATTTCGGTGCAGCATCTTTACTCTCCCTTGCAGGAAGCGGCATATTCAGCGCTGCCCAGCTTTTGAGCTGCGTGGTAATGATGACCTTTTCTGTGCCTTGCTTTAACTCCGCAGTCCTTCTGGTAAAACAACAAAGACTTCCCGGTGCCATATGTATCTGGCTAGGAAGTCTTATGATTTCTTTACTGACAGGCAAAATCGTCTGCGAAGTACTCTTTATATGCGGCTTCTAGTTTTTTCAGTTCTCAAGCTGCACCTGCCCGCACATAGCTCCGGTCCTCTTGCCGCCTTTGCAGCGTCCATCGTAGTTGCACGATAGGAAGCAGTAATCTGATAATATGCCTCCATCCGATCTTTTTATGCCCGCTGATAGTCCATGCTGCTACCTCCTTATTGCTTCTATTTTACTATGATTTCAAAAAAACGTCTATAATTTTTGATATAGTTTTCGAGTCCAATCCGCCGTTCTCATCATCATACGTAGTTATAAGATTTTTCCATGGCACGATTCCCGCCTTACGATACTCTTCAAGTTTGTACTCTGCATGTTCACGGTATTCCGGCTGACCCATCATACCAAAATGCTCCCAATAAAATATTTTCTGTTCTGGTACTTTCAAAATCTCAAAATCTGGATAAAAAACTTTCCCACCAATCAGAATCTGTGGCTCATAGCGATAAGTAATCTGATTCAAAAACAGCTGATTAGCTATATCCAATTCGGACTTCGACCTGACCTTATGACCCTTGATTGTTGTCATTTTCAAATGTTCCTGCAAATAGAAGTTTCTTTCCTGATTTTCATTCTCAAAGTTTTCCGGAGATGATATTCCGCACAGAGCATAACATTCCTCCGGTAGCATCTGATATGCTTTACCTAACTTAGGCAAAACTGAAAGCGGATCATAATTCTGATATTTTTCAAGTAAGCGCTCCATTGCTAAAAGATTCGTCTCAATCTGTCTAATGCTTTTCTCAAGGTAGCCTCGCTCCTTTAACTGGTCAATTAAAAGCTGCTTGCTGCCTGGGATATAAAATTCCTCTCTCCCATTAGCATTATAGTCTCTCTTATAGTAGTAGCCATTTTTCATTACCAGCTTTCCCTTCGGCAGCTTACGTAGTCGATGCTCAAAAGTCTGTTTCTGCATTTCCTGCAGACGTTTTTCATTTTCAATGATTCCTCTAATGTCTTCCATATTGTCCTTTCGTACCTATTTAAGATTTTTTGAAATAAGGTACTAATTCTTTAGCCAAAATCAAAACAAAATTTCACAATTTGCTCAAGCTATGTTACAAATTATTACATTTTATCCATTATATCCTATATCCAGACAAATTGCTACCCTTCTTCACAAAAAAATAGCGACAATTTGCCGCTATTTTTAAGATTCACTTGAATTTTGATCACACTTTTGATACCTTTTTTTCAAAAATCAATATTCGGTACTAAAGCCCGTCAGCTGTCAACATTATTTCAGTGCATTCAACGCCTGATCAAAATCAGAAATGATATCCTCGATATCTTCGCAGCCTACGGATACACGAATCAGCTCCGGTTTGATACCTCCGGCCAGCTGATCTTCTTCGCTAAGCTGTCTGTGAGTGGTGGACGCAGGATGCAGCACACTGGTTCTAATATCGCCTACATGTACCACGATACTTGCCAGTTTTAGATTTTTCAGCACTTCTTCGCCGCCGGCCTTGCCGCCCTTCGCGCCAAAAGCAAGTACGCCGCTGGCACCTTTTGGCAAATATTTCTGTGCTCTTTCATAATCCTCATCACCAGGCAGCCCCGGATATTTCACCCAATCAACCATTGGATGATTCTTAAGGAACTGTGCCAGAGCTAAAGCGTTGCTGCTGTGTCTGTCCATTCGAAGATGCAGAGTATCCAGTCCCTGGAAGGTAAGAAACGCATTCATAGGTGCCATAGTGCAGCCCAAATCTCTAAGCATCTGCGCTCTCAGCTTTACACAAAATGCCTGATTTCCAAACTTCTCAAAGTATTTCAAACCGTGATAGCTCTCATCCGGTTCTACCATGCCAGGATACTTGTCTGCATATTTATTCCAGTCGAAATTACCGCCTTCAATTACCATGCCCCCTACACTGGTTGCATGTCCGTCTGCCCACTTGGTTGTAGAGTGGGTTACAAAATTTGCACCATGCTTCAATGGCTGACACAGGTATGGAGATGCCAGAGTATTATCCACCACGAGAGGCACGCCAACCTCGCCAGCAGCCTCAGCAAACTTTTCAATATCTAGAACGGTCAATGCAGGATTTCCTAAAGATTCGCCAAAAATTGCCTTAGTATTAGGCTTTGCCTGTGCTACGATTTCTTCCTTGGAAAGGTTGTAATCGATGAAAGTAGTTTCAATCCCCATCTTTCTCAAAGTAACGTTAAACAGGTTAAATGTGCCTCCATAAATATTTCCGCATGCGATAATATGATCGCCTGCTTCACAAATATTCAGCATGGTAATCAGGTTTGCAGCCTGTCCTGCACTAGTTGCAATACCCGCGGTTCCACCCTCCAGCGCTGCCATCTTTTCTTCCAGCGCATTAACGGTTGGACTTCCCAGTCTGGTATACATAAAGTCTGCACTTTCTAAATCAAAAAGCTTAGCCACATCTTCTGCATCATAGTATCTGTAAGTGGTATTCTGGACAATCGGCAATACTTGCGGTTTCCCACTCTCTGCCTTATATCCGCTGTGAATACAGCTTGTATTGAATTTATACTCCGACATAATTTCACTCCTTTAATAAACATATTTGCCTTCTATTTTATACCAATCCCAGCATAAAATCAAATATATAATAAAAAAGAGGTGACTGATTTTGATTGAAATTTACGGGATATTTTTTACCTTCGGACTGGGTGTACTTCTCCACTTTACCTATGAGTGGTCCGGTCGCAGTCTGCTGATTTCCTTTCTTGCTCCAACAAACGAAAGCGTCTTCGAACATTTAAAGCTTTTGCTGACTCCGTTTCTGCTTTGGAGCCTCAATGAGTACGTTCATTACGGTCAGTTTACGCAAAATTTTATCCCTGCTAAAACCATAGGGCTTCTTGCAGGGATCGTATTCATCGTATTATGTTTTTACAGCTATACCGCCATCTGTGGCAGAAATTTTCTTCCTGCAGATATCGGCATCTTTGCAGCTTCTGTGGTAATCGCCTTTAGTTCCTCCCACGCTCTCATGACTCTGGAGTTTTTAGGAAAGGTTTCCATCAGGCTCCTTTCTGGCACCGTACTGATTCTGCTGCTTCTCTTTTTTGCAGCCTGTTCCATCTGTGCTCCCTATGGTCGCCTTTTTAGAAGTCCTTATCCTTGCCAGAACAAAAAGCACTGTAAGTAGCTATAATGACTACAAAAAACAGTCCCGCCGCCGGCCATATAATCCAGCTTCTGCCCCAATCGTGGGTGAGAAGACTATAGACTAGATAAATCAGTACAATACACGGCCAGTAAATTCCGCCGATTCTGTTTGCAAAGTCCTCCCCTTTTCGCATCCCTTTTTTCATTTGCGGCGAATAGTCTTCTCTCTGCATCAGCACATTATAGCAGCCATAAGGAACGCCTGTAGTAATAAGCAGGTAAACACCGCTGCCAACCATAACAAACAAAATGCACGGCGGAATATTCTCTGCTAAGTGAAGCACCGACTCGTTGAGAATTACCGGAATCACAGAAAGAATACAGAGGAGTACGCCGACAGCAATTTTCGATGCAAACTGCGGTCTGTCTTTCTGCTGCATATCCTCCAGCATACGAATCGCACTTTCATCCAAGGAAAGGTTCTCTTTCTTCAGATAATCAAACCTACTCATAGCTACACCATTTATAATAAACAGCACTACGGCAGCCGCAATCAGAACAAACATCAGTACCACACCCAGCGCGCTGCCTCTTTCCTCTCCGAAGATTTCTTCTCCCATGACAGGAAAAATCAGAGATACTAAAATCAACATAACTCCTGCCCCGATTCCCTGAGACAAGCGTTCCATGGAAGCAATATAAGTTCTGCACTCCTCTTTCGTTACTCTGCGCCCTGAAAACATTCCCTCAGTATGCGAATAACAACTTTCCTGCGACTTCTTGCTTTTATCAATGCCCAGCTCACAAATCAGCTCATCTACACTGCCGAATTCTGCAATAACTGTGCCTATCGCTTCATTTTCACTTTTACCTTCAGCTTTCAATGCTGTATATTTTTCCTCCATCATAAAAGCCATTTCTTGCTTTACCCTTCTGACTTCACCTGTATCCGCAAGTTCAGCAAACATGCTCTCTAAATAATTCAAAATAATTTCCACTACACATCCTCCTCTATTATAAATTTCTCCACAACCTCTTTAGTAACCTGCCATTCCCGACATTTTTCGTTGTAATAAGCTCTGCCTTCTTCTGTAATGCGGTAGTAGGTGCGGGGCTTTCCGCCGCTAGCGCTGTTTCCTGCAAAAACTTCTACATAGCCGTTCCTCTCAAGCCTGGTAAATGCCGAATAAAGGGTAGTTTCTTTGATAATATATTTCTCCTCGGTCAGTTCCTTAATCCGTTTGGAAATCTCATAGCCATAAGAGGGTGCCTCTCGTAAAAGATACAAAATCATGGTATCATTATAGCCCCGAATCACATCACTGCTAATCACCTGGCAGACCTCCTTTCCAGTATTACGTCTGTCGTAGTACTTTTATGTTCCAATCATAGCACAACTACTACGACAGGTCAAGTAGTTTTTCTTCATTTAAAAAGCTGCCGCACAACTTCTGTGCAGCAGCTTTAGGTTATAAATGATTTATTTTACACCGTTTTTTCTTCTGATTCCAAATACCATGCCGCAAAGTGCCAGCACTGCAGCAGCAAGTCCTGCAACCCAGAGCAGCATATTAGCTGTATCTCCAGTTCTTGGAATCCACCAAGGTAGCTCGTCTGTTTCAGGATTCTGTTCCTTGATAATGTTCTTAATATCTTCTGGAGATTTGATATTTTTATCTGGCTTGCCATCTCCATCAGTGTCGATATTGACATCCGGTTTACCATCTCCATCCGTATCCACGTTCAAATCTGGGATGCCATCTCCATCGGTGTCAATGTTGATATCTGGAATACCGTCTCCATCAATATCGATGTTGATATCCGGTTTGCCATCTCCATTGGTGTCAATGTTGATATCCGGTTTGCCATCTCCATCCTTATCGATGTTGATGTCTGGCTTTCCGTCTCCATCTTTATCGATGTTGATGTCTGGCTTTCCGTCTCCATCCTTATCGATGTTAATGTCCGGTTTGCCGTCCCCATCTTTATCAATGTTGATGTCTGGCTTTCCGTCTCCATCTTTATCGATGTTGATGTCTGGCTTTCCGTCCCCATCCTTATCGATGTTAATGTCTGGCTTTCCATCGCCATTGGTATCTACATTTACATCCGGTTTACCATCTCCGTTGGTGTCAATATCCAAATCCGGTTTACCGTCTCCATCGGTATCTTTGTTAATATCTGGCTTTCCATCGCCATCGGTATCAACGTTCACATCCGGTTTGCCATCTCCGTTGGTGTCGATGTCTAAATCCGGTTTGCCGTCTCCGTCAGTATCTTTATTGATATCCGGTTTGCCGTCTCCGTTGGTGTCAATATCTACATCCGGTTTGCCATCTCCATCGGTGTCTTTATTGATATCTGGTTTGCCGTCTCCATCGGTATCAATGTCGACGTCCGGTTTACCATCATCATCGGTATCAATATTGATATCCGGCTTATCATCGCCATCGGTATCAATGTTAATATCAGGGAGTCCATCGTCATCCGTATCAATATTGATGTCTGGAATTCCATCGTCATTGGTATCCTTATTAAGATCAGGATCCTGAATAATCGGCTTTATTACATTGTACGCCAGATTAATCGTCGTCTTGTTTCCCTGTGCATCGGTAACAGTTGTAG
Source organism: Anaerotruncus sp. 80 (assembly GCF_009936115.1). NCBI lineage: Bacteria > Bacillati > Bacillota > Clostridia > Eubacteriales > Oscillospiraceae > Anaerotruncus > Anaerotruncus sp. 80. The sequence continues at coordinate 354,822 of NZ_QWES01000001.1, forward strand.
TAACTACATATTTCCCAGGCTTAGACAAATCAATCTCTTGAATTTCATTGCCATCTGCATCCCTAATTGTAACGTCTGCAACTTTTAAAGGATTTCCTTTTTCATCTTTCAGCAAACGCCCGTCAATGCCGATAAATACATACCTATCGTTGAAAAATTTTACCAACTCAGTCTTCGAAACGGTCTTATCTTTTTCCGTCTTCCGGTTTACTTTGTCATTGACTTTTCCATGCAATCTAAAAATATCACCATCGTCTTCGATTCTCTCGATCTCACCTGGCTCCAGGATAGTTCCCTTCGGCTCTTCATCCGGATGATCCGGGTCACTGCCAGCACTTGGAATCACTGGAGTTGGCGGATTTACAAATGGGAAGTTGGTCGGCTCATCTGTATCAGAGCCACCTGGTGTACCCGGCTTTTCTTCCGGTTTGACAAGAGAATAAGATTCTTCGTAGTTATAACCTTCTGTATATTTTGCTTCTACTACAAACTTGCCGGATTCCAGTTTCGGAATAGCTGGATAAGCACCTGTATTAAAAGAAATCACTTTATCAATCACGCCATATGCATACTCTTCTCCGTTGATTTCTTCCGTTGCTGTTTTTGCATTCGCTTTAATCGGCTCTCCAACTTTTACACCGTTGACATAAAACTGAATATATCCATCTGGCGCTTTGCAGGTAGGTTTTCTCTTTGCTGCCCCCTGTTTTGCCTTGGCTTTAAAGGTCATCTTCGTTACAATGGTTTCATGGGTAGCCGGGTCTTCTCCATATTCGATATCATAAGTCGCGTCTGCAATTTCTGATGGAATCTTATTGATAATTGCCCAGCCCGTTGCACGATGCCCCCAGTAACTTTGTGCAAAGTTCTCATAGCCTGCAAGCGTACCGTCAGAATATTGGGTCGAGGTCATCGTAAATTTCAAAATACCTGCGTCTTCCGGCAGCTTATTTCCAAGCAGCTGTTCTTGCTCAATCGGTTTCCCATTCTGTTTATCATAACGCTGCGCCTTATACGACACCTTTGAAGGATTATCTAAATATTTATTGTCTATTTCTCCGGTATAAAGTCCGATCTTCGTATCGATGACATTACCAGAAGCATCTGTGATTTCGTTTTCAATCGTTGATACGTCAATGGCATTAAACGGTAAGCCATCGTAATCTTTGGTCATCTTCTCCTGACTATATTCATCTGGCAATTCAAAGTCTACATATCGTTTCAAAGGTGCTGCTGCATTAGGATCCTCCGTAGGTTTAACGGAACTAATGAAAAGCGGTTCTATCTCCATTACGATTTCATTACCATTTTCATCTACTGTTACAGGCTTCAAGCTTACTTTTACTTCCTGCCCTGCAACCGGTTTTCCCTGAAATTCGTATGGGAGCCATAGATATAGTTTGCCGTTATCAAAGAAAGACGGTGCACCATATTCGTATTTTTGACCACCAATCGATAACTCCCAATCTGTAATCGCATGATTTTCGATAAGCTCTTCCTTTGTCGTACCATCTGCCATTTCGTGCTTAATCTTTTCGCCAGATAAGTTCACAGTTGTTACAAAGACCCTTGTTTTCTTCGTTAAGTCTCCATAAGCCGTACCACCATTACATTGGAATTTTCCCGGTGCAGATAATCGAATCGAACCGCCGGTAACAACCACGTCACCGCCTGCTCCACCGATATCATACCAGCCTGCCTGCGATTTCGGCAACAATGTGCCCCCAGTAATCGTAATGGTCTTGCCAGTATTGGTTCCAGAGCATCCCTGACCAAACGCATTACTATGCTCAAATCCCTCCGATTTGAGGAATCCACCGTTGATATTGATATCACCAGCAATGGTACTCTTCGGTGTTTCACATAAAATCGCATCTGTAAACGCATAGGTGGTTTCTGCTCCATTGGACATCCCACCTATATAGGTGCAGCCGCCACCAACGCCCGCGCCATGAAAAGAACCCTTTGCATCAATGTCTCCGCCGTTAAACGTAGTCACTGTACTACCACCGGCATGCCCGCCGCCGATGCCGCATCCCGCTCCATATCGGCTTTCTGTCGGACCGTTGGCATATGCTTTAATCTCGCCGCCGTTAAAGGTCATATCTCCACTGTTTTCAATCGGACCGCCTCCAATTGCTGATGCGCGAAGGCCGCCGTTGACTTCTAAAGTACCTGGATTGGCACTATCCAGCATTGTCAATCGATCGCCTGCCTTAACCACAGTGCCATCAGCAAGAACTGCATCTCTGGATACTTTGCCATCTTTCGGCGCTACAAATTGTCCATTCTGATCTACATTTCTACGACTATCGTCAATGGTCAATTTAGAACCTTCTCCGCAGCGAATACCCGGAGACTGAATATTTCCATTGCTATTATTACAAGTGAGCCTATTCGTACTGCCATCGGCAAGGGTCAAATGCAAAGAAGTCGGATTACTCAAATCCTCTTTATTTGTCACGATATTTACCGGATAGTATGCATTAATATCTACACCTGCAAAGGTTAAATCCGCATGCACACCTGCCTCAATAAAAATCCCTGCATTTGACGTACCACTAGTGGATATCGTCAATGGTGTGCCTTTTTTAATAACAAGTGCCTGAAATGTTCGCGGCACTACACTACCTACTGTAGGCACATACTGACCAGCAGTGCTTTCTGCACTTCCATATCCCTGCGTATTATATACAGTTTCTTTATACTCATAATCCACGCCATATGTACCGCCGGTTACATTAAATGCACCAGTGTCATTTGACTGTGGATCAATGCCGTCATCAGAAAATGCAACCATGCGTTTACCGCTCTCAGTCTGATTTTCTTCCTCTTCACCCACTTCTGCCGCATCTACATCTTCCGTTTCTTTGTCAACGTCAACATCGGCGCCATCTACAATGCCGCCCTCTGCATCAACATTTTCATCCGGTATTTCACTGCCTTCCGGCTGCACTTCGTGCTCGGCTTCAGTTAAAGGTGCCTCAGTCGCATAGGACTGACCCCCCCCCCAGCCATTTTCCGGAAGAAAGCAAGCCACCACCGAATGCTGAGAAAACGAAAAACAGACACAACATGCGAGCTAAAAGCTTCTTGTTGTAATGTTTCATTTGGTTTACCTCCCTTTTTCGTTTTGGTAAGTTCTTACTTCTTTCTTAAGTTAATAGACTTTTGAATGGTAAGAAGCGATGGAGCGCTATATCAAACTCTTCCTTCGCTTCATTCTTTTTCATCAAAAATCATTTTTATTCTACACCCGCAGGAAGTCGTTGTCAAGTTTCTGCTAATAGCTCCTCTTCATGGGACTTAAAAAACTCGAAATATCTGCGTACATTCTCAAGTTCAGTCCATCTGCGCTCAGTAACTGGCAGAGCATCAAGATCATAGATTTTGCTCTGTTTTGTCGCCAAAATAAAGGGCGAATGGCTCGCTATAATAAACTGACAATTAAAGAATCTTGCAGAATCTTCGATAAATCCGGTCAGTTCCTGCTGATATGCTGCCGACAAACTGTTTTCTGGCTCGTCCAAAAGATAAATTTGGTTTGCCTCTATCTTTTCTGTAAAGTACATAAATGCACTTTCTCCATTGGAACGTCCACGGGCATTTCCCGGCATATTCTGCCTGATAAACTCCGACTTCGTATTTCTCCGAGCGGAATTAACCTGTTTCAGTTTCTCATAGTCGTCAAGACTTTTCAGCTGAAATTTCTCACACCGCAGCTGTCTGTATGCCTCCATCAGATCTTCTCGTTTTGTGTCCACACCATGGTTAAGGGCTCGCAGATCAAAGAGATAGTCAAAAACATCATCACTGGTGATAATGGTGCTATCCTGATAGTAAGATTCCCACTCTACTTGACACATTCTGGAAAAATCCGCAAAAAAACTGCTATTGTTATAAGGTGCGCTGCGCTGTGCGCCTATGGCTTCAGCGATAACATTGAGCAAGGTCGTCTTACCCGAACCATTGCTGCCATAAAATATGGTAATCGGTTCAAAATCTACAGCAGAAAACCCCTTCTGCGGGAAAATACCAAAGGGGTAAAAACTGTCATAACAAGTCTGCCTTATATCATTAAGAAAAAGTTCTTCCGCTATCATTTCCGGCAGTTTGAAGTTTTTTAAATATACCATCATGTGTCCCCCTGATGTCCTTTTACAGAGCCTGTTGCTCCATGCGCAGCAAATCCTCTATAATTCTGTTCACTTGCCAAATCGCCTGATCCACCTGCTCTTTCGCCTGGCTGATCTTAGACTGGACAAACACATCTGCCAAAATTCCGTCGAAGAAAAAATCGGCAAAAGTTAGAAATCCTCCAATATCGATCTGGAAATCCAATATTCCACTGACGTCTTTCAGTTCTCTCTGAAAGACCATTACCTGGCGTTTTGCTGATTCCAATTCCCGCTTTGCACTCCCCATCTTCATGTGTTTGCCGATTCCGCCAATCAAATCAAATCCCAGCATGTCTGCAATCCCAAACCCCGACGCACTGTCTAGTTCCTGCCTTGCCCGATTTAGATATTGCAAAGTCAATCTTCCCGCGTCGATGGCCTCTCTGATTTCTCTAAGCCTCTGCTCTCTTTCCATATTTACCCTCCGTAAAATTCTATAACACTTTCTCCGTCCACTCAGCTTCTTTAAATCCCGTCAGGACAAAATCAGCTCCGATGACAAGGGGACGCTTTACCAGCATACCATCGCTGGCAAGCAGGATAATCTGCTCCTCTTCACTCATATTCGGCAATTTTTTCGAAAGTTCCATCTCCCTGTAGATTATCCCACTGGTATTGAAAAACTTTTTCAGCGGAAGACCGCTCATCTCATACCAGCTGCGAATCTGCTGCGAATCTGGATTCTGCGTCTTAATATCAAAGAGTTCATACTCTGCACCATTTTCATCAAGCCACGCGAGAGCTTTCTTGCAGGTGGAACATTTTGGATAACAATATACTTTCATCTACACAACCTACATCAGTTTCTGTTCTGTCCTGATTTCACCCGGCGTCGGGTAAGTCTTCAGGACTTTCTCAAAATTCGCTTTCGCCTTCTTTGCCGCCTCTTCATCTTTGCTGAACCGAACTGCATAGGCATAAAGCGTCCTTTGGGTATTTGGATACCCCTTTATTGACTTCATAAACTTTTTCAGCTGTTTCGTATACAGTCTGTCCACTTCTTCTTTCCTACATTGTCCGATGAGTTCCAAAAATAGAAGTTCCATTTGAGCAAAATTCTTATAGAAGGGCAGCAGTTTTGGCGAGCTGAATAACTTGTATCCTGCCGCCTGTGCCTCATCAAATCTTCCCTCATCCATGCGCCTTTGCATTTCTGCGAAAGCAATGGCCTCTACCAGAGGATTACCCGAAAAATCCCCTTCCGGCACTACAAAATATTCTTCCGGCATTTCAGCAAGCCGCTTGCCGTCCGTCTGCTGCAGCTTATTAATCCTCATCTGTCGCCAAAACGCATCTGCACTTTCTTTATCCCTGCGAAATGTCTTGATATTATAGCCGTCGTTGGCAACGCCGCCCATCTTCAGAGGAACCAGATTGGTTACTGCAAAGTAAAGCCCCATCAATCCCAGTATCAAACATATCATACGCCCAGTCGTTTCCTGTGGGCACAGCGACATACCTATAAATCCTAACGCACTGAACAGCAGATTGGAAAGACCGCCGCCTAAATTGTATAAAACAGCCGGATATCCTCCATCCTCGTCCTTGTCAGGAGGATCCAAAAGACACTGACCGCCGGTTCCCGGAATACTGAACTTTTTGCGAAGGATTTTGTCCTCTTGCTTGACAAAGATAAGACTGCCGATCCGAAAAGATACGAACTTATAGCCAGAAAGCAGCCCGCAGACCAGATGCCCCGCTTCGTGAGTGATGATAAGCACATACACAATCACTGCAAAGCTGAGTATCAAAAGCGGAATCTCCAGTCCATGACCACTAAAGATCTCCATGCCAAAATATCCCAAAAGGCCGCCGCAAATCATACCAACGATATAAGGCAGCGTCGACACTAGCTTTGCCTTAACTTTCTTTTTGTTTTCCACGCAGTACCTCCATAGCCTCCACATAGCCGTCAAAGCCCTTGCCCATAATCGTCGCAACACAGGCATCCCTGACAAAGGACACCTGTCTAAAGTCCTCACGCTGACGCACATCGGAAATGTGTACCTCCACAGAAGGTATTCCTACAGACTTCAGGGCGTCCAACAGTGCCACACTGGTGTGGGTGTACGCCGCCGGGTTGATTACAATGCCGTCAAATTTACCGTAAGCCTCCTGAATGGCATCCACCATGGAGCCCTCATGATTGGACTGAAAAAAAGCGACTTCCACGTTGAGCCGGGAAGCCGCCTTTTCAACATATTCCACCAAATCGGAGTAAGTCGCTTTTCCGTAAATTTCCGGCTCTCTGATTCCCAGCATATTGATGTTGGGTCCATTGATTACCAGAATCTTCATCATTCTCTCTCCTCATTATTATTGATGTAAAAATCGCTCCAGTAGGAATAAGCGTCCTTTCGCTCCTCATACATCTGCGCAAGCGGCATGGATTTAGAAAGAGGCCTTCCATCTGTTTCCAGCTTATCAAGGTCGCGCTTAATCCAAATCACGATTCCGTTTTGTTTCAAAATGTTGTAGTTGACTTTTTTCTTGACAACACCGCCGCCGGTCGCAATGACAAGACCGGTCTGCACACAGGCCTTTTCCAGCATTTCAGTTTCCACCTTTCGGAAATATGCTTCGCCTTTCTGGTCAAAAATTTCCGGAATAGACATGCCTTCGTGTTCGACAATCATATCATCGATATCCACGAATTTACGCCCCATTCTATTCGCGATTTCGCCGCCAATCAGGGTCTTTCCTGCGCCCGGCATGCCGATTAGAATCATATTCATCGTCTCGCTGCGAACTTCATCAATCGCGCTGTCGATTTCTTCGTCTTCAATTTCTTTATGCTGGAACAGCTCGCTGGCCTGCTTTCCCTGCGCTACCAGCATTTCCAGCCCGCCGGTTGCCGGAATAGATTTCTCTATGGCGTCCAGCACCAGCTTGGTTCTGTTAGGGTTATATATCACATCCACAACACCGCAGCAGTTTTTAAAATCATCTAAGTTGACCGGTGATTTCCCGTTGTTCGGATACATTCCTACAGGCGTTGTGTTGACAATAATTTCCGCATCAAAATGCTGACTGATATTCTCATAATTATGTTCACCACTGCGTGAAATTATGAGAATTTCAGCAGCGTTCAAATCCTTTAGGACTGCTCTTGCGGTCAGAGACGCCCCGCCGCTTCCAAGAACCAGACACTTCATGCCTTTCACTTCGATTTTGTTCTTTTCAAGCATATACTTGAACCCAAAATAGTCTGTATTATAGCCATGCAGTCTTCCTTCTTCATCTCGGATCACTGTGTTGACACAACCGACGGCTTTTGCCGTATCGGAAAGTTCATCGCACATCTCCATGGCTACTTTCTTATACGGAATAGTCACATTGAAGCCGCCGTAGCTTTCATCATGCAGCATGTTTTCCAAATCCTCTGGTTTCGTCTCGCAAAGTTCAAAGGTATAGTCCCCAAACTTACTGTGAATCAGCGGCGAATAGCTGTGCCCCAGCTTTCCGCCAATCAGTCCAAATTTTTTCATGTTAAATCTCCATATAACTTCCTAAGTACTTGAACTCCTGTGTCAGATCTTCAAGCTGGTTCATCAGTCTGACAAATTCCTCAGAGTAAACCTCGGATACGATGTCAAAATAGAACATGTAGTCGAAATCTCTTTCTGGAATCGGACGACTCTCCAGTTTAAAAATCTGAATACCAAGTGCATTAAATCTAGCCAGTACATTGTACAAAGAACCCGGTTTATGGGAAACCACCAGTTTCAGACTCGTCTTGTCAGCGCCGGGATAAATCTCTAAATTCTTGCTGATGCAGATAAATCTGGTATAGTTGTTTCCATTATCCTGTACTCCTTCTTCCAGACACTCCAAGCTGTAAAGCTGTCCACACTCATAGGCCGCCAGCGCAGCAACGTCCGTTCTGTCGGATTCGGCTACCATCTTAGCCGCTTCTGCAGTATTTTCGCAAATGGTAATCTTTGCGTGAGGGAAATGTTTCAGATAGTCATCACACTGCATAATTGCCTGTTCATGAGAAAAAATCTCCTTGATGTCCTCTTTCTTTGTTCCTCTCTTGGCTAAAAGACTATGGTCGATCTTCAGCTTGATACTTCTGACAATGTAGAAGTTGTACTTCATCATCAAATCGTAAATCTGGTTCACTGAACCTGCCGTACTGTTTTCGACAGGCAGAATGCCGTACTGGCACAGCCCCTTATCGATAGCTGCAAATACACCGTTGAAATTCTTCACATACATAATCTTCGGCATTTTAAACAGTCTCTCGCAGGCCTCCTGAGAATAAGCGCCGGTCACTCCCTGGCAAGCTACGCTGGCCTTTGCCGGAAATACCTTAGGTGTGTTTTCCAGTGCATCAGCGATAGATTTTGCCAGCGGCGATTCCTTCTGGGTAATCTTTCTCTGGTGATCTTTGCTCATCTCCATAATTGTATTATATAACACTCTGGTGTAAGATGCCATATCTTCTGAGGCTAAATCTGTAAGTTTGTCAATTTTTTCTCTTTCTCTCATAGCATCCAGCACCGGAAGTTCATTATTTTTCTTGTAACGTGCGATTTCTTCCGCCACTCTCATTCGCTCTTCCAGTTTTTTTACGATTTCTTCGTCAATCGCATCAATTTTGCTTCTATAGTCGTCCATACTCATTTTTTTCAATCTCCTTTATTTCTCATAGTATCGGTATCGATATTGATATAATTCATAAATTGCAACAGCTGCCGCTGCTTCTACACACGGCACTGCTCTTGGCACGATACAAGGGTCGTGTCTTCCCTCTACTTTTAGCATCGCATTCTCGCCCTTTTCGTAGCTGATACTGTGCTGCTCTGTAGATATGGAAGGAGTCGGCTTGACTGCAACACGAAAAACGATTGGCATGCCAGAGCTGATTCCACCCAGAATACCGCCGTGATTATTGGTCTTCGTCTTCACCGTATCACCTTCAAAATAAAACGCATCGTTATTTTCACTGCCGCAGATTTTTGCCGCCTCAAATCCCCTGCCAAACTCAATTCCCTTGACAGCAGGGATTCCGAAGACCGCCTGGGCAATTTTGTTTTCCAGTCCGTCAAACATCGGCTCTCCAACGCCTGCAGGAACGCCGGTGATGGTGCATTCGATAATGCCGCCTACAGAGTCGCCTCGCTCCATAGCCTCTTCGATTGCCTTGGTAGGCTGCACGGCGTTTCCGCCGATTTCTTTAATTTTAGCGGAAATCTCGATTCCTTCTTTTTCCAGAATCTGCTTCATAATGCCGCCTGCAATGCAAAGAGGCGCAGTCAGACGTCCTGAAAAATGCCCGCCTCCGCTGACATCTTCAAAACCGCCGTATTTTACGTGTGCTGTATAATCTGCATGACCTGGTCTTGGAATATCTCTGATATTGTCGTAATCCCCTGACCTGGTATTGGTATTTTCTATCATCGCTGTCAGCGGTGCGCCGCAGGTAGTATTTCCTACAAGACCGCTTAAAAATGCCGGCATATCGGCCTCTTTTCGGGGCGTACTGTATTTGCTCCGTCCAGGGGCACGCCGGTTCATAAAGACTTGAAGCTTTTCCATGTCGATGGAAAAACCTGCCGGAAGTCCCTCAATGGTTACGCCGATGGCCGCAGAATGGGACTGTCCGAAAATAGTAATTTTTACATGATTTCCATAAGAAGAAGACATGTCTTTTCCTTTCTCCCTACAAACAATAACTGATCTATTTCTAAATCCTGACGTTTCCATCAAGCTCTAGTTTCTTTAAATCCCAGAAAAAATCCGGATAGGACTTGCTTACCGCCTCCGCACCGGTAATGATAACCGGCTCTTTGCAAAGAAGCGAGGAAATAGCTGCCATCATGACGATTCTGTGGTCATTCGCACCATCTGCAGTTCCGCCACTCATCTGCTCTCCCGCAAGCCCCTCTATGATAAGACCTTCCGGAAGTTCCTTAACCTTTGCACCGAGACCATTTAAAACTTGCGACACAGTGGCAAGGCGATCGCTTTCTTTGATTCGCAGTCTGCCTGCATTTTCAATGACGGTTCTGCCTTCCGCCGCACATGCCAACACCGCCAGTATCGGCACCATATCGGGAATCTGAGAAGCGTCTATGGTAATGCCCCTAAGTTTTCCTGGCTTTACAATGACTTCGTTTTCTCCCTGCCAAACCTCTGCGCCAAAATTTTTCAGCAAATCGAGAATCTTCTTATCGCCCTGCAGTGACTGCTGGGAAAGCCCTTTGACGCAAATACCGCCTTCTGCCAGCGCGCCTGCCACTAGGAAAAAGCAGCTGTTAGACCAATCGCCTTCCACCACATAACTTTGCGGTGCTTGATACGTTTGACCGCCGGGAACTGTAAATCCTGTATCGCTTTCTTCTATTTGTATGCCAAATTTTCTAATTACCTGCAGAGTCATATCCACATATCCGCGTGATTCCAACTTTCCTTCGAGCAGAATTTTACTGTCTCCCGTAAGAAGCGGCAGTGCGAACAAAAGTCCGCTGATATATTGGCTGGATACATTGCCCGGCATGGTATAGGTTCCTGCCTTAAGTTTTCCGCTAATGACAAGTGGTCTGCTTCCCTTTGGACTTAAAACGCAACCGTGAGCTGTCAACTCTTCATAAAGAGGAGACAGCGGTCTTTCCGGAAGACGTCCTTCCCCGTAAAAAGAAGCCCTATGTCCCAGGGCACCCATCACAGGCAGCAGAAATCTGAGGGTGGAACCGCTTTCGCCGCAGTGCATGGTTTCTTCTCCTGCAAGGAATGCAGATAAGCAAGCAGCTGTTGCCTCGATATCTTTAGATCCACTGTCTACGTGGATCTGACAGGTTCTGCCCGATGTCAGCTGCGACAACGCTGCACAGATCATAGCTCTGTGCGCGTCAGACTTTGAGGCAATAGCCGTAATCTCCCTCATAAAATTTCTCCCAGTTCTTCTATGGTTACTCTCTGAAGACGGCAACAGCCGATTTCTTCCGGCACAACTAAGTCAATATAGCCGCCTTTCCTTTTTTTGTCTGTCTTCATTATATCATAAAGCACATCTTTCGATTGCGCAATAGAAAGGTCAAACTCATAGAGATTTAAAATTTCTACAATGCGGTCTGCAGTTTCTTCGCTGCACCAGCCCTGCTTTTTTGAAATCTCTGCAATCATGGTCATGCCTTTTGCAACGGCTTTTCCGTGACTGACGGTAAAATCCGCCGCCTTTTCAATGGCGTGACCAATGGTATGGCCGAAGTTCAGCAGCTGTCTGACCCCTGTATCGAACTCGTCTTCTTCCACAATGCGGGTTTTGATTTCCGCGCAGCGGTCGATGATTTCGTTCATCTGCGAAGAAGCCGCCGCTTTGTCACAGAGCAGGTTGAACAAATCAGAATCCGCTAAAACTCCGTACTTAATGACCTCTGCCATACCGTCTTGGTAGATTGTTTTCGGCAGGCTCTCCAAAATGCTCGCATCCCGCAAGATTAGGGCTGGTCTGTGAAATGCACCGACAAGATTTTTACCAGCAGGTATATTGATTGCCGTCTTGCCGCCAATGGAAGAGTCAACTGCCGCAAGGAGGGTTGTAGGTACCTGAATGACTGGAATGCCTCTCAGATATGTAGCCGCTGCGAATCCCGCAAGATCGCCCACAACGCCGCCTCCCAGTGCTACCAGGGCATCGGTCCTGGTCAGCGGTATTTCTGCAAGTGCATTCATAAGTTTCAGATACTGCATCCCGCTTTTGGATTCCTCTCCCGGAGGAACCACAAAGCTATATACATCAAAGCCTTCGCATTTGAGACTTTGCATGCATCGATTTAAATAAAGCTTTTCTACGTTTTCGTCTGTAACAACGACAATGCTGTTTCCTTTTACTACGGCTTTGGCCTGATAGCCAAGCTCCTCTAACTGCATTTTTTCTCTACCTCTATCTTTCTCTCTCTGCCCTCTTTCAAAAGTCTGAGCATTTCCTGCTCATCACAATCAGAAAGGGCCTTGCTGTATTTGGAAAGTTCTGCGATGAGAACATCTAATTCATATTTCAAGTTGTCTCTGTTTTCTAAAAACAGTTCTGTCCACATCTCTGCGTCAAGATAAGCAACTCTTGTAAAGTCTCTATAGCTTCCCGCAGACACTGCCACACCCATTTCCAGTGCTGTATCACTTTTGATAAACGCATTGGACACCACGTGTGCCATCTGCGATGTAAAGGCAATCATCTTGTCATGTTCTTCTGCCGAAGTGATAACAAGCTTTGTAAATCCTGCCGGCAAAATCAGTTTCTTTGCTCGCTCCATAAAGTGAATGTCGTTGTGGTCAGGCGGAACCAGCGCAAAGATAGCACCTTCATAAAGATCCGCTCTGCTGTTTTTAAAGCCGCCGAACTGATTTCCTGCCATAGGGTGACCTCCTGCATAGGTAAAGCCGTATTCTTTCGCCAGTTTAAAGCCTTCCTCGCAGATATTTCGTTTTGTTCCGCAACAGTCAATGACCAGGGCTGTCTTTGGCAGCTTCGGTGCATTTTCAGAAAGCCACGCTGCTGCCGGTACCGGTGGAATTGCCACCAATATCAAATCGCATTCTTCAAATCTATCTTCACTGAGTTCATCATCGATGGCTTCTGCCAGCTTTGCAAAGGCAGTAATCAGTCTATCTTTATCAAAGCCGAAAACTGTTGCACCGGCTTTCTTATATGCCTTTGCAAGAGAGCCTCCAATAAGACCCAGTCCCACAATTCCAATTTTCATTTAAATAACCCCTCTGATTTTATTTACGGTTTCCATCACATCTGCAAACTGTGCCGGTGTCAAGGACTGCGGTCCATCGCAAAGAGCTTTCGCCGGATTGTTGTGAACCTCTATCATCAGTCCGTCAGCACCGCAAGCTGTCGCTGCAAGTGCCATCGGCTTTACCAGATTTGCATGACCGGTTGCATGACTTGGGTCGATGACTACCGGAAGGTGGGTCAAATTGTGCAGCACCGGTACTGCCGATAAATCAAGAGTATTTCTGGTGTAGGTTTCAAAGGTCCTCACACCTCTTTCGCAGAGAATGATATTTTCATTTCCGCCTGCCATGATGTACTCTGCACTCATGAGCAGTTCTTTAATCGTATTTGCAAGCCCCCTCTTGAGCAAAATGGTCTTTCTGGTTTTTCCCAGTTCCTTTAACAGTTCAAAGTTCTGCATATTTCTAGCGCCGACCTGAATGACATCTACCTCTTCGAAGAGCGGAAGATGGTTGGCGTTCATAATTTCTGTTACAATTGGAAGACCTGTTGCTTTCTTCGCTTCCAGCAGAAGTTCGATACCTTCTGCTTTCATGCCTTGGAAATCGTATGGAGAAGTTCTAGGCTTAAAAGCTCCGCCGCGCAGCATGGTGGCGCCCGCTGCCTTTACACCCTCTGCAACTTCCTTGATCTGCTCCGGATTTTCTACAGAGCAAGGACCTGCAATGACTGCAAAATGTCCGCCGCCGCATTTAGCACCCATGACGTCGATGACTGAATCCTCCGGGTGAAATTGTCTATTTGCACTTTTAAACGGATCTGAAATCCGCGCAACCTTTTCTACGATGTCCAGAAGCTCCAGCATTTCCACATCAATATCATGTGTATCACCGATGAGCCCAAGCACTGCCATCTGATTTTCTCCGATATAGGAATGCACCTGCACACCCTGCTCTTCAAACCATTGTATCAGCTGCTCTCTCTGTTCATCACCGGTGCCCGGCTTCAGTACTGTAATCATTTCTTTCTTACCTCCGTTATGTTTTTATTCTAGTTGGGTTAATCTTTTTAAAATGCGAAAAACTCCGCCAGCCGGTAGACTGCGGAGTTTCTCAAGTAATTTGTCATTATTTTAGGATTTAATTATAGCAATTACTCAAAACTTTTCTGTGCAGCACAACCGACTCTTCCTTGTTAGTAAAGAAAAAGTAATAAAAGTAATATGCAGCTGCAAAGATGAAGTTTCTCATAACTTTTGTTTCCTTTCATAAACTCGATGTTAATACTCTAACACAGGTTCTTAGATAAATCAAGTGTTTTTTCACAACTTTTTTGTATTTTTTTGTGCACTTTCCACAATTTTTGTTTTGCGTCAGTCTGACGAGTTTAGGACGTGCTATCTGCAGGCTAGTGCACGGTGGCTCGCCAAACTGGTTCCCTGTGGTTTTGCACTTCTGACCGCACACCCTTGCGGCTACCAGGTTATCCTGCAGAACTTTGTTTCATTAAGCTGTGCCAGCGTTTTTGTTTCACCATATGGATAATACCGGACATACTCCCTATTTTCAATAATCTCCAGTGTATCTTCTACAGGTAGTATTTCAAATTCCTCGCCTGGACGAAAAACATACATACTAAAACCCGTGCTTATGCAAGAAAGTTCATCCCCGCTCATGCTGCAAATCCGATAAAGAGGCATTCCGATTTCTGCTGTATACTCTTCACCTGTTTCCAACGAGATGCTCCTTGCTGTCCACTTATTCCCATCTGATGTGGTGCAGCAGAACAGGTAATCTTTACAGATTCCAAAGTCCGACATTTTTTCCGGCAAATCGTACTCCCTGTAAATTCCCTTCACATTACCGATTAAAAGCTTTCCGTCAACATGTATCGCCCAATCAGTCCCATTGGAGTAAAATTCGGTTTCCGAGAGGCTGTAATCTGTTTCCCTCACCACGGTTTTCGGATTGTCCAAATCAGCTTTGTTGATTCCGAAACCATATCCGGTTTTTTCATCAAAATCTTCATACAGATAGTACACTTCTCCATCTAACATAGTAAATCCGGGCAGCATATCAAACATACTGCTGCAGCGACCGGAGTCAAGAACCTTGCTCCCCTCATCCGAGATATATTTGATGTGCCATTGAATCCTTTCATCCAACGACGCCTCCGGCCCCAGCGGTGTATACACTGCATAAATAATACCATTTTCAAATGGCATCGCATGATAGATGTAGACATCATCCTCACCCAGATCATAACATGTCTCTTCCTTTTCGGCCAGAAGATCATAAACAATAAATCTCTCCGTCGTAGCGCCAAAGCTTGGTGCTGACATACTAGAAGGTTCAAGTTTATTTACCGCAGCATATACTTTTGTGTCTGAAACATAAAAGGGTTCCAGTTCTTCATCCTCTGTCAATTTATACTTCAAGGTCAGCATATCCTTTTCAGGCTTATTTAGCGTTTCCTTACAACCATAGCTGGATAAAACTAGCACAATTAGAAGTAATAAAGTCACCGCCTTTTGATAGGTCTTCATATTTCCTCCCCCAGCATTGTGAAATGCTGTTAAGAATTATTTTGCCATTATATACCATCCGTTACTTGCATTAAGCGCCTGGCTCATCTCTGTCCATGTGCAAGTCCTCTCTCCATAATAATCGTTGTTATTGTTTGGGTCATTAAGAGTCACTGTCGAGTAGCTAGCCGAGCCATTCATGTCCCAGTCATATCCTTTTGCAACAACAAAGTGAACTGACTTATGTCCTTTATAATATTCGAGTTTACTTGTTTGAATCATACAAATCAGCGGTTTTCTTTTGTCAATGCTATATACTAACCCATCCGAAAAAGCCAGCTCCGAAACATTGACATAAGTATATGTCCCACTTCCAACTTGGCTATTTAAGTAAGTTCTCATCGGGGCAACATCTGATCCAGCCTCCGTTGTTCCTATTTTTCCAGCAATATACGATTGCGTTTGGTCAATACCATGATACAACAGTACCATACGAAGCGAAGCAGGTCCGCAATAATAGTAATTTATCTGCTTTTTAGTAGGTATGGTTAAACTTTTATGTCCTCCCACTCTGGCTGGTGAAACCACAGAGTCTACATAACTTTCAGCTTTAACTTTCAATTCCTTAATCTCATTCCAATACGCTTCATCTTTCATCTGTGAATTTTGATCAAACTGTACCGCATCCGCCGCATATCCCATGACTGTAGTAGAAAAAATCAAAATACCAGCAAGTCCAAATATCAGCATAAAGTTTAAACGCTTCTTCATCTTTTTCCTCCTCATCACCTAAAAGTTACTTTGTTTCCAAACCAACACATTATCACTATTTCTCAGACTGTAGATAAAAGCTCAGACCACAGTGCAAGGTTTGAGCTTTTTCTATGCTCATAGTATCCCTTCTAAAAAGATATGTTTTCCCCAAATCACTTTACGCAATTTAACCAAAAACGGAGTGCGATGAGGGACTTTCTGCCCCATATGCTTCCTGTATTCAAGAAGTTTAACCAATTTTTTCATGTTCAGACACGCAAAGGTTAGTCCAACTTTCATGGACATTTTCTCTTTCCCTACTAAATTAGTATATCTCATTGCATGGTGCTCTTTGGTAGTTCCAAAGATTCTCTCTATGGTTTCTTTCCTTTGTCCATAGATATCTTTCATACTTCGGCTATGTCTAATATCTTCGCAAATCTCCATATACTCTTCCCATATATGTCGAGTCACTACTTTTACATGATTTTTGCTTTGCGTACATTGGGATAAATATGGACAGTCTGCACATTTTTTCCCATCGCTTTTGTATTCTCTGTATCCTTGCCTGTTTGTTGTTGTATACTTCAGTATCTGATTTGCCAAGCACAAATAGCAATTCATATACATACTCATACTTCTTAAAAATCCTGCCTTTGTCATTGGCCTTTTGTACGGGAACAATGGTTTTACACCATCATCAATTAACCATTTTGCGATTGCCGGAGTCTTGTAGCCTGCATCCATTACAAGTACTTTTGCATCATACTTTCTCAGTTTTTCATATAACGCAGGAAAGGTTTTACTGTCATGCTCATTGCCGGGATGAATTGTATAATCTAATATCCACCCATTTTTATCACAGGCTGTTTCTGTTGTGTATGCAAAGACTTCTTTGTGCTCTCCTTTATGAAACCAGCCACTTTCAGGGTCTGTCGTGCTTTGCTTTTGCTCTCGGCCTACTTCTGTATTTGAATCACAAAGTCCACCGGAATCTCCGCCATCACAATCGGAATCGTCGTCTTTTTCTTTCAGTTCCTTTTTTCCGTGTGAGAGCCTGTCTGCATTGATTTCTGCTTTCAACTGTTCATCATAAAAGCGAGCTTGTTTCTTTGCTATGGAAATCTTCTTCGCTTTTTTTCGATTTGCCGCTGCCTTAATATGTGTTGCGTCTACAAATATTGTATCCGTGTTGATGACATTGCATTTTAAACATTGTAAAAGAATTTCCTGGAAGATTTGTTCAAACAAATCAGTGCCTTCAAAACGTCTTTTGTAGTTTTTTCCGAATGTACTAAAATGAGGTACTTTATCGTAGAAATCCAGCCCAAGAAACCAACGATATGCTACATTTACTTCAATTTCTTTGATGGTCTGACGCATACTTTTAATTCCATACATATATTGAATGATAGGAATTTTAATTAGCATAACAGGGTCAATGCTGGGTCTTCCGGTTTGTGTAGAATATTTTTCTTCCACCAAGTCATAGATAAAGTTAAAATCTACGTATTTGTCAATTTTTCGAAGAAGATGGTCTTCCGGCACTAATTGGTCTAAAGAAATCATTTGAATTTGTGTTTTCTTAAAAATTCTTTATGGGTGTGCTATTTCCTCAGAGCATTTTTGTACCCTCAGATTTTGACATCATTTTATAATCATATATAACATTAAACTTATTTGTACGAAAGAAATGGCTAGAAATACGCCTAACTCTTCTCCAAAGAAATACGCCAAGATTGGAACTATGGTCAGATATAGTATCACCATAATTACAAATGAGAATAAAATACTCTTGGCAATCTTTTTTACATTCATTTAGGATTAACCTCCATAGAAGCTAAATGTTGCTTTATTTTCAACTATTCAAGTGTGATTGTTTTGCTTCCCATGTCCTTTGTCGACGTTCCAAAAGATACACTTGCACCATTCCAGCTAACGCTCGGCGTTAATGTAACCATACTATGACCGTACGTTACTTTGCACTCTATGTTTTTTAATGCCTGTTGAGAAGAATATAAAGTGATATACGCATTTCCTCCATTCTTCAGACCAGCAACAAACTTAATTTCAAGGGCACATCCATGGTTAGGATCTTTTTCTGCCACCGTTCCTTTTGTTGTTTTTTTGACTTTATCAGTCGACGAATAATGCTTTATAGTGATGTCCGCATCTTTCGATGCCAATGATTTTCCCCATGAAAAAACAAGTTTATCTATATATGTTGTGCTTGGACATAGATCCCATTTCCAGGTTGCCATCAATCTAGCATTTGTAGTTCCTTTTGTTAATGTTCCAGTCGTAGTATAAGATAATGATCTTAAAGTTAATTCCACTTTTGCCCATACAACTCGCAATACCTCGTCAGAAATTTGATTCTCGTCAAGATTTTTAACTGAATATATGGCATTAATCCTTTCTTGATCATATCCTAACGCTTTTAATTCAAGAATACTCTTCTCAGATAGTTTTTTCAACTCCGCCTTAGGATTTTTTTCGCGAAGCTCTTTTATGTTCTTGTCACTATAACCTTCAAGTTTCAATTCCGAATCACTTTTTTGTGATAAATCTTTATATAAATCATATTCACTAATCACAAAATTATTAGCGTCTTCTTTTAAAGTTTTTTCAGGTCTATCGGTGTTTGCAAAAGTGATATTTGAAGTCCCAATCATTAGGCAAAGCACTAATAATAAGGCAATTAGTCTTTCTGCACTTTTTTTCATAGTTACTCCTTTCATTGCAATTTATAATTGTTCAAAGCTGTATAGTAAAAAAGCTCACATCAGAATCTCTCCTCCCCTGTATCTCTTTGTCCCCTTGCCCAAAGAACCGTATTATCAGAAAATTCAATCTATATCCTTGCCATTATAATATCACGCTTTTTTATATATGTCAATAAAATATATGGAAAAATTTCATTTATAGATGATTTTTTTATATGAACGATTGACTTGTGTTTCTTTTGGGGTATAATAAGGATATAGGAGAATTTAGGACAGAAAGGGTTTTTATGAAAAAGAAAAACGCTGCCGCCGGCGGCAGGGACGTCCTGGATAATTTCGAAGCCCAGTTCAAGAAATCTACCCTTCCCCTGATGGTGCTTACACTTTTATCAGAGCAGGAGCAAATGTACGCTTATGAAATTACCCAGGAGTGTCTGCGGCGCACAGACGGTATTTACAAGATGCCCCTCCTTTATACCACTCTCAGCAAACTGCTGGAACAAGGCTTTGTCGAAGAAGTTGGAAAAACCATTTCAGAAAGCAACCGAGTCAGAGTGTATTACCGCATCACAGAAGAAGGAATTTCGCATCTGCACAGACTAAAATCTCTGTATGTCAAGCTGAGCCGCGCGGTTCAGTCCGTCGTATATACTGAGAAAGAAAGGGACGACTGATGTATACGCCAAACCAGGAAATTGAACAATATCTGCAGCAAATTGAAGCAGCGATCTATCATCTAGCAGAATCCGACGGCTTTATTGACGGACTCCGCCAGCAACTATATGACTATGCCGAAGTGCACACAATCCTTTCGATTTCCGCACTAGTAGAGGAATTCGGCACACCGGAAGAAGTTGCGGCAGATTTTTTAGAAACATGTTCTGCCCTCAAGCCGAAGAAAATTGCTAAATCCAGAAAACGAGGCTGGCTAAAAACTGCTATCATTCTTGCTTTGGTTGCAATCGTAATCGGCGAGATGCTGCATCTCCATGATTTAAGAAAGCATACACAAGTCATGGCGACTGATGTCATCATAATTCACGATAATGAAGAAAATGCAGATGATGATGTAATAGAAGAATAAAATACAAGTAAAGGAGAAAGTCGAAGTGAAACGTAAAATTATCACTCTATTTTCAATGATTGCTATGGTTATAGCGTTTACAATCCCTATATCTGCTGCAACGCAAACAGATACCACCTATGAGAAAGAATTCTATCCAGATGGTTCCTATGCAATCATTACAACTACTATAGAAACGAGTTCTATCATTCCATTGGCAAGCGAAAAAACTAAGTCCGCCAGCAGAACCTACACTTACTATGCTGCAAATAGCAGCAAAGAATGGGATTTCACTTTGACCGGAACCTTCACTTACAATGGAACTACCGCCAAAGCAACAAAAGCAGACACCAGCTACAATATCCATGTTTCCGGCTGGAAGTGCATTTACAAACACGGAAGCGTTTCCGGTGCAGTCGCTACTGGACAAGGTACATTCCAATATAAATCAGATATCACAAAAAATGTTTCTTTAAGTCTGAAATGCTCTCCAACAGGAGTCATTTCCTTCCTATAAATTCAGCAACCACTATACTGCAATATATCCTATAAAGGAAACTGCCTGTACTGGTCGATTGACAAAATCGCCTGCAGGCAGTTTTCTACTTTAATCCATTTTGTCGGTCAAGCTAATTTTATCGTTTTCACCCATAACACTATATAAAATTCCCTTTCGGAATTTCGCAGGGGATACTGTCCCCTGCCGCTCAAACAAAGAAAACTGACACAAAGGATCTGTATTTTGCCTCAATGTGTCAGTTTGTCTAAAACACGTTTTTCAAAAATGACACTTTCCCCTCAAAACTATACCAGTTGTGTCATTTTTGCGATTACCGCAGATTGTCGCTATCTTATGGTTATTAAATCACCTTACAAGTCCAGTCCTCGATATTCCAGATATCGGTGACGATGTCCTGATAAAATTCCGGTTCATGGCTGACCAGAATGACAGTACCTTTAAAGTCACGAACTGCTTCTTTCAGTACATCTTTGGCAACAGGGTCAAGGTGATTGGTCGGCTCGTCCAAAACCAGCAGGTTCATAGGTCTCTGCATCAGCTTGCAGAGACGGAACTTGGCATTTTCTCCACCGGACAAAACGCGCACCTGACTTTCAATATGCTCATTGGTCAATCCACACTTTGCAAGAGCGCGGCGTACCTCTCCATTATCCAGCGCCGGAAATTCGTCCCAGAAATCCTGCAAAGCAGTTTTATCGCTGCCATCGTGTTCCTGCTCAAAGTAAGCTGGCTCCGCATAGTAGTCCAGCTTTACACTGCCACCAAAAGCTGGGATAATTCCAAGCATGGTTTTCAGCAAAGTAGACTTTCCGAGACCGTTAACTCCTTTAATGGCAATCTTCTTGCCCCTCTCCACATGGAAAGTCAGCGGCTTTGTCAGTGCGTCATCATAGCCCAGCACCAGGTTTTCCGCTTCGATGACATACTTACCCGGCGCACGAGAATAGTCAAAGCGGAAAGTCGGCTTCGGTTTTTCTTTAATCAACTCAATTTTTTCCATCTTATCCAGCTTTTTCTGGCGAGATTTTGCCATGTTGGTGGTTGCGATTCTCGCCTTGTTTCTGGCGATAAAATCCTCCAGATCGGCGATTTCCTTCTGCTGTTTCTTGTACGCCTGTTCTAGCTGCGCCCGCTTGATATCGTACATGTGCATAAAATCATCGTAGTTTCCGCTATAGCGGGTCAGCACTGCATCCTCTACATGGTAAATCACGTTGACCACGTCGTTCAAAAACGGAATGTCGTGGGACACCAGAATAAACGCATTTTCATAGTTCTGCAAAAATCTAGTCAACCAGATAATGTGATTCTCATCCAGATAGTTGGTTGGCTCGTCCAATATCAAAATCATGGGGTTCTGCAAAAGCAGCTTTGTCAGAAGCACCTTGGAACGCTGTCCACCTGAAAGCTCTGACACGTCCTTGTCAAGACCAATGTCAGCAAGTCCCAGACCACCTGCAAATTCCTCAATTCGGGAATCGATGGTGTAAAACCCACTGTGCTCCAAAATATCCTGAATCTCCGCAGCGTCTTCCATGAGACGCGTCATCTCATCATCCGATGCTGTAGCCATTTTGTCATAGGCTTCCAGCATTTCTTTTTCGAGGTCAAAGTAGTAGCTAAAAGCCTCTCGCAGCACCTCTCTGATGGTCTTTCCCTGACTCAGCGTTGTGCGCTGATCCAGATAACCTGTAGTGATATGATTACACCAGCTGACTGTACCTGCATCAGGCATTAGATTGCCGGTTATAATATTTAAAAAGGTAGTCTTTCCTTCGCCGTTAGCGCCGACAAGACCTACATGTTCTCCTTTATTTAAACGAAAAGAAGCGTCCTCCAGAATCTGCCTGCCGCCGAATCCGTGAGACACTTTTTCTACTGTTAAAACGCTCATCTATTTTACTCCTTCATAAATCAAAGTACATATTTCATTAAATTTTATCATTTTTGGGGTGGGACTGCAAGTAGATATTCCGCACGTAAAGCTGACACGCAAAAGAATTGCAGACATTCCAGAACAGGTGGCGCGGGTCAGTTTCACAGGGAATTTTCGGCATAGAAGTTTGATGGAAAGCATGATACACCGCACTTTCGATGTGTCCGCAAAACTCATTATAAGCCTTCTCTTTCTCGTTGATTCTAATAGAAAGTTTAATCAATCTAGAAATCTCTTCGATTGTATAAACTGGCTTCAAAATAGCAATGACAAAAAGAGAAGCGACGGCTGTTCTGTCGTACTTCTTGTTGACAGGCGGTGCGATGAACTTTTGCTTGACATAATTGTTTATCATGGTCTTTGTCATGATTTTCTTGCCGTCAAAGGTCAGATAAGGTCCCAGCCACGTTTCCAAAAGCGACAGCACCTGATCCAGATATAGGTCAATAGAAGGAAGTTCTTCCCATCTTGGCAGTTTAAATTGTTCCAGACCTTTGCTTTTTCCCATGATACATCCCTTTCTTTCTCATTCATTGCTGTGAAAAATCATACCACAGAGGAAAGTTTCTGTCAACCCGTTGACAAAGTCATTATAATGAGTTAATATAGTTTCAATAACTACGTAAATATTATAGGATTTGTACCGCCAATTTTTAAACATAAGGAGATATAAAATTGAAAAAAATTCAGGAACTGAAACAGGTCTTTCATCCGGTATTTCACGAAGATTTCAGAGCGCTGCTGGACTACAGCGCAAAAGCTTACCGCAGCGATGACGCCTTTATTATAAAACATAAAAAGGGAAAGAAAGAAGTCTCCTACGAGCATATTACCTTCGAGGAATTTCGTCACCGAGTAGACTGTCTGGGCACCGCTTTTTTACAGCGAGACTTTCAGGGAAAGCGGATCGCTATTATTGGAAAAAACTGCTGCGAGTGGATGCTAGCATATTTTTCAACCCTTTGCGGACTCGGCATCAGCGTACCGCTGGACAAAGGACTTCCTTATGAAGAAGTGGAATCTTCTCTGATTCGCAGCAAAGCCGATGTGCTTGTCTTTGATCCTGCGCACCTTGATATCGTAACTGCCCTGCAGGAAAATCAGAATACACAGGTTAAAAACTTCATATCTATGTCACCTTTAGAGGGTTATGAAGACATTCCTGCTTTGATCAAGGAAGGGCACGACGCACTAACTGCAGGTTTTGTCGAATATCGCAAATTGCCGATTGATGGAAAAGCGACCTCAATTATTCTGTTCACCTCTGGCACCACTTCCATGGCTAAGGCGGTACAACTGTCCCAGTACAACATTACTGCCAATGTCTATGCCATGCTTAAAGTGGAAGATATCCGTCACGGTGATATCAACATGGCATTTCTGCCGTACCATCACACCTTTGGCTCAACAGGTCAAGTCGTTATGCTGGCTGCCGGTGTAACCACCACCTTCTGCGACGGGCTGAAATATCTGCAGAAAAACATCGTTGAATACAAAGTTTCGCTCTTTGTCTGTGTACCGCTTCTCATCGAGTCTATCTATAAAAAGATTATGGCAACAGTAAAAAAGCAAGGACTGGAAAAGAAAGTTACTTTCGGTCTGAAGTTATCCAAGCTGCTGCTGAAAGTCGGTATTGACATACGCCGCAAACTATTTAAGGAAATTTTAGACCAACTAGGCGGTAATTTGCGCTACGTCATCAGCGGCGCATCTGCCATCGACCCAGAAGCGCTGGAGGGCTTTAATAACTTTGGTATCACCGCAGTACAGGGCTACGGTATGACAGAAGCTTCTCCTGTACTTGCCGCAGAAAATACCTGGCAGCATAAAACAGGCTCCATCGGTATGGCGATGCCCGGCGTTGAACTTGCCATTGATGAGCCTAACAGCGAAGGTATCGGTGAGCTTATCGCCCGCGGTCCAAATGTAATGTGCGGTTATTACGAAAACGAAGAAGAAACTGCTGCTATTTTAGCTGACGGCTGGCTCCATACCGGCGATCTTGCCTATCTGGATAAAGATGGTTATGTCTTCATCTGCGGCAGAAAGAAAAACGTCATCGTTTTAAAAAACGGCAAGAACGTATATCCGGAAGAACTTGAGATTCTCATAAGTAATCTGCCTTATGTAGAAGAAAATATGGTCTTTGGTCAGCCGCGCAAAGCAGACGGGGACGAAAAAGATCTTGCACTTTGTGCAAAGATTGTTTATAAGCCAGATTATATGAAGGAAACTTATGGCACCACTAATCCTGACGAAATCGAACAGATCATAAAAAAAGATATCGATATCATTAACGAAGAACTGCCGACCTACAAGCAGATGCTTCGTATCATCGTCACCGACCAGCCTATGATTAAGACCACTACCGGCAAGGTCAAGCGTCACGAAGAAGCAAAGCATTTGTAAATTATTACCACAAAAAATCAAGAAACAAGGACAGCCCTGCCTGAAGGATACCCTCGCAGATGCTGTCCTTTATTCATTTCTATTTTTTCTTGTCAATTTTTAACTTTCTCACTATGGCAACAAGCCCTATCATCGATACAATCAGCAAATCAATATAGAAATGTAGTGCCGTTTGGTCACCCGTATTTGGTCTACCTTCCTGCCAATTCATCTGATGCAAATTGTCATTTTTCTGGTTTTTATTTGTGCCGCTCTGGTTGCCGGTTCCACCGGAATTCCCAGAACTGCCTCCTGGCTTTTGATTCGGCTTGCTGTCGCCTGGTTTGTCCTGTCCTGGTTTATTATCGCCTGGCTTATCGATATCTTCTTTCAGCTTCTGGTAAACCAATACAATTTCCTGATCCTCTGCAGTAAAGACACCCTGACTTTCTCCCTCGGCGCGCACATATTTATATCCGCTGATTTCATACTGCTGCAGCTGATACTTGTCACCGATATAGCCAATGTAAGTGTCTTCCTCTCGAATGATATTACCATCCTCATCTACAAAACGAATTACCACTCTGCCCGTCATGACCACATTTGGACTTCGCTTGTACACATAAGTTACAATCTGCACATCCTCGCTGAACGTACCGCTTTCACTGCCCTCAACACGCAGAAACTTGTATCCGCTGATATTCTTTTGGCTGGTCTGATAGACTTGTCCGACGAATCCGTTATAGATACTGTCAAATTGTATCGTGTTGCCGTCTTCATCCACATACTTCGCAATCACCGTAGACGCCTTGTCCTCCGGCACATAATACATGATGACAGTCTTTACCCGTTCCTCAATTTCGCCTTCTTCCGCACTGCCTGCGGCTGCCCGTGCTGCATCGTAAAACGGTCCTTCAGATCGAATAAACTGATAGCCCGAAATCTGGTAGCGAACAGCTTTATAAGCGTCTCCGATGTCACCATTAAAGACATCGTCATGTCTGATAGTCAGACCTTCTTCCGTCTGATAGCGAACTATAACAGTACCACCCCTCTCCGGATTTTCAGGAGTATCCGGATCTTCTGGAACATAAATGTAGGTAACTGTCTGATTTTCCTTTTTATAGATCAAAGATTCTGATCCAACTATCTCTTTCAACTGGTAACCTGGTATGGTCAGCGCCGAAGTCTGGCAGCTTTCCCCTAAAACGCCCTGATATACAAGATTACTGTGAAGGGTATTTCCTGTTTCATCTACATAGCTTGCTGTTATCTGCCCTTTTTCAGGCACAGGCTTTTCCGCCGCTTTGCGGTAAACATAGGTGACAAGCTGCGGCTCCCTTTGAAAACGCCCTTGCTCGCTGCCTGTAACTTTAACAAACTCATAGCCTGCAATCTCAATTTGAGAGGTCTTATAACTGCTGCCGTTTTTTCCCTTATAGATGATATCATCGCAAAGCAGATTGCCGTCCTCATCTACATACCTTGCCGTTACTGTATCCGGCATCGTAAGCTTATAATAGTGGGTTACCTCTGCAGTTTCCATGCTGAGTGTGCCTTGAAGTTCTCCTTCTGTTCGAACATACTCATAACCATGGAACTGCTGCACCTCTACTTCATAGGGCGCTCCAACTCTGCCATGTATCAGCAGATCATCCCGCACCGGTTTTCCTTCGTCATCAACAAAATGCACGATAACCCTGCCTTCGTTAATTTTCTCATACACATGGGTGATAACCTGGTTACCCGGCTGGAACGTGCCTGTCGCATCTCCTTCTGTTCTGATATGCTCATAGCCGGAAATGTACGGCGCTGTCACATCATACGCCTCGTCCACATAATCAGTAAAAGAAGCTTCGTCTTTAATCGGCTTTCCGTCTAAATCCACGTACTTTACGGTAATGCTGCCCCGCTGCCTGTAAATATATTTTACCACCTGCACATCTTCACTGAATGTACCGGTTTCATTGCCTTCTACCCGGATAAACTCATAGCCTTCTATATCAAGCTTTTCGGTGCGGTAGCTTTGTCCAACTCCGCCTGAGTAAACTTTTGTCTCCGCCACAGTTCTGCCTGCAGTATCCAGATATCTTGCCAGCACGTCACTGGCGAGAGGTATGTAGAGCACTGTAACTACCTTGACGCCATCCTCAATAACACCGCTTTCTTCACCAATCACTTTATCAAATTTATACTTGGCAATATCCTTTAGCGGCGCAACATAGGCAGCTCCAATATTGCCATTGCACAAAACATCACTGCTGATGGTATAGCCCTGATTATCCTGATAGCGTATGATGACACTGCCACCCTTATCAGAGTCCGGATCGTCTTCCGCTTTTTTCGTGTAAACATAGGTTACAACAATCGGATCTTCCGTATAATTACCTGCTGCAGAACCTATGATTTCTTTAAAAGTATAGCCTGGAATATAAAGCTGTGAAGTCTGATACGCTTCCCCTACATAGCCTTTATATATCATGTCTGGATTGATTTGATTTCCATCCTCATCCTGATATACTGCCGTTACCATACTATTCTCATCTACTGGCAGTTTTTCCTCAGGCTTATAGATGAAAGTAACAAGCTGTGGCTTTTTAGTGTAAGTCCCGCTTACATTTCCTTCAACTCGAACAAAATCATAATCCTCAATCTCCAGCTGATTTGCCTTATATGTCTTTCCTTCCGCACCTTTTCCTACGATATCTTCGCAAAGCTGATTTCCGTCTTCATCAACATATCTGGCTGTTACTGTATAAGGAATCAGGCATTTGTATCGGAATGTAACATCCACTTCATCACTGTCTGGGAATGTACCGCTGGTAGGCGCCCCCTCTGCACGCAGATACTGGTATCCGAACACCTCTTTGTGCGCTACAGAGTAAGGCTTTCCGCTCTTACCGCTGACTTTTTCGTCAGGTAATACTTCATCTCCATCTTCGTCAGTATAATGGATATTGACCGTTCCGTTCGGTAAAAGTGCCTCAATTACATCATCAGGATCCATGTATTTATCCCAAATTTTTAAATTGTAGACTTTACCGCCAGGAGAGGCCTCTGCGCTAGTAGCAATATCATCAAAGAAGAACCCCAGTCTGGTTTTTCCACCAATGACCGTCGGTACACCCTGACCACTGCTGTCTTGCACAGACATATCAAATTTTTTATTGACACCATCTACGATATAAGCCTCAAATGTACCGCTCTTATTTCTTCTTACGATTAAATCAACCACCTGATTCGGCTGTGTTACACTGGCGCCGTTGACCCCATAATTGTAGAAATTCAGATGTCCACCATTATAGAAGTAAAACCCTGTATCAACGGTTGAATTCTTATAATCGATAATTTTTCTCCAACCACCGAGAGTGTTTTCAAAAGAAAATTTCAGACCGATGGTATATTCTTCCCCAATATCCTTATCAATATCGATATAAAAACCGCCGCCTCTTGCGGTATTGGAGTGCCACTGCCAATACGTTCCATTGTCAGCATCTTCTCCAAAGCTGGTGGTCGCATTGCTTCTGTTGTTATCCCCAGTAGAACTCCACGCGGTCAGTGTAGAATGACCTTTGGCATCTGTCAAATTATTGTTGAAATTATACTGCACATAAGGCGTTGTATCCTTTTCTTCCTCTGCGTATAGTATGTTAAAAGGAATTGTGCCGATAAGAAGCAAAATGCAAAGAAGTAAACATTTTGTTTTTGTCATTTTCTGTTTCATAAGGCGCCCCTTTCCTACAAAAATCCCGTATATCTTTCTTGATACTTCGTCAAATTTTACTCATCCATGCTATATTCTAGCACAAATTTTTTTCTTAGTAAACTCCTTTCCTTTTGGAAAAAACTGAAATACGATTTGTGTAAGTACTGTTTTGTTTAATTCCTGCTAGATGTATACCGTATCGCACCACAAGATAGCAGAAATAAAACAAAGACTCCCTCAAAATGAAGGAGTCCTCCTGATATGTATAAAAGCTTGTTTTTATTATGATTAGTCAGGTTTCATTTCCTGTTTTTACTGCACCTGAAGTCTTTTCAACGTCTGATCATGCTTTTTTATAAGTTGTCCCTGACTTTTGGTTACTTTCTTTAGAATCGCGATATCTTCATATGCCTCCGGCAGCTTTTCCGATTCACTTTTATAGCGCTCAAAGGTGCTAAGATATACCGCCTCAATATTTGACAAGCCTGGTATGACTCTCTTGTCAATCTGACACTTCATATCTCCTACAGTTGCTTCCAGCTTTCCAATTCGTTCATTAGCCGCCCGCATGCTGGTGTTCAGCATATTAAGCTGACTGTTGACAAGCTCCATATTCTCTTCCAGTTTGCTGGTTCTATCCTTGAGGACTTCCATATTCTCTTCTAGCTTGCCGGTTCTATCCTTGACGATTTCCATATTCTCTTCCAGCTTGCTGGTTCTATCCTTGAGAATTTCCATATTCTCTTCCAGCTTGCTGGTTCTATCCTTGAGAATTTCCATATTCTCTTCCAGCTTGCTGGTTCTATCCTTGAGAATTTCCATATCGTCTTCCAATCTATCCAACCTGACTTCCAGGCTGCCAACTCTGGCTTCCAGCCTATCCATTTTGACTTCCAGACTGCCGACTCTGGCTTCCAGCCTATCCATTTTGACTTCCAGACCACCGACTCTGGCTTCCAGCCTATCTATTTTCTCTTCCAAAGGTTTAATCCGCTCATCCACAATCAGTCCAATGGCTCTTAAATCATCTCTGCCTAAAATCATATCCTCTCTCCTCCTAAAGCATACAATCCACTCTTCCTACCCCAATCATATCATAAAGGACTATGCCCCTCCAGCCTTTTTTGGTCTCAAAAAAGAAGTTCTATTATTTAGATTACTCCCCATACTGTTGAAAATTCCTCTTTCGCTTGCATCACATATAATTCATTCTTTCCTTGCGCTTTTACACAGTATTCCTCAATTATCACAGCGAGGAAGAGAATATCCGTCAAAAAATGTTTATTACTGGAAAATCTATTTGCTTACTGTATATTTTTCCCTGTTATTCATACTTCTCAATAGCAATGTACTGCCTGTCTTTCCTAGACTTGCCGCCTACCTCCCGCAAACAGGCTTTGCCTTTTCCCCTTAGTGAAATTTTATCCCCTTCTTTCAACTGAAAATCCGGTTTCACCGTCTCCATATTGTTGACAAAAACGATTCCCCTTGTGATTGCCTCTGCTGCCTTTCCGCGAGATAGCGAAAACGCCGAGGCCACAATACTATCAAGACGCAGGGATGCTACCGTATCGGTGATTTCTCTCACCTTTGCTTCCGGCACGATGAGCTTAAAAATGTCCAATTTTTCCAGCGAAAGACTGACTCTACCGGCTTTGCAGTAATTCTGCAAAATAAAGTCCGCAATTTCCGCAAGCACTATGATGTCTGCACCGTCATCGCGCACCAGAATATCGCCGATCATCTCCCTCTTCATACCGAGTCCGATGAGAGAACCTAAATAATCCCGGTGCGTCAACGACTTACTTTTCTCCGATACCTTTGCCCTCACTATCACCAAAGGATTCTCATTCTTCAAATCCGCATACCCCGGCAGATTTAACAAAATCACTCGCTCCGCCTGCTCATATCCTCCGTAAAACAAAGTCCTCAAGGCAGGTCTTTCTTCCGCCATTTCAGGGACTTCCTCCTGCTTCTGTGTAAAAACCTGGACAAAATTTTTCTTGCAGAAAACCCGCGCCAGCGACTGCTGGTGCAGGTCCATAAATCCGGTATGGGTTGCAATAAATTTATTTTCGCACTGGGCAATTTTATCCTCTATTTGACCTAGAAAAAAGTTATCTTCTTTCATCTGTACACTCCTTATAAACTTCCAGTATTTCTTTCTTTTTATTTTACCATATTTATTCCGTCACGAAAATATCAATTTTTTCAATCACAAGATTAATATTTTTAATTTTTATATTGACTTTTTGAATTTACGATGTTAAATTATTGATATCGGAAGGGAGGAAAACGAGTTATTTATGAAAAAGATCATCAGCCGCTGTCCCGTCTGCGACGGGCAACTGAAGGTAACGAGACTGAAATGCAGCCGCTGTGAAACCGTCATCGAAAACGATTTTACACTGAGCAAGTTCGATTATCTTACAGAAGAAGAACTGTATTTCACAGAAACCTTTATCCGCTGTCGCGGCAATATTAAAGAAGTTGAGAAAGAACTGGGCATTTCCTATCCTACAGTGCGCGCTCGCCTGGACGGCATTATCAGAGCGCTGGGATATGAAAATGCAGCCAAAAAAGATGCGGAAGCAATGCGCAGAGAGGAGATCTTAAATTCGCTAGAAAAGGGAGAGATCACAGCAAAGCAGGCGCTTGCCATGCTGAAGTAAAACAAAATGAATCAATTTATGGAGGTAACCACAAGTGGAAGAGAAAATGAGAATTTTAAAAATGCTAGAAGAAGGAACCATCACCGCAGAAGAGGCGTCCGATCTGATAGAGGCACTGCAAAGCACAGATACACAGACCACCCTAATGGCTGAAAAGCCTTACAATAAACGGATGCTTCGCATCCTTGTGGACAATGAATCAAACGGTGACAAGGTCACAGTACAGTTCCCTGTGGGTGCTGTAAAAAAAATTCTAAAAGTCACAGGAAAACTGCCCCTGCCGGAAGAACAGATGCAGGATTTCGATTTAGCCGAATTGATGGAAGCCATCAACGAATGTCTGGATGAAGAACTAGACGGTGACATCGTCAATGTTACTTCTTCCGCCGAAAATACCACTATCCGAATCTGTATTGAATAGGTGATTCCCATGAAAATCAAAATTCACGCAGATAAATATCATATGACCATTCCTGTGCCCGTCAGTCTTGCAGGCGTTGCACTTAAGGTTATCCCAAATTCTGCCTTTGACGCCATGAAGGAATCCGTTCCTAAGGAGTTTGAACACTTAGTCAGCCGCAAAGCAATACAATTTTACTACAAGATGTACAGGGAAATCATGGCGGAGTATCCCGGTCTTGAAATCGTTCATGTCGAATCCCATGACGGCGCAATGGTGTCCATCAGACTCTAACAAATTTTTTCACTACTAAAGAGTAAATATTTGGGATTAAGATTTATCTTTGGTATTATACATTTTTTGAAAAAGCTTACTATCCGTCGGGCAGGCGAGCCACTTTTTATAGATGGTTAAGAAATCCCTGCCGCGAAACTCTGCAAAATTACCTTGCATTTTTTTAGAAGATGTGCTATATTTTTATTCACCAAAAAGATTCACATACATACTTTGTTTAAGAGGGAGTAGCTGGCAGCCTGCTAAATCGCACGCAGCGAAAGCAGCATGGCTGTAGTAACATGCGTCAATACAATTACCCAAAGGTAATTCGCATCTACTTGAAATAGCGAGACTTTTAAAGCATATATTAATATTTGCTTTAAAGGTCTCTTTTTTGTTATCCAGGTGAAATCTGGGCATACTTAAGTTTAGAGAAACAGGAGGTTCATTTATGTATTACAATCAAGACATCAGTCAGGTGCTAAAAGCCTTTTCTTCCGCTTCTTCCGGGCTCAGCCCGCAGCAGATTGAAGAAAGCCGCAAAACCTACGGAGAAAATAAGCTTTATGAAAAAAAGAAGAAGAGCGCCCTAAGAATCTTTGCAGAACAGTTCCGCGATCTTTTAGTTATCATTCTGATTATTGCAGCCGCGATATCTTTCTTTACAGGAAATCAAGAAAGTACTATCGTAATTCTGGTGGTGCTCATTCTCAATGCCATTCTTGGCACTGTGCAGTCCATCAAAGCCGAAAAATCCCTGGCAAGTCTGAAAAATCTCTCTGCGCCTATTGCAAAGGTTATTCGCAGCGGAGAAGCACAGGAAATTCCCGCTACCCAGCTTGTCTGTGGTGATATCATCCGTCTTGATGCCGGCGATATCGTTGCCGGAGATGGTCGTATCATCGAAAGTCATTCTTTGAAAGTCAGTGAAAGTTCTCTGACTGGAGAATCTGAGAGTGTCGAAAAAAGTGCAGATATGATTACTGATCATAAAGTAGCGCTGGGAGATCAAACTAATATGGTATTCTCCGGTTCATTGGTTACTTACGGAAGGGCTCTTGCCGTTGTTACCGCTGTCGGCAATTCCACAGAACTTGGAAAAATTGCAAATCTGATGAATCAGACTGCCCAGCGGAAAACGCCCCTGCAGGTCACCATGGATAAATTCAGCCGAAACCTTTCCATCGGTATACTCCTTGTCTGCGCTGGTGTCTTTGCACTCAATCTCTATCGCGGCATGGAGTTCAGCGAATCCCTGCTCTTTGCAGTGGCATTAGCTGTAGCTGCCATTCCAGAAGCACTGTCCTCCATCATCACCATATCCCTTGCCATCGGCACCTCCCGCATGGCTGATCAGAATGCTATCATCAAAGAGCTAAACGCTGTCGAGGGGCTAGGCTGCGTTTCCATCATCTGCTCCGACAAAACCGGTACCCTAACCCAAAATAAAATGACAGTAGAGCAGCTTTCCGTTTCTTCTGAGAAGAAAGAGCCGCTTCTGCAAGCATCCATACTCTGTAACGATACAGTCATCACAGACGGTGCAGTTTCCGGCGATCCAACGGAAACTGCACTGGTCACCTACTATAAGACCGAAAAAGATGACTACGATAAAGTAATGGCAGACTTCCCCCGTCTTTCGGAACTTCCCTTCGATTCCGACCGAAAGTTGATGAGTACTCTGCATGAAATAAACGGGGATCCAACCATGTATACTAAGGGCGCCTTAGATGTGATTTTAGCGCGAACCTCCACCCTTTCAGAAGATGAAAAAGAACAAATCCGTCAGACTAATACTGCTCTATCGAAGCAGGGTCTGCGAGTTCTCGCCTTTGCCCGTAAGATTCTGCCTGCACAAAAGGACCTGACCCTGGATGATGAACAAGATCTTGAATATCTAGGTCTGGTTGCCGAAATGGATCCGCCGCGTCCAGAATCTGCGCAGGCAGTAAAAGACTGTAAAACTGCCGGTATCAAAGCTATTATGATTACTGGTGACCACAAGGTGACTGCCTCTGCCATCGCAAAGCGAATCGGCATAATGGAAGAGGGAGATATTGCTGTAACCGGCACAGAACTTGACGCTATGAGTGACGACCAATTACAAGAAAAGCTGCCTCACATCAGCGTTTATGCCAGAGTCAGCCCCGATAACAAAATCAGAATTGTTAATGCCTGGCAATCCCGCGCCCACATCGTCGCCATGACCGGCGACGGCGTCAACGACGCCCCGGCACTGAGAAGTGCCGATGTGGGCGTAGCCATGGGAATCACAGGAACCGAAGTCGCAAAGGACTCCGCTTCCATGATATTGACCGACGATAATTTTGCTACCATCATCAAATCCGTACTCAACGGAAGAAACATCTATGCAAATATCCAAAATGCAATTCAGTTTCTTCTTTCCGGTAATGCCGCCGGAATCCTGACCGTGCTCTACGCCGCCCTCATGGCGCTGCCAGCGCCATTTACCGCAGTGCAGCTTCTGTTCATTAACCTGATTACAGACAGTCTGCCTGCCCTTGCCATCAGCATGGAACCTGCAAATCCTGCACTGATACACAATAAACCCCGTGCAAAAAACGCTTCCATACTGTCTGCAAATGCGCTGTTAAAAATCACAGTTCAGGGACTTCTAATCAGTGCAGCTGCCATTATTGCTTTTCACATGGGGCTAAAAACCAGTACTACTGCAGCTTCCACCATGGCATTTGCCACATTATGCTTTGCAAGACTTTGGCACGGCTTTAACTGCAGAGGAAAAGCCTCCATTTTCCAGCTGGGCATATTTCGTAACATTTACACGATTGCAGCTTTTGCCCTTGGCGCCGCTCTGCTCTTTGCCATCTTGCGGCTTTCCATCTTTGAAACAGCCTTTGGTATCGCACCACTTTCTATCGATCAGCTGCTCCTGGTTTGCCTGCTCGCCTTTGTGCCTACACTGCTTATACAAATATGGCGACTGGTCAAGGCCGCATTCCAGCCAAGCAGCTCCGCTTCGTAACACGCATTTTGCAAAGAAACCAGATACTATAATAAAAAGTCTTAAAACTGCCAAAAACCCGAACTTTTAGGCGCTTACTGCCCAAAAGTTCGGGTTTTCTATATAGATTCCTGCATTTTGCTTTAACGATTAGCCGGGTTCTCATCTCGCCCTCCTGCCAGCTTCCACTTATATAATACCAGCGCCAGTATTAACGCCATCGTTTCTGAAACACCCATAGACAGCCATACGCCGATTTCTCCAAAGAGTTTTGCAAAGAGCAACAGGCAAATTGTTACAAAGATCAAACCTCTGCCCATAGAGATTGCCATGGCTGGTTTGTTTTGTTCCAGCGCTGTGAAATATCCCGCCAGAATAATCACCACGCCCAGCGGCAGGAAAGAAAACGAAAACAGCTTAAACGCCCGCACCCCATCCAGGTACAGCGCCATATCAAGGCTTGGATCGATGAAGACCGCCACCACCGGATTAGGGTAGAGTGCACCGACAGCAAAAGACAGCACCGAAGCTACTGCCGCACTAAAAATCGCAATGCGAAGAATATACCGATGAACCGTATTTTCCTTCCTGCCGTGATAAAAACTGACAAGAGGCTGCATGCCCTGATTAATCCCCATCATGGTCATCAGAATCAGCTGAGAAACGTAAGCGATGACCGTATAGATTACCACACCATTATCTCCAGAGACACGTATCAGCACATTGTTGAACATGAAAATAATCACGCCTACAGAAAACTCCGTGACACTGTCGGCTATGCCCAGTTTGGCAAAACCCAGCACCTCCCTGATATGCCATTTGATTTTTACAAACTTAAAGTAGGATTTTTTTGAAAGAAAATGACTCAAAAATACTGTAAAGGTTAGCACCTGAGAAATCCCCGTAGCAATAGCTGCACCCTTTATCCCCCACTGAAATACCATGACAAAGAAATAGTCCAGGGTAATATTGGTAACCGCTCCCACACAGGTCGTCATAATAGCTTTTTTCGGAAAGCCATCCGCCTTAATCAAAACTTCCATATTATAGGAGGTCATATAGCATGGCACAAAGCAAACGATAATGCGCAGATAATCTTCTACATATTCTATCGTACCCTCCGTCGCACCCAAAAGCAGAGCGAGTCTGTGCAAATTCAGCTGTGCTGCAATTACCACAATCCATGCCAGGCAAAATACAGTTACCGTACTGGTGGTAAAAATCCGACTTGCTTCCTTTTGATTATTTTGTCCTTTACAGATGGAAGCTTTTGTGCTGGCGCCCACTGCAAATAAAATGCCCAAAGCAAAAGCAGCATTAATCAGCGGCATAGCAATGTTGACAGCAGCCAGCGCCGTAGTGCCTACGCCTCTTGACACAAACATGCCGTCCACCATAGTATAAATGGTGTAAACCCACATTGCTGCCACCGATGGCAGCGCATAGCTGAAAAATTTATGTTTAATCTCCCGTTTTACATCTAAATCCATGATTTCCTCCCATGCTCTTCCCTTTCATTATAAACCTTGGTATAATACCAAGGTAAAGGAGTTTTTTTATGAAAGAATACTACAAAATCGGAGAAATTTCAGCCCTGTATGGAATCGGTACCGACTCCCTGCGCTACTATGAGGAAATCGGGATTTTAAAGCCACATCGTGACAATAACGGCTACAGAATGTACGGTATTGGCGATATCCGCACGTTGAACATCCTGAGAGATCTGCGCACCATTGGCTTTTCTATGGAGGAAATCAAAAATCATCTGGCAGATTTTGATCTTGCCAAAACCCTGGCCCTTTTTCAGCAGGAAATTTCTGTTATCGACGAAAAAATGCTGACCCTGCAAAACCTGAAAAGTCAGCTGACAGACCGCATTTCAGAAATTGAGAGTCATAGAAGGAGCGCACCAGGCAGCGAACAGCCTCACGTCGAAGTCCTGCCTGTACGAAAAATTCTAAAGCTGAGTGAGAGGGTTTACCGTGATGAGGATTTGGACTTTGTCATCAAAAAACTGCAAAAGGAGCACGAATCACACCTCTATCTCATCGGAAACAGCAGAACCGGAGCCACTATTCCGCTGGATTTTATCGAAAAAGGCCACTATGGTCACTTCAACTCCGCTTTCTGTATTGTGGACAAAGGCAGCTTCGATACAACGCTTCCCGCAGGCAAATATCTTTGCGCAACCTGCTGCGGCAGCTACCAGAACATCCCTGCTGCATGGAAAAACTTTTTCATCCACATGAAAAAAAGCGGGTACACTGCTGAAAGCGACCCGCTTGAACTCTATATGATTGATAATCACGACACCAACTGCGAGGACGAATACATCACCCAGCTGCAGGTTAAAATTCGCGGCTGATATACGCTGCTATATCACACCATGAAGTGACAAAACACTGCATCCGATGCCTACTGCAAGGGCTCCTATCATGAAATAGCGGAAAGTTTTCATTCTGTCTTTTGTCGCAAAGGAAAACAAAATGATGGAAGCAAGGGCTCCGGTGATACTTAAAATCCCGGGATAAAACCATCCCTGATTCACTAGAGACCACGGGCTCAATCCTAGGCTATGAAAGACTTCTACCCCAAAGCAGTATCCGCTTTTCATCTCCATTCCAAAGAACAGAAAGAAAAGAAGCAGCCCTATCGCTAATATACGAATCAGTATGTTCTTCTTGTTTGTCTTTTGTGCTGCATTTTCCATAAAAACCCCTCCTTTTGATTCGATTATATCATAGAATTCTTATGTCTGCAACACCAACTTGCCAGTCAAATGTCTCAGTTTCCCAGCTCTTTCAGCGACTTAAAGGTATATCCCTCGTCTTTCCACCTTTTAATCAGTTCCTGCAAAATCTTTGCATTGGTCTTAGAAGTGGAGTGAAGAAGTATCACCGCCCCATTATGAGTCCTTGGCAGCAGTTTTTCCAACGCTTCCTCTCTAGTCGGCTGTTTGTCAACATACCAATCTACGTAAGCAAGACTCCAAAAGACGGTGGTATAGCCCAGCTTTTTCGCCTGCTCCAAATTGGAGGTGCTGAACTTGCCCTGGGGCGGTCTGTAGAACTTTTGCATTTCTTTTCCTGTAACCTCTTTGTAGATTTTTTCTACCCCTTCCAGTTCCTCTTTTAATGCAGCCTCGTCGGTGATAGCTGACATATCCGGGTGGTGCATGGTGTGATTGCCGACGATATGCCCTTCCTTCGCCATGCGCTTTACTAAATCCCCGTTTTCCTTCATATAAGTTCCTACCAGGAAAAATGCAGCAGGCACTTTTTCTTTTTTCAGCACGTCTAAAATCTCTCCAGTGCAGCCGTTTTCAAAGCCGGCGTCAAAGGTTAAATACAATACCTTTTCTTTGGAATCACTGCAGTAATATGCATCGTATTTAGCGAGTTCTTCACTGCTGGCATTTCCCACAGGCGGCTGCCCTTCAGTCTGAAAAGACAGACCCCAGTCCGTAGCCTGCGTGCTTCCTGCGGTCATCTGTTCCGGTCCTTTCTTCGCCTCTCCCGGTTTGACGACTCG
This sequence comes from Anaerotruncus sp. 80, assembly GCF_009936115.1. Lineage (NCBI taxonomy): Bacteria > Bacillati > Bacillota > Clostridia > Eubacteriales > Oscillospiraceae > Anaerotruncus > Anaerotruncus sp. 80. The sequence goes on from NZ_QWES01000001.1 coordinate 393,170, forward strand.
ATAGCCCGCAGCAAGACCGATAGCCAGTACCGCCGCCAATGCGCCTACTCCCACTTGCCTTACTCTCTTTTTATTAATATCGATAAACATGGTACACTATATGCAAAACGCTCACCGCCTATGACTGCCAAGCCGTTAAATCTGCACCATGACGTTATATTTCAATGTCAAATGGTGCAGACTCTTCTTCAACGGCTCCCCAATCCGCACCATTGACCCTCATTTTAGAAAAAATGGTGCAAAAATACGATGCCAGCTTAGAAATAGCCGCTTCTATTTTTCTATAATTTTACGGTAAACCTGGTCCCAAACTCAGGTCTGGACAGTACTTCGATTTCTCCCTTATGGGCGTCGATAATCCACTTTGCAATGGAAAGCCCAAGGCCAGTTCCCGATTCTGATCGGCTCCTGGCAGCGTCTGCCCGATAAAACCGCTCAAATACATGCACCACTTCCGAAGAAGCCATCCCGATTCCTTCATCCTGAACAATATAAGCAGGTCTTCCGTCAATGCGCTTTGTTCTAAGATAAATAGTATCTCCTGAGCCTGAATACTTAGCCGCATTTTGTACTAGAATGCGCAGGGACTGTTTCAGCATGGCGCGATCTGCACGCAGCCAAAGACCCGGTTCACCCTCAAAGCGGTACACATGATCCTCATCAATCATCTCCGATTCTTCCCACACCTCTTCTACAATTTCCGTCAGATTCACCTGCGTGAACTCCAGCGTATTCCGTCCGCTGTCACCTCTGGCAAGAAACAAAAGCTGTTCAATGAGGTTTTTCATATGTTCAGACTCGTTCTTAATTGCTTCGATGGATTCCTCCAGAATTTTTTCGTCTTCCTTGCCCCAGCGATCCAGCATATTAACATACCCCTGAATAACCGAAATAGGCGTGCGCAACTCGTGGGAAGCGTCAGAAACAAAACGATCCTGCTGCCTGTGGCTTTCCCGCATGCGCTCAATCAGATTATTGATGGCAATCTCCAGACTGCGAAGATCCTGATCTCCCGTGGAAACTTTTGCCTCTGGATTTTCCGGATCCAGTCCCGATACCGCCTGTTCAAAACTTTCCATTTTTGCACTGTCAAAAGCCATATTGGAAAGCTTTTCTGTTCTGACTGCAATGTCGTTAAGGGGTTTCATCAGATGACGCACCTTTTTGGTGTGAAACAAATCCTCAATAAGCATAACTGCCTGAAGGATTAATAAAATCAGCGCCGGTATTTTAAAAAATGCGCCATAATCCCGAATGTAATAGGAATAGACTTTTCCTGATTCTGTCTCTATGATATACCGCCAGTTTTCATAGTTACCCCAGATAAAATCCCGATTGCTGACCATTTCTGAATCCGGCACCAGTCCCTCTCTCCAAAGGAAAAAGCTGACGCAAATAGTAATCAGCAATATCAGGTCGATGGCGATGAAATTAGCAAACTGGCGCAGCCAGAACTCAAAATTTATCTTTCTGGCAATAGAGGTCATGCGGCTTGCTTCGTTCATCTTTTTAATCCTCTTTGACTGCATAGCCTACGCCTCGCACAGTTGTAATAAATTTAATGCCGAAACGATCGTCAAGTTTGCTTCTGATGTGGCGCACATATACATCAATGATATTCGTTTCCCCCATATAATCATAGCCGCATACACTGTCCAAAAGCTTTTCCCGATTCAAAACAATATTCTTATTTTCCATGAGAATGCGAACCAGCTCATATTCTCTGTGATTTAGCTCTACGATTTCGCCGTTATAGGTGACCTCGTGACGATCTGTATCCATGGTGACTCCTTTTACGGTGAATTTTCTGGTCTGCTTCTGTCCACTGCGTTTCTTGAATACGACACGAATTCTCGCCAGCAGTTCTTCAATTGCAAAAGGCTTGGTAATATAGTCGTCCGCCCCAGAATCAAGTCCGGAAACCTTATCCATAACCGCATCTCTGGCCGTCAGCATAATAACCGGCATATCAGAAGCCCTTCTGAGCCTTCTGAGCACTTCCAAACCGTTGAGACCGGGCAGCATGATGTCAAGAAGCATCAGATCAAAGCCGCCCCCTTCCGCTAGTTCCAAACCCTGTCTGCCGTCAAAAGCCTTGACTACTGAGTATCCTTCATGAGCAAGTTCAAGTTCCACAAATCTTGCTATTTTGGTATCGTCTTCTACCAGTAAAATTTTCTCTGCCACCTGTATCTCTCCTACTTTCGCTGTTATTTATTTTTCGGGTTGGAAGATCCCTTCACGAACTCTTGGGAAAACTCCTGTCTCACTGTTTCCGCAGCTTCTGCTGCCTTGTCACACGCTTTGTTGATATCTACAGACTGTGTGATTGTTCCACTGAAGCTATAGCTATAGCCGAAGAACATTCCTACAATCATCAGCGGCACGATTACCCAAAATGTGCAGCACAGAAGTAAAATCAAAACGATAACCGGCGCATTGACAACTTCCTGTCCATAGCGTTTGACGATAAAAAAGTTTTCACAGCCTTTTTTAATAAGCTGCCCAAACCATTTCAAAATGCGCACCATGATGTTTCCAAACTTCTCACCGTCTTTTTCCTCGTAGCACATTGCAGCCTCTCGAAACGCCTCGCTGGTTTCCTCTGTTTTGGTTGTGTAAGAACCCATTTCCGGTTTCTTGATTTTGCCCTGACTTTCAAGAAGTACGATGGCGTCCAGCAGATCCTCTCCTGCTTCTTCTAAAGCGTTCTTCGCCTCTGCATAAGATACACCTGTCTTTTCGATGATTTTTTCAATTTTTTCAAGCTTATCCATGATAATTTCCTTTCCATTTTTAATCGTTTTCTATGGTATCCCCTTTTGTATACTTATCTTACCTCGTCAACATGAAAGAAAAAGGAAAGAAAGATTAAAAATAGATTAACGTTTTAATAAATCTCTAATGACTTCTCCTGCGATAAGAAGTCCCGCCACCGGCGGCACAAAACTGATACTGCCCGGTGTTCTGCTTCCTGTTTTCACCGGTTCTTCTTTAGAATATAGAACTTTTACGTCTTTGACCCCACGGTCCCGCAGTTCTTTTCTGATAACCTTTGCCAAAGGACAAACGCTGGTATTACTAATATCGGTAATCTCAAAGCGTGAAGCATCCAGCTTGTTTCCTGTTCCCATGGAGGAAATCACCGGCGTTGCTGCCTCCTTACACCTGCAAATAATATCCAGTTTGGCTGAAGTGGTATCAATAGCGTCCACCACATAGTCGTAGTCCGTAAAGTCAAACTGTGCCGCTTCCTGCGTATCAGGCAGGTAAAAACACCCATAGGTGCTTACTTTACAGCTCGGGTTGATAGATAAAATCCTCTGCTCCATAACCTTTATTTTTTCCATGCCCAGGGTATCATAGGTTGCAATAATCTGCCTATTGATATTGCTTTCTGAAATCACATCGTTATCTACAATAGAAATCATCCCAACTCCTGCTCTCGCCAGAGCTTCACACACATAGCCTCCAACACCACCTGCGCCGAAGACGAGAACCTTTGCCAAAGCCAGGCTGTTGACACCTGCCTCCCCAATCAGTAACTCTGTTCTCTCTGTCCTGCTCATCTTCTAAGTTCTCCTATCACGCCGTAAATAGTTTCACCGCCATATCCCTTGCTGCCAAGACGCCTTGCAATCCTTCCCAAAATTTTTTCCGGAATTTCCTCGTCTCTGCTGACACCTGCAATACGCAGCACCTTCTCCGCTTCTGCCAGCGCCATCGCCCGCTCGTCGTATTCGTTTTCTTCTTCCTGCAAGTAATCCTCAAAAGCATTTTCTATAGTCAAACTGTCCACGCCCTTCTGACGCAGTTCCTGAAAAACCTTTCTCTTGCCCTTGCCTTTTTCAAAGGCATAGCGAAAATAGGATAGGCAGTACGTGGCATCGTTTAAGTATCCATAGGATAAAAAACGCTGAATAAGCGCTTCAATTTCCTCTTCCTCAAACCCCTTTTCTGCTAATTTCTTTTTCATCTCAAAAACAGTGCGGCTTCTGGCGGATAAATACCGCAAAGCCGCATTGTCTATACTGACTGCCATAAGTCCTCCCGATTACAATATTATAATACGCGAATCACTACCTGTGCCTCATCATCTGTACATGCCGCACATTTGATATCCGGTGCAATTTCTATTTCTGTAAAAAAATATTCTCTGTCATTCCAGGCTACCGTGCCAAGCAAATTACTGTTTCTGTCTGCAACAGACGGCATATCGCTAAAAATACCCTGTCCCGTGCACTTGCAAAGTGCTTCTTTTCTGACCCAAACATCGAAGAAGCCTTCCTGTCCCCAAAGCTCCACGTAGTGCTGTTCTTCTTTTGTAAAGAGTCTTCTCGCAATCTCCTCATATTTGCAGTCCTTCACATACTGCAAATCAAGTCCGCAAGGCTGCTGAGAAACCATGCACATCCACAGCGCTCCACTGTGAGACAGTGAAAATTCCAAAGGAATATCCACAAAATATGGCTTTCCTTTATCTTCTCTCAAAATCTCCGCCTCCAGTACCGGATAATCTACACCGGCTTCTCCGCAGTAGCGAACAGCAGCCTGCCTGATAAGGTCATATCCCTTTTCCCCTTTTTCAAAAGGTCCGTCATAAATATAAATACTACTCAAAATCTCATCTCCCCTCAACATTCTTATAAAGAAAAAAGCAAGGACACACAAACGGCGCCCTTACTGAACTTCTCTATTTTCTCTTCTGATTATCAAGGCGCTCTAATACTCTCTGGTAGCCGTCCGCCCCGTAAACCAGACATTTATTAATGCGACTGATTGTCGCAGTAGAAGCCTTTGTCATCTCTTCAATTTCACTGTATGTTTTCTTTAAAGAAAGAAGCTTCGCAACCTGAAGCCGTTGTGCAATGGCATGAATTTCGTTAATCGTGCAGATATCCTCGAAAAATCTATAGCAGTCCTCTCTGTCTTTCAGGGTCAGTATTCCATCGAACAACTCATCAATATCGTCTCTTTTGAACTTTGAATCGTAGGCCATGAACAGGCTCCTTTCTTCTTTCAATATTTTCATTTTCAATTATATCACTTTTACCTGTGAAAGTCAAAGGCAATTCTCTGTCTGATTGTCCGCTGATTAGCCACTTTACACCAAAGCCATCAATCGCTGACTGTGTCAGAAATGTTCATGGTCTGTAAGCTGATACACTGCACGCCATATTTCATTGATTTTTCTTAAATAATGGCACTGCCATCCCGAAAACTGCCACATTCTTCAACTATTTCGGAAATTATGGCGAGACTCCACTTGGGTTTTGACTAAAAATGCCCTAGAAGGACTCCTCGACAAACCTTTTTCCGGTTTTCACTTGCTTATCTAAGATGGCAGCTCCGTTAGGTCCGCCAGTTTTGTCTGGTAAAAGATGAAACGTGGCACATCTAAGCTACCGTATGCCATTTTATCCCGGAAATAAGGAAAATGTGGCACATTTCAACCCGCCGATGCCATAAAACACAAAAATGCAGCGAAAAGTGGCGCTCTAACCCAAGAAAAAACCTGCAGGCCTAAAATCTACAGGATTCGTTTATGCTTTATTAACACTATAGCCACAGCGGAACAAATCGCATCAGGAATTTAAACAGCACCTACAATCAAAAAGGCTTTAGAGTTAAGTCTAAAACCTTTTATACTACAGCACTTGCCCAAAGTGGCTCTACGAAAGCAGCGAAATTGCCTTTTTAAGCTGCATATCTTCCTTTTCATTTTTCGGCTGTTTCACCTTGTAATCCGGCTTGATTCCGATGCCGTGAATTTTATGATTCTTTGGTGACAGGTACTGCATAGTGGTCAGCTTCAGAGAAGTGCTATCACTGAACATCATGGAATTCTGAATGATTCCTTTCCCATAGGTTGTCATTCCCACCAGCTTTCCGCCCTCATTATCCTTGACGGCGGCAGCCAGAATCTCTGAAGCACTTGCACTGTTTTCATTGATTAAAAGGACATATTTCAGTTTCGTGCAGCTTTCGTCGGAGTTATAGTACTCTTTCTTTCCCTTGCTATCCTCGGTGTGGACGATAGTGCATTCCGGCAGCAATGCATCTGCAATTTCAATACTCTGTTCCATAATACCGCCCAGATTATCCCGAATATCTATGACAACACCTTTAATTTTTTTGTTATTTTCAAAAGCCGACAATTCCCGTTTGAACTGCTCAGCTGTAGATTTTTCAAAGCCAGTAATTCTGATATAGCCATAGGAATCGCCCACTGTGCCCGCATAAACGCTGCGCTCCTCCACAACTCCTCTGACGATGGATACAGTCTTTTCTTTTTTGCCACGCAGATAAGTCAGTTTTACGACAGTCCCCTCCTCACCCTGAATGGCGGTGGAAACCTCATCTAAGGTACTGTATGACTTTCCGTCTACCTTGCGAATAATATCACCAGCCTTGATTCCGCTGATGTCTGCTGGTCCTTCTTTAATAACGCTGGAAATCTCCATCTGTCCCTTTTCATTTTCTGTGAAGGTAATGCCGATACCACTGAATACTCCCGTAACATAGCGATTCCATTTTTCCGTTTCTTCTTCATTCATGTAACTGGAATACTTATCCCCCAAAGAATCCACCAGCGCCTTATACATGACTTCCATCTGTTCTCTCTCATCGGTTTCCCAAAGAAACTTATCATTGATAGTATTCTGCAGCGTATACAACTTACTATACTTTTGCGACATATCGGTAAGCATATTATAGTCCTTGCCCTGCACCAGCTTTACGCCGGCTGCACTAGTAAGCAGATAAAATCCGCCTGCCGTCAAAAGCAAGGTTACAAGTACCGTGCACAGTATGACTGCTGCAAATTGTCGTTTCTTAATCTTTATCATTTCCTCTCACCTATTCCTCTATGGCCTGCACCGTAATCTGCAGATACTGTTTCCCATTCCATGTCTGACTTTCCAGATTTCCAGTAACTGTAAGAGGCTGACCTTTTTTCAGTAATTCATCGTATGACTTTGCCTCTTTAAATATGACGCACTGAATCTCCCTGCCGTCATCCAAAACGCCGATGAACTTGGTATACTGATTCTGGTTGCCCATCTTTCTGATGGACCCAGGTCTAAGTCTAATACTGACTAGAGGCTGAGGGTTTTCACATCCGAAAGGCTCCAGCATCTTAAGCTCCGCAACCAGCTGCAGATTAACATCACCTGCTTCCAATTTTAAATCTGCCTGAATGTGTGCATCCGCCAACTCCGGATTGTCAGCAAGAATTCTTCCCATCGACTCATTTAAACGACTGCGCAAAGTATCAAGATGCTGCTTTTTCATGGTAAATCCGCAGGCCGCCGCATGACCACCGAACCGCTCAAAGAGTTCCTCGTTATCTTTTAAAAGGCTGTAAAGGTCTATTCCCTCAATACCCCTTCCAGTGCCTTTAAGGCAATCTCCCGCCGTAGGAGTAACAATCACTGCAGGTCTATGGTAGATTTCCTTCAGCTTTCCTGCAACAATGCCAGTAATCCCCTCATGGGCATCCTCCAAATCTATAACAAGAAAAGGGGCAGTCTGATATTTTTCTTCTACAATATTGCAGCACTGTTCAAAGGTTTCGCTCTGAATTTTCTTTCTCTGCTGATTGCAGGAAATTAAAGTTTCCACCCCTTCTTTCACCTTTTCGCTGTCCTTTTCCATCATCAAAGACGCTGCAATTTTGGCATCCTGCATACGCCCAGACGCATTGAGATGCGGTACGATTACGTAAGAGATATTCTCCGATTTAATCTTTCCTCTCTGTAGACTGGTTCCCTCGATAAGCTTTGAAAGCCCCGGTCTTTGGGTCAGGTTTAGTGACCGAATTCCATATTTGGCCAAAGTGCGGTTTTCATCAACCAAAGGCACAATATCTCCAATGGTGCCCACGCCAACAAGATCCAACGTTCTGTTAACTGCAGACTTTGGAAGCCCTGTCTCCGCTGCAATTGCCTGCGCCAGCTTAAAGGCTACTCCTACTCCTGCCAGATGTTTAAAAGGATATGGACAGCCTGGCTGCATAGGATTAATCACCAGGCAGTCCGCCACTTTATCTGTAATGGTATGATGGTCTGTTACCAGTATTTTAAGTCCGATTTCCTTGGCATGTTCTACCTCTGCGCAGGATACACTGCCACAGTCCACGGTAATCACAAGATCAATTCCTGCTGCCTTGATTTTGTCCAGGGCTCCGCAGTTAAGTCCGTACCCTTCCTCAAAGCGGGACGGAATATAATATGCCAGATTGGACGTCAAATTGGACAAGACCTCCATAAGCACTGCCGTAGAAGTGATTCCATCAGCATCGTAATCTCCATAGATACAGATTTTCTCGTCCTCTTCAATAGAAGACAATATTAAATCCACTCCTGCCTCCATGTTAAGAAGCAGGAATGGATCGTAAGTCTTCTGAGGTTTGTCCGACAGAAACTCTTCAATATCAGCTTCCGTCTCAATACCTCTTTTATGCAATAACTCGTATATTCTAGGTTGTAAATTCATTCTTCACCCTTTATTTAAAAATATGACATCGGATCCACATAAGAGCCGTTGATTCTGACTTCAAAGTGCAGATGAGGTCCAGTGGACACACCACTGTTTCCGGAGTATGCAATAATCTGCCCCCGTTTGACATGCTGTCCTACGCTAACCTCCACGTGGTCGTTATGACCGTACAGAGTACTGATTCCGCTTCCGTGGTCAATTACTACTGCTACGCCATATCCGCCGTAAGAATTGCTTGCCACGATAACGGTTCCATCAGCCGCTGCATAGACAGGTGAACCATAGCTGGCGCCGATATCCACACCCGTATGTCCAGTATAATAGCCTGTCACAGGGTGAATACGGAAACCAAACGGTGACGTAATGTAAGTGGAATTGGTCGGCCACATAAATTTGCCGCCCTCGTAGACTTTATTCTGATCCTGCATATTTGCAATTTCATCACCGATTCGCTCGGCTTCCGAATTAAGCTCGTCTAGCTTTTCCTGCAGTGCAGTCTGGTCCTCTTTCAGAGAATCTCGCTTCTCCTGAGCTTCGCTTTTTTTCTCGCCAAGTTCCTTTTGCTCACGCTCAAGGACATTCTGTTTTTCTTCCAGCTCTTTCTGCTGGTCTTCCAAAGTCACAAGGATATTCTGGTCATTTTTATAGATTTTCTGAATCATCTCCAGATTGGATATGAACTCAGAAATACTGCTGGAACCAAGAAGCACATCCAGATAGCCTACAGAACCATTTTTGTACATAGTTCTAAGACGTTTGTTAAGACCGTCTTCCCTTGCTTTTATCTCTTTGATGGTCTTTGCAATTTCAGCCTCCGCTTTTTCAAGCTCAGCTTCCTTTTTCTCAATGGAAACTTGAATTTTGTCAATTTCTGCCTGCTGATCCTCGATTTTGGAAACCAGCTCCTGCATATCGTCTTTGACTTCTTTTGTCTGCTCTTTAATCTCATTCAACTCTTCCTGCTTATCCGCCTTTGTGTTCGCATAACTGAGACCATAAGTGCTAAAGACTGCGACAAGCACAAATATTAAAAAGCAGATTAAACTTTTCTTTTTCATATCTTATCTCCTCATATTGATTCAATTCTTTTTTGCATCGAAGTTTATGTATCCAAAAATCTTCTCATAGAGATGATGCTGCCCCATGCGCCGATACTGATACCCATCGCCAAAAAGATACAAATCAAATTCACTGCAAGGTATCCTGCAGGCACCAGCGGGGACGATAATATAGTCATCACCTGTGTACCAATTAAATCCACGATCTTGCTGTAAATGCCGAAAGTGATTCCCGCCGAAACCATGGAAGCCAGAATGCCGATGATAATGCCTTCCGCAAGAAACGGTCCTCTAATAAACCAGTTGGTCGCACCGACATATTTCATGATAGAAATTTCTCTGGACCTTGCAAAGACAGTAAGCTTAATGGTGTTGGACACAACTACAATGGAAACTACTACTAAAAATGCCATGATAATCAAAGCAGCTATCTGCAAAAATCCAGTTACCTTTGTAAGTTTTTCAACGGTTTCCTGATAATATTTCACATCCTCTACGCCATCAAGACTTGCCGCATAATCAGTAACCGCTCCTGCGCTCTCCAAAGTATCTACTGTAATCAGTACGGAATTCGGAAGCGGGTTATTGCCCAGTGAATCCAAAAGGTAGCTGCTCTCTCCCCAGCGGGATTTCATAATGTTCAGAGCATCTTCTTTGGTTCTGTATTCCACCTTCTCAACACCCTTGCGTCCCTCGATTTTATCCATGATATCCTGCGCTTCTTCGGTAGTTGTCTCATCCAGTAGGAAAATCTCTACTTGATCATAATCAGATTTTACCATTTCAGTAAAAAGATTAATATTAACTGTAATCACAAAGAACAACCCCAAAATCAGCATCATCGCCGTAATGGCAAATACCGATGCAAGACTCATCGCCTTGTTTCTGCCAATCTGCACAAAAGCCTGTTTGATATTATAAAGAATCTGACTCATCGCTGTCGCCCTCCTCTTCTGCCAAAGATTCGGCTTCTTGATTGTTTTCAAGCTTTCCATATTCAGTGGTCTTAAACCGCATCGTCTTAAATTTTTCGCTGTCATCTGCCAAGTCTGGCAAAGCACAGTTGTCCTCACTGACAGCAAATTCTTCCAAAGTCAGAGACTCCATTTCAGAAACTTCCGGCTCAGCAGCCTCTGGTTCAGAGTGTTCTTCTACAGAAGCTTCTTCAAAAATCTCAATTTCGGGTTCAGCAACAAGCAGCGGCTCCGTTTCTTCCACCTTGTATTCATATGCCTGTCGACATGCTGCAGTAGATTTGTAATCAAAAGGCTCAAACTCATAATCCGCGGGCTCATAACCGTAGGATTTTTCTTCGAAAATTTCTTCTGCAAAGCCCTGTGACTCTTCTTCAAAGCCGTACTGTCCGAATTCGTCCCTAACAATATGCCCACCTTCAATCGCTACAACACGCTTTTGCATACGGTCTACGATATCCTTGGCATGCGTTACCATAACGATGGTCGTTCCCGTAATATTAATCTGATTTAATAAATCCATAATTTCTGCTGCAGTGTCCGGGTCCAGATTTCCGGTCGGTTCATCTGCAATGAGCACAGTCGGATTATTGATGATTGCTCTTGCAATAGCAACACGCTGCTGCTCTCCTGCAGAAAGCTCATCAGGATACTTATCCGCCTTATCACTAATACCCACAAGGCTCAAAACCTGTGGCACTTTCTTTCTAATCTGTCTCTTTGGTCTATGTAAGATTTCCATAGCGAATGCTACGTTTTCATATACAGTCTTCTTAGGCAATAGCCTGAAATCCTGAAATACGATGCCAATTTTTCTTCTAAGACCCGGAATTTCACGGTTGCTCAAAGTCGTAACCTCCTGCCCGTCAACCACAATACTTCCGGAATCAGCGTCGATTTCCTTCAGGATTAATTTGATAAATGTAGACTTCCCTGCACCGCTGGGTCCTACAAGGAAAACGAAATCTCCCTTATTAATATGGATACTTGCATTCTCAAGACCAATGTTCGTATTATATGTTTTCGTCACATTGTCGAATGTTATCATAGTGATCCCTTTCGTTTTAAATTTTGTATTTTGTGTTTTACACACACATCTAAATTATACTATATTTCGACCCGTTTTTAAAGGCAAAATAGGACATATTCTGTCGATTACTGTGAAAATTTTGTGAAAATGTCCAAAAGTTTACTTTTTATTTCTTTATTTTCCCATGAAAAGCGGCATGCAAATTCGTCAGCATAAAACAATTCTGGGGCAAACTGGGGTATCCACAGCAACTTTCGATTTTTTAAATATGCAGCAATCTGTCTGCGGCTAACTCCACTGTTACTCCTGTTCACAACCCAGTCAGCAGCAATGCCAGAAAGTTCTATGGTCTTTAGACGCTGGAACCGTTCTTTATGGCGAATCAGCTTCGATGGCATAGGATCAGCTACGATAATCAGCTTGTCCATGTCCGGCAGATGACTGTCCCATGACTGTTCCGCCGCAAAATCAAAGATACAGATTTCCCCCTTTGCACTTTGAATTAGTCTGGCCTGCTGGACGCCGTCAAGGTCTTTCCCCTGCTCCAAAATCCAAGGTGTCGGCAAAATCCAGTTAATTCCTTTCTCCATATTTTTCTTTCCCCTCGCTGGTTTATTCTCCAAAATCAGCCTATAAACATCGTGAAACTGCCTGTTGCTAAAGCGCTGATCCATAGCTGTCGCATCATAAAGAAGACTATTGCATCTGCTGGGTGTCAAACATTGTGTAAATGTCACACTATTCCCCATACCAACAAAATAAAAGGCCAGAGAAGTTGCAACAAAGGTTGTTCCAACACTCTGACCAAGTCCAGTCACTCCGATATTCAGTTGCTGCGGATTCTTCCACTCGTCATTCTCTTTACTGTCCTGCATTCTAATAAAAGTTCTCTCCAGCATAATTTTCCTCTTTACTCTTCAAATCGTAACTACAGTATACATCCAACGAAAAGTAAAATCAAGGGAATTTTGTAATTTAATTACAAAGTCCCCTTGTGCAAGGAAGGAGCCCTCTATTTTGCATACTCTGCTCTAAGCTCAATAGTATCTGGCAGTCCCTTTAAATCCGTCTTTACCACTGCAATAGGATAACAGCTAATTTGTGCCATATTCTCAGGTTCTGCCGGATCCGCAAAGGTTGCATAAACGACTAAATTGCTCTTATCCTCCTTGTTTTCCAAGGTAAGCTTATCAATTTCCGCCTCGTAGCCCGCCGTCGGCTTTTCCCCTCTTGTTACGATGATGTAGATTTCACCACCTACTTTGCAAGCAAGCGCTCGTTCTAAATCCCTATATTCCGGCAAAATGTCCGCTTCCAGTTCTCTAGGCATCACTTTCTCCGAAACCTTTTCAAATTTTACGTTAGTCTCTCCGGATTTTAGTCCAAATGCCACTATGAGTCCAATCAGCAAAATCGCCGCTGCCGCAATGGCAATTATCTCCTTTTTCATAAGGCCATCTCCTTTCTCTGCTCTATTAGCACTGTATGAGACAGCCCCTAAAAATATGCAAATTTACTGCAATAACTCCGTTATAGCGCACCTAAAGCTTTGGAAAACGGCTGAAAGCAAAGGCTCCTTGCACAACACTTATGAACCTAACGCATCACCGACACAAAAATGCCAGCGTTAATCATTTTCTGCTAACGCTGGCATCTATATTTCTAATAAATCTCTCTGACAGCTGCTACAATAGCATCTGCTGTCATACCATATTTTTCTTTCAGTTCATCAGGTTTTCCGGATTCTCCGTATGTATCCTGCTGACCGACCATAATCATCTTCGCAGGCTGCTTTGTGCAGAGCACTTCTGCCACCGCACTGCCAAGACCGCCGATGACGGAGTGTTCTTCAGCCGTTACGATTTTACCTGTTTCCTTTGCAGCTTCCACGACTAAATCTACATCTAGCGGTTTGATGGTGTGCATGTCAATCACGCGCACATCGACACCCTCTTCAGCCAGCTGAGAAGCTGCTTCCATAGCCTCTGCAACCATAATGCCTGTGGCGATGACGGTCACGTCTCTGCCCGGACGAAGGACATTACCCTTTCCCAGTTTGATTTCCGCCGTTTCATCGTAGAACACAGGAACCGCCGCTCTTCCCAGTCTTACATAACAAGGTCCCTCAAAGCCGACTGCTTGCTTTAGCAGCATTCTTGCGCTGACACCATCGGACGGATTCACTACCGTCATGCCCGGAATAGTTCGCATCAGCGCCAGGTCCTCAAAAGTCTGATGGCTTGCGCCGTCTTCTCCTACAGTAATCCCAGCGTGGGTTGCACAAATCTTTACATTTGCGCCGGTGTAACCGATGGAATTTCTGATAATCTCAAAGGCTCTGCCTGCTGCAAACATTGCGAAAGTAGACGCACAGACCACTTTTCCCGATAGTGCAAGACCAGCAGCCGTTCCATAAAGATTCTGCTCTGCAATTCCCATATTAAAGAACCGATCTGGATAAGTTTTGCTAAATTCAGCGGTCATAGTAGACTTAGACAAATCCGCATCCATTACAACCAGATTCGGATTTTCTGCCCCCATTTCTACCAAAGCTTTTCCGTAAGCCGCTCTTGTTGCCATCTTATCTGCCATTACCATTCACCTCCCAGTTCCTCTACTGCAAGCTTCGCTTCTTCATCACTTGGGGCTTTGCCATGCCAGCCTGGATTGTCTTCCATAAAGGAAACGCCTTTTCCCTTATGGGTCTTTGCGATAATTACAGTCGGTTTTTCCTTGCAGGCTCTCGCCTTTGCAAAAGCATCCAGTATTTCATCAAAGTCATGTCCGTCAATGACAATTACATTCCAGTCAAAGGCCGCAAATTTTTCGTCGATTGGCTTTACGGTCATAACATCGTCGTTCTTTCCGTCGATTTGCAGACCGTTAAAGTCTACGATAGCCACCATGTTGTCAAGCTTATAATGTGCTGCAGACATGGCTGCTTCCCAGACCAGACCTTCCTGTAGTTCTCCATCTCCTAAAAGGGTGTAGATTCTGCCCGGATTTCCGTCCATTTTATTTGCCAGCGCCATGCCGACACTGACAGAGATGCCCTGGCCCAAAGATCCAGTAGACATTTCAATGCCCGGCACTTTGTGCATATTCGGATGTCCCTGAAAATTGCTTCCCAGCTTACGCAAGCGCATCATATCAGAAACCGGATAGTATCCGCGTTCTGCCAAAGCTGCATACTGCACAGGGCCTGCATGTCCCTTGGATAAAATAAATTTATCCCGGTCCTCCTTTTTGGGGTTCTCCGGGTCTATGTTCATTTCGTTAAAATACAGCGCTGTCACGATATCAGCCGCTGAAAGGGAGCCTCCGGGATGGCCGGAAGCCGCACTATGTATTGCGCGGACTACGTCAATTCTGACTTTCGCCGCCAGTGTTTCCAATTGTTTTTTGTCCATCTTATCCTCCATTATATTTATTTATAGAGAGCCGGAAATCCCGGCTCTCGCGTAAATCAAAGCTGTTATTTTTCAGTGATTTCTAGCCTCGGTAATGCCCAGACTCACAGACAGTGCCTGATCTACTGTAGGCAGCTGTTTCTCACTGAGCGTACCGATATGCTCCTTCAGTCTTCGCTTATCAATGGTGCGAAGCTGTTCTAAAAGCACAACTGAATTTTTGCTAAGTCCGCCGTCGGCGGCGGCAAGTTCCACATGTGTCGGCAATTTTGCCTTTGTCTGCGATGTAATGGCAGCCACAATGATGGTTGGGCTGAATTTATTTCCTACGTCATTTTGAACTACAAGTACTGGTCTGATACCCCCTTGTTCGGAGCCGACTACGGGACTTAGATCCGCAAAATAAAGGTCTCCCTTTTTTACTATCAAAGTCCAACACTCCTTGTCTTAATCGATAATTTCTTTTAAAGCAAAAGGTACGTAATCTGCAATATCACTGGCAGTAAGACCATGCTGACCGATTTTTTCTGCGGCCATATCGCCCGCCATACCGTGTACAAATACTCCTGCTCTGGCTGCATCGTCTGTAGAAAGACCCTGCCCTGCCAGGGATACGATGATTCCCGTAAGAACATCCCCTGCACCGGCAGTCGCCATGCCCGGATTACCTGTAGTATTAATATATGCATCGCCGCCGGAAAGAGCCACCAGTGTATCTGCACCTTTTACGATAACAGCGCAGTGAAATTTTTCCCAAAGAGCCTGTCCGATTTCTTCCTTGGCACAGCCTTTGATCTGCTTTCCAAGAAGCCTTCCCGCCTCCCCTATGTGCGGGGTCAGAATAACCCTGGCTTTGGTACTTCTGAGCAAAACCTGCAGTTTTGCATCCTTTGCTATGGTGTTCAGTCCATCAGCATCGATGATAAACGTACCTGCGTATTCGGTTAATATCCTTTTCAGGATTTCTCTGGTTCTTCTATCAACTCCCATCCCCGGACCTGCTGCAATGGCGTCGTAGCCTGCCAGGTTCCTCTTTGCTTTTCCCCATGGAAGACAGATGCTTTCCGGTACAGAAATTTGTATAATCGAAAAAATCTTTCTCCTCGTACAGACGTTAACCAGACCGCTGCCGCATTTGATGGCTGCTTTGGAAGAGAACACGGCGGCGCCTGCCATTTCTCTGCTTCCTGCAACAATCAGTACTTTGCCGCAGCTTCCTTTATGTACGTCTTTGGGGCGTCTTCTAATTACAGTATGGACAAAATTTTTGTCCGTTAAACCTGTTATTTGCATTTTTTTAATCCCATTATCTTTATAAACCTAAAATAACCATTGCCATCACAAAATAAATGCTCAGCGCCACAATATCAGAAACCGATGAAATGGCAGGATTTGCAATGAGCGCCGGGTCCAGATTGAGTTTTTTTACAAGAAGCGGCACCATGCTGCCAAGCACCTTTGCAAAGATCACAATGAACAGCATCGCAAGGCAAACTGTCAATGCTACACTATAATCATTGCCGTCAAGCCAGATAATTCGTCCAAAATTAATGATACTTAAAACAGCTCCCAAAAGGGCTCCTATACGCACTTCTTTCCATAAAATCTTAAACACATCAGAAGTATCCACCTCATCGGTGGCAAGACCTCTGATAATCAGCGTTGCCGCCTGAGAGCCTGTGTTTCCGCCAGTTCCCATCAGCATCGGCATATACGCCACCAGGCAGATGATTTCAGAAAGCCTTCCTTCAAAGCCTGTAATCAGCATGCCTGTAAACACATAGGCAACCATGAGGATTACAAGCCATGGCAGCCGGTTCAGGGCATGCTGCATGACCGACTTGTCCAGATATCCCTTGTCGGAATTCTCAAAGTCAATGACACCGTTCATTCTCTCGATATCTTCAGTCGCCTCTTCTTCCATTACATCCAGAATATCATCGACGGTAATAATTCCGACGAGACGGTGCTCGTTGTCCACAACAGGCAATGCCAAAAATCCGTATTTCTTAAAATCTTCAGAGACGTCTTCCTGGTCATCAAATACATTCTCATACACATAGTCTGTGCGCATAATGTTCATAATCTTGGTGTCATCACTGGAAATTACCAGCGTACTTAAAGATACAATGCCAAGCAGCTTTCGCCCGTTGTCTCTGACATAGCAGGTATAGATGGTTTCTGCATCCATGCCTACTTCTTTGATATGTTCCAGCGCCTGCGCTACATTCCACTCCTTGCGCAGACTGATATAGTCCGGCGTCATCAGACTGCCGGCGCTGTTATCCGGATAATTGAGAAAAGTGTTGATCAGCTTTCTCTCGTTCTTCGGTGTTTTTTCTAAAATTCTGTCCACCATATTGGCGGGCAGTTCCTCCAGAATATCGATCTTATCGTCGAAGTCCAGTTCCTGTAAAATAAAATCGATTTCCTTATCTGTGATTACATTTACAATTTCTACTTGATTATCAGTAGACAGTTCTGAAAAGACTTCTGCAGAAACATCCTTTGGAAGCAGCCGGAAAAGGATGATTGTCATATCAATATCGGTTTCTTCCGTGATATCTTCCAGCATGTAGGCAATGTCTACTGCATTAAATTTGAGAAGTTCATCTCTCGCCTGAAAATATCGTTTGTTTTCAAGGAGTTCTAATATCTTTTCAAAGGATTCTTCCCACAATACATCTGCGTCAATAATGACTCTGTTATCCATCTGTCATTCCTCACTTTCACTTGTATTTTCCCTGGCTGTTCTTACTGAACCCAGAAAAATACCGCTAGTGCGAGGATTTTATCCGGCCAGTGAAGCCAAGGATTCTTTTGTTTTTGTTAATGCGTCGATACTTCGTTTGGACGTAGGCCCATTATCCATGTCTTCACTTCCCTTCATAATTATATGTATAGACATTCTTTAACAGTTAATTATACCTCGAAATAGCTCGTGCTTGCAACCTTTTTAGAAAAAAACTTTGTATAACATTCCCTCATACCCGGCAGACAAACTTTCATATAAGAATCTGCATTCGTCAAAATGATTTTGTAAATTTTTACCACATCTTGAAATCGTTGAAATTTCAGTCATTTCCATGTCAGGATTGTTCTTTAAAAAAACCAATCCTTTCCACCCTGAAAGGGTTGACTAAAAAATGTCAAAGTGTTATATTGGAAGAAACAAGAACCATATTATAACATCTTGTAACACTAATTTCTAAAGTTTAATAAGAGAAAAGAGGAGATTAAAATGGGAAAATTAGTTGATCAGTATATTGAAATCGCTAAGAAAAGAAACCCTGGTGAACCAGAATTTATTCAGACTGTAGAAGAAGTATTAACTTCCATCGAGCCTGTTCTGGAAGCACATCCTGAATACGTTGAAGCTGGTCTGATCGAAAGATTGATCGAGCCAGAAAGAGGCATCAGCTTCAGAGTTCCTTGGGTTGACGACGAAGGTAAAGTTCAGGTAAACAGAGGTTACAGATATGAATTCAACAGCGCAATCGGACCTTACAAAGGCGGTCTGCGTTTCGCTGCTAACGTATATCCTGGCATCATCAAGTTCCTGGGATTTGAACAGATCTTCAAAAACAGCTTAACCGGTCTTCCTATCGGCGGCGGCAAAGGTGGTTCTGACTTCGATCCTACTGGAAAATCCGATGCTGAAGTTATGAGATTCTGCCAGTCCTTCATGACTGAGCTTTACAGACACATCGGACCTCACACTGACGTTCCTGCTGGTGACATGGGCGTTGGCGCAAGAGAAATCGGTTACCTCTTCGGACAGTACAAGAGACTGAGCAACAGATACGAAGGCGTTCTGACTGGTAAAGGTCTTGCTTACGGCGGACTTGCAGGAAGAACTGAAGCTACTGGTTACGGTATCGTATTCTTCGCAAGAGAAATGCTGAAACACTGCGGCGAAGAACTGGCAGGCAAAACCGTTGCAGTATCCGGTTTCGGTAACGTTACTTGGGGTACAGTACAGAAGCTGAACCAGCTGGGTGCTAAAGTTATCACTATCTCCGGACCAGACGGATACATCTACGATCCAGACGGCGTAACTCCAGGTGAAAAAGAAGACTACTTACTCGAACTGAGAGCTTCCGGAAAGAACATCTGCGCACCTTATGCAGACAAGTTCCCTGGCGCTACTTTCTACGCTGGCAAGAAACCTTGGGAAGTTAAGGCTGACCTGTACATCCCTTGTGCAACACAGAACGAAATCCGCATCGAAGATGCTAAGACTATGGTCGCTAACGGCTGTAAGTTCCTCTGCGAAGGTGCTAACATGCCGACCACAAACGAAGCAATCGAATACCTGCAGGAAAACGGCGTAATCGTTGGACCTTCCAAGGCTGCAAACGCTGGCGGCGTAGCTTGCTCCTGCATCGAAATGGGACAGAACGCAGGTCACACTGTATTCTCCCCTGCTCAGGTTTACGAACAGCTTGAAACTATCATGGTTAACATCCACAAGAACGCTGCTGCTGCTTGTGAAAAATACGGTCTGGGCTATGACCTGATCAAGGGCGCAAACATCGCTGGTTTCGAAAAGGTTGCAGAAGCTATGATGGCTCAGGGTATTGTATAATGATTTGCTCTGCGAGCAGAGCGAACAGTTAAGCAAACCTTATGCTTTGGGAGACCTAACCCAACGAGCAAAGCGAATTGCAGGTAGGTCCCCTGTCAGGAGTGCAGCACTTCAGCGCGTGGCACTCTACGGCTAATCCCCAAGAGAACAAGCACTCTGTGCGAAGTTCGATTGGCAAGGATTTAGTCGTATAATGGCTCCTGCCCGAGCAAACAATATTCCAAAAACAAAATTGAGGACTGCATTTCGCAGTCCTCTTTTGATTAACTCCAGTAGGATAAGTTTAACCCAAATTGTGTTTTTATTAAA
Organism: Anaerotruncus sp. 80; assembly: GCF_009936115.1. NCBI lineage: Bacteria > Bacillati > Bacillota > Clostridia > Eubacteriales > Oscillospiraceae > Anaerotruncus > Anaerotruncus sp. 80. Next base: position 413,038 of record NZ_QWES01000001.1, read on the forward strand.
AAAGTGTATAAATACATCGGCTTCTCCCTTCGCATGTCTTACATTTTTTGCAAGATGCTTCGTAAATCTCCATTAACCTTGCAAAAAAAGCAAGTTTTCTGCTTAAAAATCACTTCAGCAGACATCTTTGTAAGTATGAAAGAGAATCCCTCGCATCATTCTTATACATTTTTTTAGTATTTTCTAGTTTTCGGTTAAGATTTGGGCATCCGCTTATACACTTTTTTATCAAAAATCCGTTTTAGGTTAAAGTCTAGTCTCCTCTCCTCATCTCGCACGCCTTATTTACCTGCCCTGCACACCTAGATCTCTCCGCTTTACCGCAAACCGCACAAAGTACAGCACCAGCATAACGCACCAGGACAACCCTTCTGCATAAGCGATGACCATATTATCCCAAAGTCCGACCAGTGTGTAGGACATGATAATACGTGAAATCAGCGCAACAATACCAATGACACTGGAATATGCCACATCACCAATACCTTCCAGCGCGCCGCGAAATGCCATGCAAAGTCCGTAAATCGGATAGAAACAGCCAAATCTGCGGAAGAAATTGCCGCCAATCAACGCGGCTTCCTCACCAACGCCGAACATGGACACCAGGTACTGCCCCATAAATACAACAAACAGCGTCAGTACCACGGAGATAACCGCCGCCAGAGCCGTCCCCGCCTTAAAAAAGCGAAAAATTCTTTTTTTGTCACCTGCACCGTCAGACTGAGCAGCCATCGTCGAAATCGCAGTCCCCATATGTACCACCGGAAGTAGCGCCACCGTATCCACTCTGTATGCTGTCGTAATTGCCGCCACCGTCTGCGTGCCAAAACCATTCATAAAATTCTGCAAAACCATATTTCCAAGAGCATTGACGCTGCTTTGAATCATCGGTGGAATTCCAAGTCGCAGTCCTTCCCTCAGCATTTTTCTATCCACAAGCGTCCTTCCGCGAGAAAGAGAAAAACGCAGCATTGAGTGTTTCTTTGCGGCATAGCAAATGATAAATATCGTCATCAAGATTTGTGCCACCGTTGTCGCAAGCGCGGCTCCGACAACGCCCCAGCCCATTGCCGCCACGAAAAGCACATCCAGCACGAAGTTAACCGCCGAAGAAAGCAGAATCGCAAAAAAAGGTGCTTTGCTATCGCCAATTGCGCGAAGTGCCGCAAAATACACATTATATACTGCTAGAAAAGGAATGCCAATGAAACTCAGCTGCAAATACCGCTCTGACAACACAAAAATTTCAGCAGGCGTATTGAGAAGTCTGAGCATCGCTCCTGACAGGGCTACTCCCGCCACGGAAAGAACCAGAAACACCCCGCCGACCGCAAAAAGAAAGGTAGATAAAATAGCAGAAAGCCGGTCCGTTTCTGCTGCGCCATATTTTCTCGCAAATAAAATGCCAAGGCCACCCGTAAAACCTGTCATCACCATGACAAAAAATCCGATGATTACACCCGTCGCGCCGATTGCAGCCAGTGCATTTTCACCTTCTACATTCCCTACGATGAACGCATCTACCCAGCTGTACAGCTGCTGCAAAATACCACTGAGAATTAAAGGCAAACTGAATTTGACCAGAATCAGAAAAACCTTTTCATTCGTTATTCTTTCTTCCAAAACTTTCGCCCTCCTCTCAAAAAAACCGTATACAAGACTAGCCTGCATACGGTAGGTACTCACCCGTTTTCTATTTATTCTATTACCAGTATAACCCATAGCCTCCTGCTGTACAAGAGGGAAATTATACACTTTCCTGCAAATATTTTTGTAATTTCTCCAAAAGACCCTCCGTCACGTAATACCCTTCCCGGTAAGCCTTCTTCATTTTTTCTGGGTTCCGCTCTGTTCTTCCTATATCCAAATCCCCCATCGGTGCAATCACAAAAGCTCTTCCGGTCTCTTCTTCAGCCGCCACAAGTTCCAGTGACTGGTTATAAGTCTGCGCCCGCTTTTCGTAAGACGCAACCATATTCGGATAATCCCTGTATTTCCGCTTCATCACCTTCAGCAGCATGCCATTTGTCCGCTTTTTTCGATAATCTCTGGGTCTTGTAAGAATAACTATATTCTTTTCGTTTCCCTGCCGGATGGATTGCGCCAGTGGAATAGAATCCGAAATGCCACCGTCCATATAAAGCCCGCCGCCGATTTCTACCATATTGGCAAGAAAAGGAAGCGATGCCGACGCCCTCACCCATTCCACATCGCGAAACATATCTCCCACCACAGGATATTCAGCTTCACCAGTTACGCAATTTGTGACTACCGGCTGAAATTTAATTCCGCTTGCAGTAAACGCATCGTTATCAATTGGATACAGCTGCTCTGGAATCGTATGATAAATAAATTCAGCCCCAAACAAGTCTCCTGTCGTCCGCAAACTATGCAGACTGCAGTATTCTTTTCTATCGAGATAATTCAGGTTGACTGCAAGCGCCCGGTCCCTCTGTCCTGCCACATAGCTGCATCCGTGACACGCGCCTGCCGACACGCCGATGACGTTATCAAAGCGAATTCCTGCGTCCAAAAAACAATCTAAAACACCGGCGGCAAAGATCCCACGCATGCCGCCTCCTTCAATTACCAGTCCTTTACTCATACTTCCCCTCCAATTTCATCTCAATACCGCAGCCGGCGCCAAACAAATACAGATACGCTTCCTTTACCGGCTTTCCATAAGTTTTTGCAAGCGCGCGGCAGTAAATGGCAATCTGCTGCCTGTACATCTGCCGCAGTCTGTCCGCTTCCTGTTCAAAAGGCTTTTCTCTATCAATCCAGTTGGTTTTATAATCAAACAGTACCAGACCGTCTTCCTCTTCAAAACTGCAGTCAATAATACCCTGCACGATAACATTTTCTCCATCCATCTCCATCTGCAGGTTAAACGGTCTTTCTCTCTGCAGACTACCCGCAGCAAACGCCTTTGCGCAGCGCTTTCCCAGTTCGCTTTCAAAGAAGTCCGTAATCCGCGAAAGCCTTACTGCTGCAATTTCTTCCGCTGTAAAAATTTCCTGCTCTATCATTTCTGCGACAGCAGTTTTCAGATAATCTATGCCCTCTCTGGCCGCCGCTGCGAAGTCAATTCGCTCCATAATTCCATGATATACAGTACCTCGCTCCGCTGCAGTAAGCTTTTTTTCACCTTGCCGAAACTTCGGCACCGCTAGCTCTTCCACAAAGGAGGACTCCAGCAGCTCTGCCTTTCGGTTGATTTCTGTAACCGAGTACTTGGATTTCAGACTCCTGGCATGTTCATAAGGATAGAAGAAATCCAGTTTTCTCAAGACCCTCAATCCTTCTTCCTCCGAAACCTCTCCGTCATAAATAGCCTGACTCATCGGATTTACAAAATATATCGGCTCCTCACTTTGCCCACCTGAAAGCAGATTGGCATTGATCATTTCCAGCGAAGAAGCCTGATCTGCCATGGACAGGTACATAGAATCACCTCCCATAGCGCTTTCCCTGGCTGCAAGGAACTTTTCTCCATCCCTAACCGTTCCCGTCATATAGAGAATATCCTTTGCGCGGGTTAAAGCCACGTACAGAATTCTGATTTCCTCCTGCACCTCTTCTCTATGGACCTGTTTCTGCAAAAGCCGTTGAAGCAGGGTCTGTTTGTACCAGTGGCCTTCATAATCGCTGAGAGTCATTGCGACACCAATATCCTTGTGCAACGTTATGCCGCTTCCCATCTTGGTGTAATTGAGTCTGCGACCCATGCCACTGACGATAACCATAGGAAACTCCAGCCCTTTACTTTTATGAATCGTCATAATGCGCACCAGATTGTCGTTTTCTCCCACCAGCTTTACCTGCCCCATGGAGACTTTTCGCTGCTTCACCGCCTCGATATACCGGACAAAGCTGTAAAGGGAGCTTTGTCTATCCTTACTGTAGCTTTCCGCCTTATCGACCAGCGCACGAAGGTTTGCCTGCCTCTGCGTACCGCTGGGCATGGCGCCGATTTCGACATAGTATCCGGTTTCCAAAAGCAGATTCCAGATAAATTTTCCAAGGGGCAACGATGTTGCCATGGTTTTCCATTCTTTTAACTTTGCAAGAACCTCTCTGCACCTTTGTGCAAGTTCCTGATTTGCTCCGCTCTCTGCGTAAGCCGAAAAAGCCTGGCTGTAGGTTCCCTCCTTGTGGGCTGCACGAATCAGCGCCAAGTCCTCAGAGGAAAAACCAAAAATTTCAGCGTGAAGTGTGCTGATTAATGGCACATCCTGCATTTTATTGTCTATTACCGATAGAAGATTCATGAACACATTAATCTCCATCGTGTCAAAGTAGCCCTCGCTGTCATCCACAAAGCTTTCAATGCCGTTTTGCTTTAAAATCTGATAAAATACATCGGCATAATTTCGCACGCCGCGCATGAGGATTACGATGTCGCGAAGACAGATTTCCCGCTCCCTGCCTGCCTTATGGTCATAAAACCGTTTTCCCAGATTTTCCTTGATGATCCGGCTGACGGCAAGGGCTTCAATTTCGGCATTTTTCAAATTAGCAAGTTCTTCATCGCCTGCGTCCACTGTGGCAACATCCACTACCTTGACCTCAGGCAGATAACTGTATTCTCCGTCGTAGTCAAGACCAGGATAGAGCATTGCCTCCTCATTATAGTCCTCCATAACACCTGTAAAAATCTTGTTAATTTCTTTCAGAATCACCGGCTTACTTCGGAAATTTTTATTCAGATCAATTTTAATGGAATTTGCGTTCTCTTTTCCATAACTGATATACTTCTCTTTGAAAATCTCCGGCTCTGCCAGTCGGAATTTGTAGATACTCTGTTTAATATCGCCTACCATGAACAAATTATTCTCTCGCTTAATCTTGGAGATAATCTCTTCCTGCAAAATATTGGTATCCTGATACTCGTCGATAAAAATATACTGAAATTTGTTTCTGTAAAACTCTGCTGCTTGGGGCTCCTTTAGAATTTCCAGGCAGAAATGCTCAATATCGTTGAAATCCACCAGCTTTTTTTCTGCCTTCGCCGCTTTAAAAATTCCGTCAAAATCCAGAAGCAGCTTCTGCAAAGTTTTCGCCATCGGCGCAGTCTTGTTCATTTCCATAACCTGCTCGCAAAGAGGCGCAAGGAAAAAGGTCTTCTGCATTTCATCGATCAAAGAAGCAGCTTTCTTTCGGCATGCTGCAACCTGCTCTTTGATCAGGGCATAGTCCTCTTTCTCATCTTTTTTTGCAGTCAGACGCAGACTCTTAAATGCCGCCGCTGCTTCTCCCAATTCCTCAAAGGCTTTCTGCTCAGCAAGCGCTGCAATATGCTGATATTGAGGCAGTTCCTCCAAAGCAACCTTTTCTGCCATTCGGCAAAGACCTGCCTCATCCAGCAGATCAGCGCTGCGCTGTGCGTATTCCAGCGCCTTTTCTGCAGACTCCTCAATAAAATCCCAGATATACGCCATCAGAGGTGAAGCTTTCATTTCCTCTTCATTCATGGAAAGCTGCGCAATTTTTTCATCCAGCCACTGCCACGGATAAGGAAGAGACTGCAGCACGTTATATGCTTCTTCCAAAATCGTGCGGATTTTACTCTGGTTACGGTCGCCGGAATACCAGTTAAGAAATCCGTAAAACTCCTCGCTATCCGCTGCAAACCAGTTTTCCAGCAGCAAATCCATAGCATCTTCTTTAAGAATCGTCCTCTGCGCATCATCGCAGATGGAAAAGCCTGGCTCAATCTCTGCCTGATAAAAAAAGCGCCGAATGACATCCAGGGCAAAGGCGTGGAAAGTGCTGATATTTGCTCTTGCAAGCAGCGCCAGCTGTTCTCTCAGCTTACCTGCCTGCTCTGGCGCCTTATCGATTTCTTCGATGAGTGCTTTGCGGATTTTCTCCTTCATCTCCGCTGCCGCCGCATTGGTAAAAGTTACAATCAGCATCCGATCGATAGGCACGCCTTCTTCTATAACAAGTTTTTTAATGCGCTCCACCAAAACAGCAGTCTTACCCGAGCCCGCTGCTGCTGCTACCAGTATATTTTTATCACGCTGGTCGATTGCCAGCTGCTGTTCTTTGGTCCAAGCCATATCTGCCTCCATATTTTATCACTGCTTATTCCATTATACCAAAAAATTTGCTATAATGAAGAAAGAATCTTAGAAACGGAGATGAATTTATGTATATAAACAATAGACCAACCATGCTGATGATTTTAGATGGGTTTGGGCTCAACCCTGAAAGGGCTGGCAACGCCATTGCCGCCGCTAAAACGCCCAACTTGGATATGATTTTTTCAAAATATCCGAAGACCAGTTTATCAGCCAGCGGTCTTTCCGTAGGGCTTCCCGAAGGACAGATGGGAAATTCCGAAGTGGGACACCTGAATATCGGCGCAGGCCGTATCGTGTATCAGGAGCTTACCCGGATCACAAAATCTATTGAGGATGAGGATTTCTTTGAAAATCCAGCATTAAACGCCGCGATGAATCACGCCCTTTCCCACGATTCTACGCTGCATCTTCTGGGGCTTCTTTCCGATGGCGGCGTCCACAGTCATATCAGTCATCTCTTTGCCCTTCTCACCATGGCAAAGAAGAAAGGACTTTCCAAGGTGCTGGTCCACTGCTTCCTCGACGGACGCGATGTTCCGCCAAGATGTGCCAACCAGTATATCGAAGCACTGCAAAACCACATGCGCCAGCTTGGAATCGGCGAAATCGCTGTCATTTCCGGCAGATATTACGCCATGGACAGAGACAAGCGCTGGGACAGAGTAGAAAAAGCTTACGATGCCATGACCCTTGGTCAGGGTCTTTCTGCCGCTACTGGCTGCAGTGCAGTAGACGCAGCTTATCAGAGAGACGAAAACGACGAATTTGTTCTGCCCACCGTCACTGGCGCAGGCACAGTGAACGACGGCGATGCTATGATTATGTTTAACTTCCGTCCGGACAGAGCAAGAGAAATCACCCGTGCCTTTGCAGATCCCGATTTCGATGGCTTCCCTCGCAAAAAGACCATCAAGAATTTAAAATATGTCTGCATGACCCAGTATGACGCTACTATGCCGGGCGTAGAAATCGCTTTCCCGCCCCAGACCCTAAAGAACACCTTCGGCGACTACATCGCTTCTCTCGGGCTTTCTCAGCTTCGCATTGCCGAAACCGAAAAATACGCCCATGTAACTTTTTTCTTCAATGGCGGCGTAGAAGCGCCTTGCAGCGGTGAAGACCGGATTCTGGTGCCTTCTCCAAAAGTGGCGACTTATGATCTTCAACCCGAAATGAGCGCTCTTGCGGTAACAGAACGAGTGCTGGAACAAATTAAAGCAGACAAGTACGACTGTATTGTGCTCAACTTCGCCAATGCGGATATGGTCGGTCACACCGGTATCATGGAGGCGGCTGTCCGCGCCATCGAAACCCTCGATGTGTGCGTGCCGAAAATCGTCGATGCTGTACTTTCCAAAGGCGGACAGATTCTGCTGACTGCAGACCACGGCAACGCCGACTGCATGGTTGACGATGCCGGCAACGTGGTCACTGCCCACTCGCTGAATCCCGTACCCCTTGTACATATCGCTGAAAATCCGGTTCCTCTGGCAGATGACGGCAGGCTGTGCGATATCGCGCCGACTATGCTGCGCCTGATGGGGCTTTCCATTCCGGAGGAAATGACCGGAAAAAGTCTGATTAAATAACACCGTGATGAAAAACGAGGTCGTCCTTCAGGGCGATACCTCGTTTTTTAGATTATATTTTACTTTACTTTTTCTGTTTCACGAATTCAATTGCCTCTTTGCCAGACAGATGGTCGATGGTAATCTCAACCATGGTGACTTGTTTAAAAGAGCCTTCAATTTCCTTTGCCAATGCCTCTGGCGTTTCATCAGGAGAATATCTCTTTCCCAGCGCTTCCAGCGCTGCCCTCTTTTCAGCAGGATCATCCAGCACTCTCGCTTTGCCGAAAGCGATAACACTGCGAAAATAAGTCGTGAACTCTTCCGGCACCACCTGATCTGTATCGATAACACAGAAAGATACTTTTTCACAGCGAGAGATTGCATCCAGCTTGTGTCCTTCCTTTGCGCAATGGAAATAAATTTTGCCGTCCGCATACACATAGCTGAGCGGTACTGCGTAAGGATAACCATCATCGCCTGCTGCAGCTAAAACGCCTGCAGTATTTCGCGCTAATACTACCTCGCTGTCCGCAAAAGACATCGCCTGTTTCGTTCTTCTCATTGCTCTAAACATACAAATAACCTTTCCTTTCTTTAAAAAAAATACCGCTTCCCATTCACTCCTTCTAAGGCCTAACGGCGTGAATAAAAAGCGTTACCCGGCGGTAAATAATCTCATTTCTATATAAGTAAAAATACCACAAAAATCTGCAGGAGTCAAGTCCATAAGTTTTCCGACAGCTTAGTAAAGTGTAGGTTTACAATAGATGTGTTACAACTGAATAAAAAAATTGCAAGATCTCATTTTTGTGTTAAAGTTAAGTTACC